>JAPVSX010000293.1:0-4344 GCA_047519495.1 Armatimonadota bacterium
GACTACTTCCGAACGCCCCGGCGAAATCCTCCTGGGCGCGGCGGACTTGCGCGGCTGTGCTACAATCATATCTACCGTGATCACGGTACGGAACTGCCAGCAGTGCGGGGAGGCGCGGGAGCCGTTCTTCGACTCCACGTGCGAGGCGCCCGCGGCCTGGCTGTGCCAGGCGTGCGGGAGCGTGGAGCTGGAGGCGGACGCGCGAACCCTCTCCCCCGAGGCGCAGCAAGACCTCGAGGCGCTCAGGGCCTTCATGGGCGCAGCCCGTCCTGGGAAGACCCCGCAGGTCGCCCGCGCGCGGGCGCGCGCCCGCGTCGTGCTCGAGGGGATCCGGGAGATCCCGGTGGATGTCCACCGGCTCGCCGAGCAGCACGGCTATCCGGTTCGCGAGCGCCCGCTCCCCGCCGGGGAGCGCGGGACGATCGCCCGGGACGGCGACCACACCGTGATCATCGTCAACCGGGACCGGCTCAGCGAGGCCGAGCGGCGCTGGGTCATCGCCGAGGAACTCGGCCATGCGATGCTGGAGCACAGTACGCTGGTCGCCAGCAGCGCCCCCGGGGCGGCGCCGGCGGTCGCCGAGCCCCGCCGCCGCGCCGAGGAGCGGGAAGCCAAAGCCTTCGCGGCCGAGGTCCTGATGCCCGAGGAGAAGGTGCGGGGACGGTTCGCTGAGCTCGGGCCGCGGATCTACCGGGCGCTCGGCCTTCGCCAGCGGGAGGCGGAGATCGACGAGGTGATCGTGACGCTCGCCCGGATGTTCAGCGTCACGCCCTCGGCGATGCGCGTACGCCTCGAGGAGCTGGAACTCCTCAGCTAGCCGCCGGCCGTAGACGCTCCGCTTTTCATGCGGCCGCGAGGAGGGAGCGGACCCAGGCCTGGCCGAGCGCATGCAGCGCCGCCGCCAGCTGAGTGTCTTGCCCTCGCTCCATATCCTCAACCGTCACCATAACCGCCACGTCCGGGGTGATCCCCACGCCTTCCACCTGCACGTTCTTCGGGGTGAGGATCCGCTCGACCGTCACGGACATGCCGCCGTCCGGCAGAGGGACCGTGACCGACCCGCCGAGCGCACCCGCAGTCTTCTCCCCCACGATCGTGCCCCGCTGGTAGTCCTTGAATGCGCCCGTCAGGATCTCGGACGCCGAGGCGCTCATCCCGTCCACGAGGACGACGAGCGGGGTGCGCGGGAGGACCGGGATCCCCGCCGTCCGCAGCGTGCTCGGCTCCTGGCCGCGCTCGATGATCCGCGCAAGGACCGTGCGCGGCGGCATGAAGACGCCGCCGACGCTCGACGCCTCGACGATCAGCCCGCCGGAGTTCCCCCGCAGGTCCAGGACGACCGAGCGAATCGGCCCTTCAGTCGCCAGGCCTTCCAGCGTCTGCCGGAGCTGGCGGCCGGCGCCCTGAGAGAAGCCGAAGACCTTCACGTACGCGACCCCGGGACGGAGCCACTGCCCTTCGACCGGGGCCAGGCGGATCGGCCCGCGCACGACCGGAATCTGCAGCGTCTGCGCGTTCCGCTGGATGACGAGGTTCGCCGTCGAGCCCGCGGGGCCGCGGATCAGCTGACTCGCGGAGAGGACGTCCATGTTCTGGAGGGACTTGCCGTCCACCTGGACGATCTTGTCGAACCGGCGGATGCCGGCCGAGCGGGCCGGAGAGCCGGGGTAGACGTCCTCGACGAAGATCCAGCCGACGCCGCCGGCGTCCTTGCGCTGGGTGATCGTCACCCCGATGCCGGTGAATACCGGGTTGCCGAAGAGCTGCCGCTGCTCTTCGCGGAGCTGCGCCGGCGTCAGGAAGTATACGTGGCTGTCGTGCAGCGACTCCAGCATGCCCTGGGTGGTCAGGTAGGCGAGCTGCGTCTCGGGCAGCGCCTGCGTCTGGGCCGCCCGCGAGAACTCCGCGGTGAACGCCGAGGCCGCCTCGCTCTCCGGGGTGCCCGGGGCGATGTCCGGCAGCGCGTCGGCGCCAAGGTGGGCCGCCTTCCGCAGCGTCGCAATCGCGGCATTCAGGAGCGGGACCGGCTGCACCGGATCGACGTACTGCTGCTCGAGCACGCGGATGGCAGCGATCACGAGCGAGCCGTCCGCGGCCGCCGCGTGCTGGACCTGCGTGAACGGCGCCAGCAGCAGAGCCGCCACCAGAAAACCCGCGAGCCATGGCCTCAGCGAGTTGCGCGACAGATGCATTGATTCACACCTCTGGATGGAGAAGTGCGCGGGGGGGCCGACGCCCCGCCGGCCGTCTCTCTATCTGCTTTTACCCCAAACATGGCTATCATATCATAGCGACGGATCGGCCGAAAAATTCCCGGTCCCCGGGCTGCCGGGGCGCCGCGTCAGCACATCATAATGTCCCCCCGAGGGACGCCGAACTGCATCGGGCGGGGGCCCACGGGACCGTCAAAATGCCACGGCCTCGGCCCGCGTGCCGCCGGCAAAGCGGGTGATCCGGAGCGGAGTCAGATCGAGCGTCCTGGCGCCGCCGTCCAGGATCTCCTCGGCCATTAGCAGCCCGACCGCGGGGGCGTGCATGAACCCGTGACCGCTGAACCCGTTGGCGCAGTAGAAGCCGGAGAGGCCCGGGACCGGGCCCAGAATCGCGTGGTGGTCGGGCGTGAGGCTCCGGATCCCGGCGTACGCGCGGACCACACGGGCTCCCGCGGTCGCAGGAATCCGCCTGAGCGCCGCCTCGGCGACCGCGTCGAACCCATCCCAGTCGACGACCTCGTCGACCCCCGGCCGGGTGTCCTTGTCCGTGCCGCCCATGTACAGGGCGCCGGCGCGGTCCTGGTGCAGGTACCACCCGGTGTCGAGGTCGATCGTCAGGGGCCGGCCCCGCCCGAGTTCCGGAAGCGGCGTCATCACGAAGACCTGCCGGCGGAAGGGCGACACCGGGAGGTCCACGCCCGCCATCGCCGCCACCCCTCGGGCGTACGGGCCCGCCGCGTTGACCACAACCGGGCCGGCGTACCCGCCGGACGCCGTCCGCACGCCCCGGACCCGGCCGTCCTGCACCTCGATCCCCGCGACCTCCTCGCTCAGCACCACGTGCACGCCGAGGTCGCGGCAGCGGCGGAGGTAGCCCTGCACCGCGCCGTACGGGCTCGCGGAGCCGTCAAGCGGGCAGAACGTCCCTCCGAGCAGGTCGTCCGTCCGCACGGCCGGAAAGAGATCCCGCACTTGCGCCGGCGTGACCCACCGGGACGGCACGCCGAGCCGCTGCTGCAGCTCCACGCCCGCCCGCATCACCGCAGCGGCGTCCTCCCGCGTCGTGAGGAACAGGTACCCGTGCTGGACGAGATCTACCGGCTCGCCCATCTCCTCCTCGAACCGCTGGAACGCCGGAAGGCTCAGCTGGGTCAGGCGGACGTTCACCTCGGTGGAGAACTGATGGCGGATGCCCCCGGTCGCCTTGGCGGTCTCACCGGTGCCGGGCTGCGCGGCGCGCTCGAGGACGGCGATCCGGAGCGGCGCCCGCCGGGCGAGGTGATAGGCGACCGAGAGGCCGATCACGCCGGCGCCGACGATGAGAACGTCCGCGGTCTCCACCGAGGCCCCCGTCAGTAGGCCGGTGGGGCGAGCGCGGCGTGCACCATCCGGATGAGCGTCGTGATGTCGACGACGGGGCGCCCGGTCGTCTCGCGGATCGCCGCCGCGTACGGCGGCATGTTCGTGCACTCGAGCACGATCGCCCCGACTTCGGGGTGCCGCTCGATCAGGTCCCGCGCGACTTCGACGTGCTCCTGGCGGGCGGCGTCCACATCGAGCTCCGTCTCGTTGTCCAGCAGCACCGGCGTGAACGCGCGGCCCTTCTCCATCCCCGCGATGACGATCGGAATCTCCTCGGTGATCCCCACCGCCGCCAGGTGACGCGGGCCCAGCGACGCGCTGTCCACGGTCATGATCCCCACGGCCCGGTCGGGCCCGAGCATCCGGGCGACCAGCGGCACCATCATGAGCGCGGAGGTGAACACGGGGACCCTGACCGCCTCGGCAAGCTGCCGCTGGAACAGAGCGAGGAATCCGCAGCCGGTCGTGATCGCGAGCACCCCGTTGGCCTCGAGTGCCCGCGCGCCTTCGATGAACCCGTCCAGCAGGGCCGGGTCACCCTCCCGCACCACCCGCGTCGGGGACGCGTTGCGAACTTTGTGATACAGCACCGGAAACGGGAACGTGGCCGCGTTGCCGATGTCCCCGGGGATCCGCGGGAACACGGTGTCCAGCATCAGGATGCCGATGGGGAATCCGTACAGGTTCCGGCCGCCGCGGATGGTCATGCTGCGCTCACCACAGTCGGCGTATTCGCAGGTTCCGGCGCGATTCCCTCCGGATACTCACC
>JAPVSX010000294.1:0-13105 GCA_047519495.1 Armatimonadota bacterium
AACGTCACCGGCGTCTTTCTGATGCGGCAGTTCTTCCTCGGGATCCCCGGCGAGCTCGAAGAGGCGGCGCGGATCGACGGCGCCGGGGACCTTCAGGTCTTCTTGCTCGTGGTGCTGCCGCTCAGCCGGCCCGCGATGGCGGCCGTCGCGGCGCTCACGTTCGTCAGCTCGTGGAACAACTTCCTCTGGCCGTTGATCGCGGTCAGCAGCGACCGCGCCCGGACGCTGCCCGTCGGGATCGCGCAGTACATGGGAGCACAGGCCGGCACGAGCGGGTCGGCGCCGGCATTCGGCCCGTCGCTGGCGTCCGCGGTGATGGCGACCGCCCCGGCGCTCCTCGCGTTCTTCCTGCTGCAGCGCTACTTCACGCAGGGGATCGCGATGACGGGCATCAAGGGCTAGCGCGGACGGCGCGCGGGCAGCCCCTTTGGTCCGGCCTCACAGGAGGTGACGTATGAAGCGCCCGAAGGTGGGGATCCTGACGTTCTCCGATGGCCGTCCTCACGTCCATCAGGAGCTGCTGCCCTTGACCCGGCAGTTCCAGGAGCGCCTGGCCGCGCGGCTCGGTGAGGCGGGCTGGGAGGTCGTGGCGGGCCGCGAGATCGTATGGACCACCGGCCTCGCGCAGCGCGAGGCCCGCTATCTCGCGGCCCAGGAGGTGGAAGCGGTCGTCTTCAACTACGGCATCTGGGCATTTCCGCATTACTCGGCGATCGCCGCGGAGTTTGTCCCTCACCCGATCCTCCTCCTGAGCAACGTCAACCCCAAGTACCCGGGCCTGGTGGCGATGCTGGCCGCGGCCGGGAGCCTGGACCAGATCGGCGTGTTCCACGGCCGGATCTCGGGCGACATCGCCGACGACGCCGTGTTTCAGCGCGTGCTGCGGTTCCTGCGGCCGGCGATGGCGAAGAACCGGCTTCGCGGGGAGGTCTACGGCCTCATCGGCGGCCGGTCGATGGGAATGTACACCGCGGTGCCGGCGCTCGACCAGTGGCGCCGCGAGTTCGGGATCGACATCGAGCACATCGACCAGTTCGAGATCGTCCGCCGGGCGAACGCGATCCCCGACGCCCGTGCGGACGCGGGCATCGCCTGGCTCGCGCGCCACGGGGCGGCGATCCACTACGACGGCAAGAAGCTGACGCCCGAGCTGCTGCGCCGCCAGCTCAAGTCCTACCTGGCGGTCCGCGAGCTCCTCGACGAGTGGCGGTGCAGTTTCTGCGGGATCAAGGGCCAGCCCGAGATGACGAACCACTTCGCCACGATGGACGTGGCCGAGGCGCTCCTCAACGATCCCTACGATTGGGAAGGCCCGCACGATCCGATCGTCTGCGCGACCGAGGCGGACAGCGACGGCGCGCTGACGATGGAGATCTTCAAACACCTCGCCGGGACCCCCGTTCTGTTCGCCGACGTGCGGCACTACGATGCGGGCGACGACGTGTGGGACCTGTGCAACTCCGGCCAGCACGCCACCTACTTCGCCGGCAGATCCCTCGACCCGGCGGTGAACCTGCCGCGCGTGAGTCTGTATCCCGCGGACATATACTTCCCGGCCGGCGGGGCGTCGATCATGCATATCGCCGCCCCCGGCCCCGTCACCCTGGCGCGGCTGGCCCGCCGGCAGGGGCGGTACTGGCTCGCGATCGTGCCGGGAGAGTTCGTGGAGTTTCCCCCGGCGACCGCCCAGGCCAAGGCCGCCGCCACGACCCCGGTCTGGCCGCACGCGTTCGCGCGCTTCCGCGTGCCGCCCGAGGCGTTTCTGTCCGAATACGACAGCAACCACATCCACGGCGTGTACGGCGACTACGTCGAGGACCTCGTCTGGGCCGCCAGGATCCTCGGGATCGACTACCGGGTGTTCGCCTAGACCATCACCGCGCCGGATCGGATCGATGCCTTCAAATCGGCCGCGCCCAGCCCCGTGCGTGCGCCGTCGCGACCATATCCTCCTGGACGTCCAGGGGGATCAGGCCGGGCTCGCCCGCCCGCAGGGCGAGCGCCAGGCAGTATACGCGGGCCGCCTGCTCGGCCGCGGCGCACCGGTTCAGGGCGTGGCCGACGTCCTGCCCGACGCAGAAAAGGCCGTGGTTCTTCCACACGACGCCGAAGCGGTCTCCCATCGCCCGCACCGACACCTCCGCGAACTCGGCCGTGCCGCTCCTCAGGCACGGTGCGACCGCGAGGCCCCTTCCTCCGAAGAGGTACACGAAGTTCCCGAGAATGTTCGGGATCTCGCGGTTGAGAACGTAGAGGGCGTTGAGGTAAGGGGGTTCCACGTGCACGCACGCGCCCACGGCCGGGTGGGTCCGGTAGGTCATGATGTGGATCGGGGTCTCCGACGACGGCTCGAGGGCGCCGTGCACCCTGCGCGCCTCGAGATCAACCGTGACCACGTCCTCCGGTTGCATGTCGGCGTACGGCACCCCGCTCGGGGTGATGAGCACGTACCCCGTCCCCGGAATCCGCGCGCTCAGGTTTCCCTGCGCGTACGCCACGAGCCCGAGCGCCTCCGCATGCCGGGCCGCCGCGACGATGCCCCGCCTCAGCCTTGGATCGTCGGGAATCACCCTGTCACCCCCTCTGGGCGACGTACCGCCCGAATCGGTCGTAGGTCTCCGCCCAGCGCTCATGGCCTTCGGGCTCATACACGGCAAGGGACGTGGATCGCCGCGCGATCTCGCGGACCTCACTTAGCCTCACGTGGCCGAGCGCATGGGCCTGGACGAGCACGCTGCCCATCGCGGTCGCCTCGACCGGCCCGGCCTCCACGAGGCGGCCGGTGACGTCCGCGGTGAGCCGGCAGAGGAGCCCGTTGCGGGCCCCCCCGCCGACAACGTGGACGACCTCGGTCCGCCGGCCCAGGATTGCGTCCAGGTGGTCGAGCACCCATCGGTAGCGCAGCGCCAGACTCTCCAGGATGCAGCGAATCACCTCGCCGCGCGTCTCGGGAACCCGTTGCCCGGCCTCCCGGCAGACCTCGCGGACGCGGGCCGGCATGTCCGCGGGGCGCAGGAACCGCTCGTCGTCCGGATTGATGAACGCCCCGGTCGACGACGCGGCCGCGGCCTCGGCGACGAGCGCGTCGTACGGAACGGCGTCGCCCCCCCGCGCCCAGCGGCGGCGACACTCCTGGAGCAGCCACAGCCCCGTCACGTTCTTCAGGAAGCAGAAGCGGCCGAAGGCCCCGCCCTCGGTGGTGAACCCGTGGGCCAGGACCTCCGGGGTGATCACCGGCGCGGGAACCTCCGTCCCGACGAGCGACCACGTGCCGGAGCTGATGTAGGCGAAGCCGGCATCCCGCGCGGGCACGGCGCTGATCGCGGATGCCGTATCGTGGCACGCGGGTGCGATCACGATGACCCCGGGACCGCCGGCATCCTGCGCGACGTCGCGCTGGAGTGGACCGAGGACGGTCGCCGGCGGGATGATCCGGGGAAAGATCCGGGTGGGGATTCCCAGGCGGTCCAGGAGATCCAGCGCCCATGTCCCCGCGAACGGATCGTAGCACTGGCTTGTCGTCGCCTCGGTGAATTCGCACCCGACCTGGCCGGTGAGCCAGTAGTTGAAGAGGTCGGGCATCATCAGCAGCGTGGTGGCTGCCTGGAGCGCCGCGGAGCGCGCCCGGACCATCGCGAGCAACTGGAAGATGGTGTTGATGGGCATCACCTGACTCCCGGTTCGGCGGAACAACTCCTCCGGCGGGACGCGGCGGAACGCCTCACCGAGGATCCCTTCGGTGCGGGGATCGCGGTAGTGGTAGGGATTGCCGAGGAGCACGCCGTCCGGGTCGAGGAGGGCGAAGTCGACGCCCCACGTATCCACCCCCACCCCCGCCAGCGGCCCCTCGCGGCGGGCACGCCGGATCCCGGCCTTCACCTCATGGAACAGCCGCAACACGTCCCAGTGAAGGCCCCCGGGGAGGCGGACGGGCTCGTTGGGGAACCGGTGGACCTCGGCCAGGTCCACGGCGGCACCGTCGAACGTGCCGGCGATGCAGCGGCCGCTCTCGGCGCCGAGGTCTATCGCGAGGAGGCGCAACGGCT
This sequence comes from Armatimonadota bacterium, assembly GCA_047519495.1. Classification (GTDB taxonomy): domain Bacteria; phylum Sysuimicrobiota; class Sysuimicrobiia; order Sysuimicrobiales; family Segetimicrobiaceae; genus JAPVSX01. The sequence goes on from JAPVSX010000294.1 coordinate 4,047, forward strand.
CGATCCCCCACCCCTCCCGAACCGGCGCCCTTACGCGCGCAGCACCCGGCGGAACACGATCGCCAGGATCAGGATGGTGCCCCACAGCGCGTTCGCCAGGTAGGCGCTCAACCCCAGGAAGTTGAACCCGGTGGCGATGATCTGAAGAATGACAACGGCCACCAGCAACTCCAGGACCGTCCCCGCGCCGCCGGCGGGGTCGACCCCGCCGAGCACGCAGATCAGGACGGTCAGCAGGAGGAACGAGGAGCCGTAGTCGGCCTGGGCGGCGTTGAACCGCGAGATCAGCACAAGCGATGCGACACCGGCCAGGACCGCCGACAGCATATAGGTCCGGAACAGCGCCGACCGGATGTTGACGCCCGAGAACAGCGTCGCGATGGGATTGGAGCCCATCATGTACAGGGTGACCCCGAATCGGGTCCGCCGGAGGAGGAGCGACACCAGCGCCAGGCACGCCGCGAAGATGATGAACGGCAGCGGGACGCCCAGCACGGCGCCGGTGCTGATCACCAGGAACTGCGGGGGGAACCCAGAGAGCACCGTGCCTTTCGTCACGACGAAGGAGACCCCCTGGACGAGGATCATCGAGGCCAGCGTCGCGATGATCGGGGAAACGCCCAGCACGGCGACGATGCACCCGTTCCCCGCCCCGACGAGCGCGGCCGTCGACAGGGCGGCGGGAATGGCCGCCCACGCCGCGTACGGCGCGTGCCACCGCAGCAGGAGCACGGCGGCAACGATCCCGGAGAGGTTCGCGGTCGACACGATCGAGAGGTCGATGCCGCCGGTAACCATCGGCGGCATCTGCGCGAGGGTCAGGAGCCCGAGCAACGGCATCTGGAACGCCATCGCCGCCAGGCTCTCGGGCGCCAGCAGCTTGCCGCGGGTGAGGACCGCCAGCAAGGCGATGATGAGGGCGAGCATCGCCCCGAGGATCTTCATCTCGGCGGGGACGGCGCGCCGGACCGTGCGGGCCTGGGCCATCAGGCGCCGCCTGCCGTTCCGGCGCGCTTCCGATTCTGGTACGCCGTCACGCTGGCCGCGATCGCGATGATCAGCCCGATGGCGACGTTGTGCCAGTAGGAAGGAACCTGGACCAGGATCAGGCCGTTGCCGACAACGGCCACCAAGAGCACGCCGAGCACCGTCCCGGCAACGGTCCCGGTTCCTCCGAAGACGCTGGCCCCGCCCAGGATCGCCGCCGCGAGCACATCCAGCTCGCGGCCCACGATCGCATTGGGCTGGACGATCTGCGCGAGCTGGGCCTGGACGAATCCGGCGACGCCGGCCAGGAAGCCGATGTAGCCGTACACGAACAACAGCAGCCGGAGAATGTTGAACCCCGCGCGCCGCGCCGCCTCGAGGTTCCCGCCCATCGCGAAGACCTTCCGCCCGACCGGCAGGTAGGTGAGGATGAACCAGGTCAGCACGATGGCGGCCGCCCAGAAGAGGGTCAAGACCGAGAGGCCGTAGGCCGTGCCGGTGCGGTCGGTCAGCCGGAGGATCTTGAGGACCGCAAACGCCTGGAAGGACGCCGGCAGGTTGTAGATCCACGCGCCCCCCGTCGCGAAGACCAGGAGGCCGTAGAAGACGTTCAGGGTGGCGATCGTAATGATCACCGGGTGGACCTTCGTTACGTGGATCAGGGCCGCGTTGACCGCGCCGAGGGCCACGCCGATCGGCAGGGGGATGAGAAACGCCAGGAGGACGCTGCCGATGTGATAGGTGCTGATGATCCACCCCATCACGTACTGCGCGACCGTCGCGATCGCGGTGAAGGAGACGTCGATGCCCCCGGAGACCAGAACGACGAGTTCCCCGAGCGCCATGATGCCGAGGAACGTGTAGTTCGTGAGGACGTCGAACAGGTTCTCCAGCGTCAGAAACCGGGGATTCAACGCCGTGAGAAGCGCCGAGAGGATGACGAGGACGCCGAGGAGGTAGAACTCGATCCGCCCCAGCAGCCGACGGAGGCCCTCGCGGCCCGGCCGGCGGGCCGCGAGGGCCTCGGCGCCGCGCCCCTTCTTCAGGGTCACCTGCTCCCCCATCAGCGGGCCTCTACTCGGTGATCCGCCGCGAGAGCGCGGCTTCATCGACCCCGCGGCTGTCGAACGCCTCGATGATCCGTCCTGACTTCATCACCAGGACGCGGTCGCAGGTGTAGAGGACCTCCGGGACCTCGTCGGAGATCAGGACGACGCTCACCCCGCCGCGGGCAAGCCGCCGGACGATCTCGTAGATGTATCCCTTCGCCTCGACGTCGATGCCGGCGGTGGGACCGTCGAGGATCAGGATCTTGGGCCTGAGCTCGAGCCACTTCGCGATCACGACCTTCTGCTGGTTCCCGCCGGAGAGCGTCCGCGCCGGCGCCTCGGTGGACGTTGCCCGGATGCCGTAGGACCTGACGGAGGCTTCGGCGAGCTCGTCCCGGCGGCGCAGGTCGAGCAGCCCGAGGGCCCCGAGGATCTGATCGAAGGCCGTCAGGATCAGGTTGTTGGCGATCGACTGGTTCAGCACGAGTCCCTGCCGCAGCCGGTCCTCCGGCACGTAGGCGACCCCCGCCCGGATCGCGTCCACGGTGGACCGCAGCCGCACCGGCTTCCCCTCGATCGCCACCTCGCCCGCATCCGGCGGATTCATCCCGAACAGGGCGAGCGCCAGCTCGGTCCTGCCCGATCCGAGCGGGCCGATGATCCCCACGACCTCTCCTCGGGCGAGCGTGAGGTTCACGTCCGCGAACTGGCCGGCCTTCGTCAGGTGCCGGACCTCCAGGACGGTCTCCCGGGAGGCCGGGCCGGACGGGGCGCGCGTGTAGGTGATGTCCCGGCCCACCATCAGGCGGACCAGGTCGGACCGGTCCACCTGCGCCCGCGGGAAGGTGCCGACCTTCCGGCCGTCTCGGAAGACGGTGACCGTCTGGGCGACCGCCAGGATCTCGTCCAGCTTGTGGCTGATGAACAGCGCGGCGATCCCCTTCGCCTGAAGGTCCCGGATCACGCTCATCAGCCTGTCGACTTCCCGCCGGGTGAGCGACGAGGTCGGCTCGTCCATGATGATGAGCCTGGCATCGCTCGCGAGGGCCCGGGAGACCGCCACGAGCTGCCGGTCGGCCACCGGCAGCGCGCCGAGGGGCGCGTCGAGCGGGAGCGTCACGGCGATCCGCCCGAGGGCCTCCGAGGCGATGCGGCGGACCTCCTGCCACCGGACGAGCCGGCGGCCGGGCGTCGTCAGGTACGGCACCGCGATGTTCTCCGCAACCGTGAGGTTGGGAAAGAGCGACAGCTCCTGGTGGACGACCTGGATGCCCTTGCGCAGCGCGTCATCAGGGGTCAGGCGGGTGAACCGCTCGCCGGCGATCACGATCTCGGCGCCCGCGTCCGGCTCGACGACGCCGGTGATGATCTTGACGAAGGTGCTCTTTCCGGAGCCGTTCTGGCCGACGAGGCAGTGGATCTCGCCCCGCGCGATGGTCAGATCGACATGGTCGAGGGCGACCACGCCCCCGTACCGCTTGCTGACCTGCCGCGCGCTCAGAAACGCGTCCATCGCGCGGGTCCCGCGGCATCCCGGCCGCATTCCCCCCGCCGGCGCGCCGTCCCGGCCCGTGGGGCGCGGGACCGGGCTAGAACCCGAACTTCTCGGCCTGGTCCGCGGTGGTCGCGAAGACGGCCTTGTTGACGCTGATATCCTTCCCGTGGATCGCGATGGGGCCGAGACCCGGGATATTCGTGCCGGGCGCGGGCGTCTTGCCGTCGAGCAGCTGCTTGGCGACGTAGACCATCGCGAACCCGGCGTCCCTGGGATCCCACAGCTGGAGCCACTTGAGCGAGCCGTCGCGGAGGTAGGCGACCGCGGTCGAGGGAATGGCGCTGCCGCCCGCGATGAGCTTGCTCTGCAGGCCCTTCTCCCGAACGGCCGCTGCCGCCCCGACGGGCCCGAGGCTTCCCCACCCGATGACCGCCTTCAGCTTGTCGCCGTAGGTCGTCACGAGATCCAGGACCGCCCGGCGCGAGTCGTCGGCGCTCTCCGCGGTGGGCAGCCGCGTCGTCAGCTCCTTCAGCCCGGGGAACTTGTCCTTGATGTACTTCGTTGCGGTGTCGGCCCAGAAGTTGTGCAGCGGGACGGTGAGGCCGCCGACCAGCTGGACGTACCCGCAGGGGCTGGCCGCGGTGCACTGCACGTTCATCTTCTTGAGGTTGGCCTCGATCTGATCGACCGCGAGCTTTCCGTAGGCGACGTTGTCGATCGTCTCGATATCCCAGTCAACCGCCTGGGTCTCGAACGGATTCTCGTGGGTGACGATGAAGATGTGCTTCTGTCTCGCCTTCTGGAACACCGGAATGAGCGACTTGCTGTCCGTCGGGACGACCGCGATCGCCGGCACGCCCTTGTTCACCAGGTCTTCGACCATGGAAACCTGCGAGGCCGCGTCCGCCTTCGAGGGCCCCACGAGGGACGCCTTCACGCCGAGCCTCTGTCCCGCCTCCTGTACGCCGACGGCCATCCGGTTGAACCAGGGGATGCCGGCGATCTTCACGACGACGACGATTTCCTTCTGGGCCTGCCCGAGGGCCGGAGGCGGCGAGCCTGCCCCCAGCGCCACCAGGAGAGCCGCAAGCCCCCCACACAGGATTCTGGCGAGATGTCGCCTATACCGCAACATGCGTGCTCACCCCTCCCTCTATGAGTCTTGCGTCGCGTCCGCCTGCTCTCGCGCCGCCTTCTGCCGATAGCGCCGCAGCCTGACCATCACGTCGCTGCCGCCCTCGCCGAAGTATCGGTGGAGCTCCTCGTACTTCTCGTAGAGCCGGCTGTAGACCTGTGCGGCCTCGCGGTGGGGGACGACCGTTTCGGCGGCCGCCTGCCCCATCCGCCCGACGGCTGTGCCGACATCCGGGTATCCTCCCCCGCTGGGGCCCGCCGCCGCGGCGGCGTAGACGGCCGCGCCGCGGGCGGCCGCGTGGGGGATGCGGGAGACGAGCACCGGGCGGTCGAGGACGTCTGCGATCAACTGCATCAGCAGGGGGTTGCGCTCCGCGAGCCCGCCACAGGCGTGGAACTGCCGGATGGTTACGCCGCCCGCCTCAAACGTCTCGATGACCTTCCGGTTGCCGTACGCGGCGGCTTCGAGGAGCGCCCGGTAGATCTCGTGCGGCTCCGTCGAGAGCGTGAGGCCGATGAGCGCCCCCGAAAGCTCCGCGTTCACCAGCGGGGTCCGCGACCCGTTCCACCAGTCGAGGGCGACGAGGCCGGTCTCCCCCGGCGCCAATCGCGCCGCGGCCTGCTCCAGGCGCCTGTAGCGGGTACTCTCCTCCGCGCCGTACCCCGCGCCGAGCGTCCGCACGAACCACGCAAAGATGTCGCCGACCGCGGCCTGCCCGGCTTCGTACGCATATAGGCCGGGCAGGATCCCGTCGCGAACCACCCCGGAGATGCCCGGCACCGCCCGCCGCTCAGGGGAGACCAGGAGGTGGCAGGTGGAGGTTCCCAGGATCGCCACAAGCGCCCCGGGGGCACGCACCCCGAGGCCGGGAACGCTCGCGTGGGCGTCGATGACAGCGGTGGCCACCGCGGTCCCTTCGGCGAGCCCGGCCCGCGCGGCCCACTCCGCGGTGAGGCCGCCGGCCCGGGCACCCACCGGCTGCGGGGCCCCGAGCCGGCGGAGAACCGACGGGAGCCGGGCATCCAGCGAGGCCAGGAACGAGGTCGAGGGGTAGCCGGCATCAGGTTGCCAGTGGGCCTTGTACCCGGCCTGGCAGCGACTCCGCACCTCACGGCCGACGAGGCGGGAGACGATCCAGTCGCCGCCTTCGATGAAGCGGTCCGCCGCCTCCCACACCTCAGGCGCTTCCTCGAGGAGCTGCCACGCCTTCGCCCAAAGCCACTCCGAGGAGGTGCGCCCGCCGTACCATTGGAGGAACGCGCCTTCGGGGTCTGAGCCGCGCGCGTTGATCCGGTCCGCCCAGGGCTGGGCCGCGTGGTGCTTCCACAACTTGGGCCAGGCGTGGGGGGTCGCGCGCCAGGCGGGCAGCGTGCACAGCGGCGTGAGATCGTGCGTCGGCAGCACCGTGCATGAGGTGAAGTCGACGCCGAGCCCGACGATCGCTTCCGCCCTGCCGCCCCCGAGCGCGCGGAGGATACCCTCGAGGGCTGCCTCCCAGTCGGTCGGGTCCTGGAGGGCCCACTCGTCCGGCAGGCGGACGTCGCTATCCGGCAGAGCCCGGTCGATCACGCCGTGGGCATACGGCTCGACGTGGGTTCCCAGTTGCTCACCGGAGGCGATGTCGACGAGCACGCCCCGGGCCGACTCAGTTCCGAAGTCTATCCCAATCGTGTACGGCATGTCGCGGCCCGCGACGTGGCGCAGGTCCGGGCATTCTGAGTACACATCTATAGACCCGCGTGTCATCCGCGCGCACACTACAGCCTACGACAGACGCAGGCACAACCCCTATCGTGGAGGGCAAGGCTTCCGGCGCCGCACAGCGAAGAATGTCACATCACCGGGATCTATACTGACCCGCTGCTTCGCGGTCTTGAGGCGCGGCCGGCCGTCCATCCGGTAGAGCCGATCCGGGCCGGAGAGACTGACGGCGGGAAGGAGGCCAGGCGATGCATGTATCGCTCACGCCCCTGGAGTTCCGGCGGCGCGCGGAGGGGCTCTTCGGCGGCAAGGTCGGCGTCATCGACGGCGGGAGACGCTTCACCTACGCGGAGTTTGGAGAACGGTCCCGCCGTCTCGCTGCGGCCATCCAGGGCCTGGGTGTCACGGCGGGCGAGGTCGTCTCGTTCATCACCTCCAACACCCACCACCTGCTCGAGGCGTACTACGGCTGCCTGCAGGCCGGGGCGGTGCTCAACCCGATCAACATCCGCCTGCACCCGCGGGACATCGAGTACATTCTCAACCATGCCGGGTGCCGCGCCCTGTTTTTCCACAGAGACTTCACCCCATTGGTCCAGGCGATGCGTGACGGGCTGGAGACGGTCAGGGCGTTCGTGGCCCTCGAGCCCGACGGCCCCCCGCCGTTTGCCGCCGGCGAGTACGAGACGCTCCTCAGTCGCACCGCGCCGCTCCGCGCCGACCCCGAGGTGGAGGAGGACTCAGTGGCGGAGCTCTTCTACACCAGCGGAACGACGGGCAAGCCGAAGGGGGTGATGCTGACGCACCGCGCGCTGTATCTGCACGCCCTGTATGCGATCATCTCGGACCGGGCGACAGACGAGTCGATCCACCTCCACGTCGTGCCCATGTTTCACGTGAACGGGTGGGGGGCGCCGCACACGGTCACGGCGGTCGGCGGCACCCACGTGATGCTCCGCACGATCGATCCCGTGGAGATCTTCCGCCTGATCCAGGCGGAGCGCGTCACGGATATCCGCGGGGTGCCGGCCATCTTCAATGCGCTGGTCAACCACCCGGAGATCGGCAAATACGACCTGAGCAGCCTCAGGCTGGCCATCTGCGGCGGCGCCCCGGTGGCCCCATCGCTCGTCAAGGCGATGCGGGAGAAGCTGGGATGCGAGGGGTTCGCCGGCTACGGCCTGACGGAGACCAGTCCCGTCCTGACCATGGCGCGGCCGAAGGCGCACCTGTGGCACGAATCCGCAGACCGGCAGCTCGAGCGGCGCGCCTACACAGGCTACGCGGTCGTGGGAGTCGAGATCAAGGTGGTGGACGCGGACGGTCGTGACGTCCCCGCCGACGGCGCAGCCGTGGGCGAGATCGCGGCCCGGAGCAACGTCGTGATGGAGGGCTACTTCAAGGATCCCACCGCGACCGCCGACGTCATCCGGGATGGATGGTTCCACACCGGGGACATGGCGACCATCGACGGGGAGGGGTATGTCACCATCGTGGACCGCAAGAAGGACATCATCATCAGCGGCGGCGAGAACATCTCGTCGGTGCAGATCGAGCACACGCTCTCCGCCCATCCGGCCGTCTTTGAGTGTGCCGTCATTCCCGTCCCCGACGAGAAGTGGGGGGAGGTGCCGAAGGCCCTGATCGTCCTCAAGCCGGGCGCCGCCGCCACCGGGGAAGAACTGCTGCAGTTCTGCCGGGAGCGGCTGGCCGGCTTCATGGTGCCGAAGTCCGTAGAGGTCGTGGACGCGTTCCCGAAGACCGGCACCGGCAAGATCCTCAAGTCCGAGTTGCGCGAGAAGTACTGGGCCGGCCGGCCGCGGCGCGTGCACTGAAGGAGGCGGGCCGTGCGCGTGCGGCGGGCGACGGTGATCGGTGCAGGCGTGATGGGCAGCGCCATCGCGGCCCATCTGGCGAACGCGGGTGTCCCCGTATCGCTCCTGGACGTGGTGCCCACCGAACTCACGGACGACGACCGGCGGCGCGGCCGCACCGCGGCGCATCCCGACGTCCGCAACCGTCTGGCGGGCGGGGGAAAGGAACGGGCGCTCCGATCCTCGCCGCCCGCGTTCATGGCACCTGAACTCGCGTCGCTGGTCACGCCCGGCAACATCGAGGACGACCTCCACCGCGTGCAGGAGTCGGACTGGGTGATCGAGGCGGTCGTCGAGAACCTGGCCGTCAAACGCGCGCTCTTAGATCAGGTCGAGCGCCACTGGCGGCCCGACACCATGGTCAGTTCCAACACGAGCGGCCTGTCGGTCACCGCGATGGTCGAGGCCCGGTCGCAGGCGTTCCGCGGGCACTTCCTCGGCACCCACTTCTTCAACCCGCCCCGCTACATGCGGCTGGTGGAGATCATCCCGGCCACCGACACTCTGCCGGAGACCGTGACCGCGGCGAGGGACGTGATCGGGCGGACGCTCGGCAAAGGGATCGTCGTCGCCAGAGATACGCCGAACTTCATCGCCAACCGGATCGGCGCGTTCACCTCGTGCCTGGCGGTGCAGCTCGCCCTGGACGGCGGGTACACGGTCGAGGAGGTCGATGCGCTGACCGGACCGCTCATCGGCCGGCCGCGCACCGGGACGTTTCGCCTCGCCGACCTGGTCGGCCTGGACACGGCCTATAACGTCCGCAGGAACGTCTACGAGAGCCTCCCGCGCGATCCGGACCGCGAGGTCTTCAACCC
>JAPVSX010000295.1:0-4073 GCA_047519495.1 Armatimonadota bacterium
GCCACATCAGGCCGGCGCAGACGGCAAAGACGGCCAGGACGTAATAGTAGTAGCGGTGCGCCAGGAACACGGCCTTGTCGTCCAGCGTGCCGAAGAGGCCGCCCAGCAGCACAGGCGTGGGCACGCGGATCCCGTCGGTCCCGCCCGTGATCCAAAAAAACTTCAGCGCCAGGCTCCACCCCACCTGACTGAGCGCGAGCGTCAGGATCGAGAAGAAGATCTTCGTGTAGCGGACGCAGATGAAGCCGAAAACCATGGCGATCAGCAGGCCGGACAACACCCCGCTGGCCAGGAACGCCTCCATGGACGTCACGTGCAGGTACTTGACGACGAACGCGGCCGCGTATGCCGCGCCGCCGAAGTACATCGAATGCCCGAACGAGAGGAGGCCGGTATACCCCAGCAGCAGGTTCAGCGCCAGGGCGGCGATGGCCATCACGAGGCCATAGGACAGCAAAATGGTCTGGTAGGACGACGCGACGTAGGGAAAGACGACGAGCAGCACGGCGAGCGGCGCCAGGTACGCGACCGCCGGCACCGTCCCGGGCGCGGCGCGCTCCGCGCTGACGGCCGGGGTGCTCATGACCGGCTGAGCAGCCCCGCCGGCCGGGTCACGAGGACGAGGGCCGCCATGAGGTACAGTACCGCGAGCTCGAGCTCAGGAAAGAACGTGATCGCCAGCGTGCGGACGAGGGCGACGATGAACGCGCCCGCGAGCGCCCCTTCGAGGCTGCCCAGGCCCCCGATCACGACGACCACAAACGAGAGCACGAGCGCGTCAACGCCCATGCCGAGCACCGCGCCTTGAATCGGGACGATCACCGCGCCGGCCAGCCCGGCCATCATGCACCCGATCGCGAAGGCCAGCACGTACACGCTCCGCACGTTGATGCCGAGCGCCGCGGCCATCCGCCGGTCCTGCGAGGTGGCGCGCAGCATCACGCCAAACTTGGTGCGGTAGACAAATGCCCAGAGCAGCACGGCCGTCCCCAGGCCGATCGCGATGACGAGCAGGTTGTAATTGGGATAGTCCGAGTCGAGGATCGTCGAGGTGCCGAACGCGCTCCACAGCGTGCTCGCCGAGAGCGGCGTCGGTCCCCACACAAACTTCGTCACGTCCTCGAGAATCAGCAGCAGGCCGAACGTCATGAGCAGCTGATACTCTTCGGCGCGGGCGTAGAGGGGACGCAGCAGCGCCGGCTCGATGGCGGCGCCGGCGAGCGCCACCACAAGCGCGGCGAACGGTAGGAGCACGATCAGCGCCGCCGGTGGCACGCTCGGGGCCGCCACGCCCACCATGCCGGCCATGACGAACGCGCCCAACATGTAGAGGTTCCCGTGGGCCAGGTTCACGATGCGCATGACGCCGAAGACGAGGCTGAGGCCGCCCGCGATCAGGAAGAGGAAGGCAGTATTCAGCAGGGTGTTCAGCGACTGTATGATGAGCGTCGACATGGTCGCCCCGCCGTCCGGCCGGCTCTCTGCGCTCGCCTCATCACCGGTCCCCTGCGGGTGGCGCGAACGCTGTTTGTGCTTCTGCCACCCCGCCGGCCGCGCCGGACTCGATCAGCACCTGCGCGGACGAGACCGGCGTCGGGAACACTTTCCACGGGTTCATGAGCCCCGCCGGGTCGAACACCTCCTTGACCGCCCGCATGGCCCCTAGATCTGCGTCAGTGTAGATCCACGGCATGTAGTTGTTCTTTTCGAACCCCACGCCGTGCTCGCCGGTGATCGTTCCGCCGGCCTCCGCGCAGACCCGCAGCACCTCCTCGCCGGCCCGGATCACCCGCTCGGTCTCCCCGGGCACGCGCGCGTCGAAGATGATGATCGGGTGCAGGTTGCCGTCGCCGGCGTGAAACACGTTCGCGACCGTCAGGCGCTCCCTGGCCGCGATCTCCTGCACCCGGCGGAGGACTTCCGGGAGGCGCGACCGGGGCACGACCGCGTCGTGCAGGTAGTAGTTCACCGCGATCCGGCCGAGGGCCCCGAACGCGGCCTTCCGGCCGAGCCAGAGCGCCTGCCGCTCCTCCTCGCTGCGGGCGGTCCGCACTTCCACCGCGCCCCGCTCCCGGCAGATCGCCGCCACGACGGCGGCGGCGCGGGGGAGCACGTCTCGGAGGCCCTCCACTTCGATCAGGAGGACCGCCTCGGCGTCCAGCGGGTAGCCTGCGTGGACGAACGGCTCAACGGCCTGGATCGTGTTGCGGTCCAGCATCTCGAGAGCGACCGGCCCGACACCGCGCCCGATGATCTCCGTCACGGCTTCGCTCGCCCGGTCGAGGTCCGAGAAGATGGCGAGCAGCGTCGCGACCGCCTCCCGGCGCCGGAGCAGGCGCACCCAGATGCGGGTGACGACGCCAAGCGTCCCCTCGCCGCCCACGAGGAGCCCGGTCAAGTCGAGCCCTGGGGCCTCCGGCCCCATCCCGCCGACCCGGAGGCGCTCGCCGCTCGCGAGGACGAGCTCCAGCGCCGGCACGTGGTTGGTCGTCACGCCGTACGCGATCGTGTGCGGTCCGCCGGAGTTGTGGCCGACGTTGCCGCCGATGCTGCTGGCGTACTGGCTGCTCGGATCGGGCGCGTAGAAGTAGCCGCGGTCCCAGACCGCGCGCGTGATCTCGATGTTGGTCACGCCGGGCTCGACCACCGCGACGCCGTTGTCGAGATCCACGTCCAGGATCCGGTTCATCCGCGTGAGGACCACGACGATCCCGCCGACGATCGCGAGCGCGCCGCCGGCGATGCCCGTGCCCGCGCCGCGGGGGATCACGGGGATCCCGTGCCCCGCGGCGACGCGGAGGACCCCCGCCACCTCCTCCGCCGTCCCCGGCAGCACGACGAGGTCGGGCACGGCCGTGAGATTGGAGGCGTCGTACTCGTAGGCGAGGACGTCCCCCGATCTCTCGAAGACGTACGCGTCGCCGACCACGGCCGCAAGCTCGCGCGCGACCGCGGTCCGGTCCGGGATGCGGATCCGGGCCTCAGCGAGCTCCATGCACGCGCGCCGCGGCGGTCGACAGCCGGGACGCCTTCCACGCGGCGATGCCGCCGACCAGGTCGGCCACGCCGGCGATCCCCTGCTGCTCGAGGAGGCTCGCGGCGATCGCCGAGCGGTATCCACTGGCGCAGTGCACCACGATCCTCCGGGCGCCGGGGGGCAGCTCCCCGAGCCGCTCGCGAAGGTGGTGTAGCGGAATGTGCAGGCTCCCCTCGATCCGCTCCTGGCGCCGCTCGCCTTCGTTCCGGACGTCGAGGACGAGCGGGGGCTCGGGCGTGGCCAGGTGCTCGGCCAGCGTCGACGCGGTCATGCGCTCGGTGCGCCGGAGCAGGTCCGGGCGGGCCTCGAGGACCGTCATCCCACCCTCCAGGTAGCCGGCGACATGGTCGAACCCGATGCGGCCGAGCCGCATCGCCGATTCCTGCTCCCGTCCCGGGGCGGCGATGATCACAATCGCCCGGTCGCGGTCGAGCAGCGTCCCGGCCCAGGAGGCGAACTGTCCGTCGAGGCCGATGTTGACGCTATCCACGAGGTGCGCCCCTTCAAACTCGGCCGCGTCCCGGGTGTCCAGCAGCTGTGCGCCGCCGTCTCCCTCCCGCGGGGCGCCCCTGCGGGGCATCCCCTGGCGAGGACGGGCAGGCAGGCGGAGGCGCAGCACCTCCTCGAGCGGCAGCGGGTGGAGCACGCGCTGGAGCGTGGCCTCAAGCGTGGGCCGTTCCTTCGTGTTGAGGATGGCGTCGTACGTGAAGTACGCGGGGGCGTCGGGCTGCTCGGCCAGCACGATCTTGACGAACTCCTCGCAGCTCATCGGCTGCAGCGCGTAGTTGTAGCGCCGCTGGACCCCGATCGTGGAGACGGTGTCGGTGCTCAGGCTCTTGCCGCACATCGAGCCGGCGCCGTGCGCCGGATACACGAGCGTGCCGTCGGGCAGCGCCAGCAGCTTCCGGCGGAGGGAGTCGTACAGCAGTCGGGCCAGCGCGTCCGCCGACCAGCCGAGCGCGGCCCGGAGGTCCGGCCGGCCGACGTCCCCGATGAACAGCGTGTCCCCGGTCAGCACCGCGTGCGGGGTCTGGCC
>JAPVSX010000296.1:0-3796 GCA_047519495.1 Armatimonadota bacterium
CACGCACAGCATCGACGAGGCTATCGCGCTGGGCGACCGCGTGATCGTCCTCACCGCCCGGCCCGGGAGGGTGCGGGAGACTATTGCCGTGCCGTTCGGCCGCCCGCGGTCGCTCGCCGCGCTCCGGGCCGACCCCGCGTTCGGGATGCTGCGGACGCGCGTCTGGGACCTGCTGCGGCAGGAAATCCACTGAGGGGGAGGCGACCGACGGTGGCCGAGGCGTCGCTGGCGCAAGCCCGGCGGGCGGAAGTGCAGGTGGCCGCCGACCGCCTCCGGCGGCGGCAGCGCCGGCACGATCTCGTGGTCCGTGTCGTCGCCGCGGCGGTGATCATCCTGATCTGGGAGGTCGGGGGGCGCGCGATCAGCCCGTTCCTCTTCGCGCCGCCCTCCCGGGTCGCCGTCGCGGGCGTCGCGATGGTCCGGTCGGGCGAGCTCTGGAAGTACCTGAGCGTAAGCCTCCGGGTGTTTGCGGTCGGGTTAACCCTGGGGACCGCGCTCGGCATCGTCGTCGGTGTCGCGACCGCGCGCGTCCGCCTGCTGGACCTCTCGCTGGAGCCGTTCATCATCGCGCTCTATTCCACCCCGATGGTCGCGCTCATCCCGCTCGTCGTGATCTGGGCCGGGTTCGGCGACGAGGCAAAGGTCGTCGTCATCTTCCTGTTCGCCCTGTTCCCGATCCTGCTCAACACCTACCAGGGGGTGAAGGGCGTCGAGCCGCGGCTCCTCGAAGTCGCCCGGTCGTTTCGCAGCTCCGAGCGGGCCCTCTGGCTGGACGTCATCGTGCCGTCGGCGCTCCCTTTCATCATCGCCGGCGTTCGCCTGGCCCTGGGACGCGCGCTTGTGGGCATGGTGATCGCCGATTTGTACACCGCGGTCTCCGGCATCGGGTACCTGATCGTGCGCTACGCTCAGAACCTCCAGATCGACCGCGTGCTCGTGCCCGTCGTGATCCTGTCCTTGATGGGAGTCACGCTCGTCCAGGGGCTGCGCTGGCTCGAGGTCAAGGCGGCGCCCTGGCAGCACGTGCGTGAGGATTAGCAGGGAGGGATGCCCGTGCCGGCCTACGACTTCGTCTCGGTGCGTGAGACGCTCGACAACGGGACGTACTTCGGCAACCTCACGGGAACGCCGTACTACGGCGACGCCGTCTACGATCGGTTCTCGGAGGCCGAGGTCCGGCGGCGCCTCGACCGGACCCGGGAGAAGATGGCGCGGCTCGGCCTCGACGGGTTGATCGCCTGCGGCGGCCCGAACCACTGGAGCTATGGAAGCGGTGTGTTCTGGCTGACCAACCACCGGGAGTGGCACGCGCTCTCCGTGTACGTGTTCGTGCCGGTGGAGGGGGAGCCGACGCTCGTGTACGGCATGGGTGGGACGCACATCGAGGCGACCCGGCGCGCGGTGGCGGTGCGCGACGTCCGCCCCGCGGGCAACGGGCGGTTCGCCCAGGTGCTCGCGGAGGCGATCCGGGAGCACGAGCAGGAAGGGGGCCGCATCGGGATCGCGGTCATCGATCCTCGCTACGGCGACTACCTCCCCGTGAACCAGTACCGCACGCTGACGGAGCAGCTGCCGCGGGCGCGGTTCGAGTTCGTCGGGGATTTCTTCCATGAGTTCCTGGTGCAGAAGAGCCCCGAAGAGCAGGCGCGGGTACGGAAGGCGGGCGCGCTGTGCGTACGGGCGCTCGAGGCGGTGCGCGATGCGGCGCGCCCCGGCGCCGCCGAGTACGAGCTGCGGGCGGCGGCGTCCCATGCGATTCTCGCCGGCGGGGGCGAGCTGGACTTCCTCATCATCGGGAGCACGCCGATGGCCGAACCCAAGATGGTGTTCGGCAACCCCCGCCCGTCCGGCCGGCGTCTCGGGGCCGGCGACCTGATCCTGAACGAGCTGGCGGCGGGATACGAGGGCTACACGGCGCAGATCGGGATCCCGGTCTGTGTGGGCGAGCCGGCCGCCCCCGTCCGCCGGATGTTCGACGAGGTGGTGCGGCCGGGGTTCGACGCGCTTGCGGAGGAACTCCGGCCCGGCAACTCTTTCGAGGCGGTGTGGAAGAGAACGCGATTCTTCCGGGAGCACGGCTACCAGTCGCGCCCGATCGTGCTCCACGGGATCGACCTGACCAGCCACGCACCGGACGTGCGGGTGGACGGCGTGCATGCGGAGCCGGAGGACCGGGTGATCAAACCCGGGATGACGCTCATGCTCGAGCCGAACCCGATCACGCCCGACGGGATGCTTGGGCTATTCTACGGGCACACGTTCCTCATTACGGAGACCGGACGGGAGCTGGTGACCGCAGGCCTCCCGTCCGATCTCCTCGTCGCGCGCGGGTAACCCGCCAGGGGGCGCCCGTCGGGGCGGCGCCGGCCCGGCTTCCGCCCCCTATGTCCGGCCCCGTCGTCGCCGGCGATCCATCACGAAGGCCATCGCCGCGGTGAGGACGCCCGCCGCGGCAGCGGCGTACGCGATCCAGGGCGTCGAGGGAGCGGGGGCTGGCCCGGCCGCCGCGAACACGCCCAGCGCATCCGACGCCGCGAAGACCTGAAGGGCCGCCTCGACTCGCTTGGCGTCGAGTGCGGTCCAGGCCCTGGCCGTATAGCGCAGCAGCGCCGTGGCGTGCACCGGGTACCGCAGGACCACCGTCACGGTCCGGCGGAGCACGACGGGCTCGCCTGAGGCGTAGGTGGCCTCCACCCGGTAGGCGTTGCCGTCGAAGCGCAGGCCCGCGGGGGGAGGGGCGACCGGCGCGGGATCGAGTGGTGTGATGCGCACCCGGACCGCGGAGACGCCGGGGCGCGGGACGATCACGCCCCGGGGAAAGATCACGCCCGCCTGCGCGTCGTCCGTCAGGATCGAGGCGGAGGCGGAGCCGTCGGCGGTGAGCGAGATCGTCCCCGTGCCACCCTGGGGGGCCTGATTGCCCGATGCGAGGTCCGCCGGCGGATGGGCCCAGCGGTACGGCGCCGGGGGCGCGCTGCCCTCGTACAGGATGCGGACCGGAATCCCCGGCCAGACGAGCGCAGCCGCAAGAAAGTAGCCGAGCGCGGCGGCGAGCCCCCAGAGGAACATCCGGTTCGAAGCCATGGTCCGGCCAGCCTCCATGCGAGTGTAGCGCTGAGACCAACGTCGCTAGAGCAGCTGCAGCACGTTCGCGCCTGCGTGGCTGAGTGCTGAGGCCGTCCACCCGCCGGTCGCCCAGCGCTGCCAGCCGAACAGGAGACCCGCGGCGAGATCGAGCGGGAAGACCCGGATGCCGTAAGCCGGAATGTGCACCGCCGCGAACAGCACGGCGGCGCCTACGATGGCAAGCACGACCCTGTCGGGTGCGCCCTCTTCGCGACCGCCCGCCGCCAGCCACCCGTACACGAAGCGTCTGAAGAACAGCTCCTCGGCGACAGCCACGGCCGCCACCACCGCGAGCGCCCCGGCGCCGGACGGAGGGATCAGGGGCCGCTCGAGCGCGCGGGCGAGCGCGAAGACGCCGATGCCGAGCGCCGTCACGGCGACCCACGCGCCGGCGCGGCGGGGCTGAGCCGCCGCGGGCGCGGCAAGTCGCGCCGGGGCGAGCGCGCCGATCGCCCCCGCTGCGACCGACACGGCGACCCCGCCGATCGTCGCGGGCGGTCTGAGCGCGAGCGCGGCGCAGCCGAGCAGCACGGCCGCCGCGCTGAGCAGGAAGCCCATCATGCAGGATACAATACCACAGCGATAGTCGCACGCACCTTGTCGGAGCGACACGTCCGAGCGCCAGGCGCCCGCCTTGCCTGGGCCTGTGCCTGTGCCTACGGCGTGAGCC
>JAPVSX010000297.1:0-27315 GCA_047519495.1 Armatimonadota bacterium
GCGAGCGATGGTCACGGGGCCGGCGTCCCGGCGGTGAAGGTCCTGTCCACGACGTCTCCGGGGTTCCCGAGCCGCCCGAGCGGGCGGCCGTTCACCGTCACCTCGACGGCGCCGGCGTTCCCGACCTTGAGCG
The DNA here is from genome assembly GCA_047519495.1 of Armatimonadota bacterium. Lineage (GTDB taxonomy): Bacteria > Sysuimicrobiota > Sysuimicrobiia > Sysuimicrobiales > Segetimicrobiaceae > JAPVSX01. The sequence goes on from JAPVSX010000297.1 coordinate 134, forward strand.
TGAGCTGGTGATTCGCCTGCCACCCCTGGCGGTCTCCGGGGCTGAGGAACCCCTCGTACACGGTCACGCCGTCCGCGACGGTCCGGACCCACGACCGGTCCGTCGCGACGACCACGATGCTGAGCGGGCCGGCCAGGGTCCCCGGCGCGCCCGCCGCCGGCTGTCCCGCGGGCTGTGCCGGCGCACCGGATGGTACCGCCGGCTGGTGCGCCGGCGTAGCGGGCGGTGTCGACGGCGTGCCCGGGGGAGTCGTGGGAGAAACCGGGGGCTTCGGGGCCGGCTGCCCGGCCGGTGAGCCCGTCGGCCGCCCACCTTGCGGGCCCGCCGGCTGCACACCTTGTGCGGCTCCCCCTGCAGGCCCCCCGGCGTGCGGGGCGGGGCGGGGAGATGATGGCGCCTGAGACGGCGGACCGCCCGTGGACGGCAGAGGCGTCACCGCGAACTGCCTGAGCTGGCCGTACAACATGAACCCCAGGAACACCCCGCCGATGGCGATGAGCACCGCGATCCCGGTGATGATCCGCCGGGCGCGGGACTGCGGCGTCACGGGGGTGATGCGCACCTCGACCGGCGAGCCCTGCGTGACGATGGGTCCTGCGCGGAACTCGGGGGAGATCCCGGCGAGATCCTCGGCGCGGAGCCCCAGGTACGAGGCGTAGGTGCGGAGGAAGCCTTTCGCGTACGCGGTGCCGGGGAGCTGGTCGAACGCCTCGGCTTCAAGCGCCTCGAGGAAGCGCCGCCGGATCCGCGTGGCCGCTTCGATCTCGTCCAGGGACAGGCCGCGGGCCTCCCGGGCGTTGCGCAACCGTTCGCCGATCCCAAGCGCTGCTGCCATCCCGATGCGGAGTTCTGGAGCGTGAAAGCGGTTTCCTGCGGCCTTTCGAGTGGCTGCCTGGACTACTCAGCATCATTGGAGGCGCCGTCCTCGGACGCGGGCCCGGGAGACGGCCCCGCGCGGAGGATGCGCTCAAGTTCCTCGAGCCCGACCAGCACCTCGCGGGGGCTGCTGCCCTGCGACGGCCCGGCGATCCCCTTCTCCTCGAGCTGATCCACCACGCGCGCCGCGCGGACGTAGCCGATCCGCATCTTGCGCTGCAGCAGGGAGACGGACGCGTAGCCGGCGCGCACGACGAGCCGGGCCGCGTCCACCAGGAGCGGGTCGCTCCCGCTCTCCTCCTCCGGCGCGCCGGCGCCCCCGGTCTGCACGAGCGACTCGACGTACGCGGGCTCGCCCTGCGCCCGCCAGAACTGCACGAGGCGCTCGGTCTCCGCGTCGCTGATGAACGCGCCCTGCACCCGCGTCGGCCGTGTGGCGCCGACCGGCGCGAAGAGCATGTCCCCGCGCCCCAGGAGCTTCTCGGCGCCCGGATGGTCCAGGATCGTCCGGCTGTCCACCTGCGAGGTCACCGAGAAGGCAATCCGGGACGGGATATTGGCCTTGATGAGCCCGGTGATCACGTCGACGGACGGGCGCTGGGTGGCGATGAGCAGATGGATGCCCGTCGCCCGCGTCATCTGGGCGAGGCGGCAGATGATCTCCTCGAAGTCGGCCGGCGCCACCATCATCAGGTCGGCCAGCTCGTCGATGACGATCACGATGTAGGCGAGCGGCCGGTCCGGATGCTGCGCGTTGAACGCCTGGATGTTGCGGACGCCGTCCTGGGCAAACATCCCGTAGCGACTTTCCATCTCCTGGATCGCCCACCGGAGCTTCGCCGCCGCCTCGCGGGGTCCGGTGACGACCGGGCTGAGGAGGTGGGGGATGCCGTTGTAGTTCGTCAGCTCGACGCGCTTCGGGTCGATCATCAGGAACCGCGCCCGCTCGGGGGTCGCGCGGAAGAGGATGCTGGCGATCATGCTGTTGATCATGACGCTCTTGCCCGCCCCCGTCGCGCCCGCGATCAGGAGGTGCGGCATCGCGACCAGGTCCGCGACCACGGGCGTGCCGGCGATCCCCTTCCCGACGGCGACGGCGAGCGGCGACAGGGAGCTCTGAAACTCCTCGGTGCTCAGGATCTCCCGCAGGTGCACCAGGCCCGGCCGCTCGTTCGGCAGCTCGACGCCGATCGCGGACTTCCCGGGGATCGGGGCTTCGAGGCGGACGCTGCTCGCGGCCAGCGCCAGCGCGATGTCGCTCTGGAGACTCGTGATCTTCTGCACCTTCACGCCGGGGGCCGGCTGGAGCTCGTACCGGGTAACCACCGGCCCGGTCTCCCAGCGGATGACCTTGGCCTCCACGCCGAAGCTGGCCAGGGTCTTCTCGAGGCTGCGGGCGACCTCTTCGGGATCGACCTTGCCGGCCTTCGCCTTGCCCCCTGGAAACGCGTCAAGCAGCGACAGATCGGGCAGCGTATAGGACCGCCCGGCCTCGTCTGGAAAGGCGAGCGCCTCCTGCTGGACCCGCGGCTTCTTGCGGCGGGTGCGGTTGGACGAGCGCTCCGAGCCCACGCCCGCCGGCTCAGGCGCGAGGAGTGCGTCCGCCATGGGCGGGGGGAGCTCGGCGGGTGTCACGCCGTCGGCGGCCGGCACGCCGGCCGCGCCCGCCTGGTCCTCGACCTCGTCGGGTTCAGACGGCCTTGCGGGAGCCGCGTCCGGGGCCCGCTCTCTCGTGGACGGCGGTGGGGCCACAGCGGCTTGCGCCCGCGCGGACGAGAGAGCCGCCGCAGCGCCGGCAGACACGAGCAATGGATCGAGCGCCGGCAACCCGGCAGGGAGCGCAGGGCGCTCGCCCCGGGGGGGCGCGGGCGACAGCCCACCGATTCCAGAGGACTCGGATGCGCGACCGGGCTTCGCGCGAGCGAGGCGATCCGCTGCCTGCCCTATGACGGCGCGGAGCCGGTCGATCGCCGACGATCCCGCGCCGGACAGCCGCTCACACGCCGTCCGCGCCTCCGCGGCGCATGCCCGTCCGACCTCCGCCATGGCGATCCCGATCGCGCGGAGCGCCGCGAGGGCGGCGGCGGCGGTCCAGGCTGCCAGGTACCGAATTCCGGCCACCGCGGCCATGCCGGCCGCCCGGAACGCCGCGAGCAGCGCGCGAAGCACGTCGGCCGCGGGAACGCCGGAGAGCAGCAGCACGGAGGCGGCGCCGGCCAGCAGCGTCACGGTCCACAGGCCCGGTTCACCGAGGAGCCGCCGCAGCCCGATCTCGAGCAGCGCCCCGAGGTAGCCCCCACCCTTCCGCCCCGACGCCGCCAGAAGCTCGCGGCCCGCCGGATACCGCAGGTGCAGCGCGACGAGGGCGACGAGGTAGCCCACGACGATGCCCACGACGCGCGGGCTCAGACGAAAGCTCTCGCGGACGAAGAAAATAAGGCCGAGGATGAAGCAGAAGGCGGGCAGGACGGCGACACCGGCCCCGAACCCCTGGCCGAGGCGCGCCGCCAGGAAGTGCGGCGCCGCGGCGGTCTGGGGAGGGACGAGGCTCACGCCGGTGAGCAGGGAGAGCGCGATCAGCACTGCGCCGGCGATTTTGGCGTACGCCTGGCCGGCGCGCTCCATGCGCCCGGTGCGGGACGCTCTGCGTCTGGCCACTGCGGCCTCCTCTGGTGCGATCGCCCTCCCCGGCGGGACGCGTCCCGCCGGGGCACAGGCAGGCTGCTGCGTCAGGTGCTGCTCGGTCGAGGCGCTAGACCTCGACGAGCATCGGTAGAATCATCGGTTGCCGATGCGTCTGTTCAAAGATGTAGCGGCCCAACGCCTCCCGTATCGCCGATCTGACGGCTCCCCACTCCATCACGCCACGCGCGCGGCAGCGGGCCACCGCCTCCCGGATCTTCTTCTTGCACTCTTCGATCAGCATGCCGGACTCGCGCATGTACACAAACCCGCGCGAGACGATGTCCGGCTCCATCAGCAACTCGCCGGTCTGGCGCTCCATGGCGACGAGGGCGATCAGCACGCCGTCCTTCGCCAGCTGCCGCCGGTCCCGCAAGACGACCGCGCCGACGCCGCCGAGGCCGTCCACGAGCACCTCGCCCGCCTCCACCGTCCCGGCCCGGGCGATCCGGCCGCCGCTCAGGTCGACGATCTGCCCATTCTCCGCGACCAGGCTCCGTTCCTCCGGGATGCCCACGGTGGCGGCCAGCCGGCGGTTGAGCACCAGGTGCCGGTACTCCCCGTGGACCGGGAGAAAGAAGCGGGGGCGCAGCAGGGTGAGCATGAGCTTGAGCTCCTCCTGGCACGCGTGCCCGGAGGCGTGCACGGACGCGCCGTGGATGACCTCGACGCCCTGCCGGTAGAGGTGGTTGATCGTGCGCGCGACCATCCCCTCGTTGCCGGGGATCGGCGTCGCCGAGAGGATGACCGTGTCGCCGGGCTTGAGGGTCACCGTCCGGTGCTGCCCGGTCGCCATGCGCGTCAGCGCCGAGAGCGGCTCGCCCTGGCTGCCGGTCGTCAGGATCGTCACCTGATGGTCCCGGAGCCCGCGCACCTCGGGGAGCGGCACCAGGGTCCCGCGGGGGATCTCCAGCACCTTGAGGTCGGACGCGATGGTGACGGTGTCCACCATGCTGCGGCCGGCGAGCGCGACCTTGCGGCCGTGGTGAGCGGCGGTCGCGAACACCTGCTGGACGCGGTGGAGGTTGCTCGCGAACGTCGTCACGAGGATGCGGCCCCCGGCGCGGCTGAAGATCTCCTCGAGCGCGGCGCCGACGACGCGTTCCGAGGGCGCGTACCCCGGGCGCTCCACGTTGGTGGAGTCCATGAGGAGCGCGAGCACGCCCGCCTCCCCGATCTCGGCCAGGCGCGAAAAGTCCGTGGGCCGGCCGTCGATCGGCGTCTGGTCGAACTTGAAGTCTCCGGTCCACACCACGGCGCCCGCGGGCGTGCGCACCACGACGGCGCATGCCTGCGGAATGCTGTGGTTCACGTGCACGAGCTCGACTTCGAACGGCCCGATCCGCACGGGATGGCGGGGCTCCACAGGAATCCCCGTCATCCTGGGCGCGCCCGGGGTCTGCTCGACGCGGCGGCGGGCGAGGCCGAGCGTGAGCGGCGTGCCGTACACCGGCACGGCCACGGTCTCGAGCAGATAGAGCAGGCTGCCGACGTGGTCTTCGTGGCCGTGGGTGAGGACGACCCCGTGCACCGTGCCGATAGAGGTGAGCGACCGGTAGTCGGGGATGACGAGGTCGATCCCCAGCATCTCCTCCTCGGGGAACATCAGCCCGGCGTCGACGACCAGCGCGTCGGGTCCGTATCGGAGGATGGTGGAGTTCTTCCCGATCTCGCCGAGGCCGCCGATCGGGATGATCTGCAGAGGCGGCGCCGGAGGCTTCGGGCTACCCGGCGGGGAACGCCGCGGGCGCCTGCGGGAACGGCCTCGTGGCGGCCTCTGCGGCGGCCGAGGACCCTGCTGCACAGGTGGGCCTTGCGGCGGCGTTGCCGGGACAGCGGTCGGTGTCGGATGCGCGTGCACTACCGGCTCCATTCGTCGCCCCGGTACCCTGCCCTTCTTCTCAGCCCGATCCAGCATGTCGAGCGGGAGATGCCCCCAACAAGATGCTTGACAACCATTCTTGGGTAATCTACTCTCCGAATCGGTAGTGCGAACATTAGGTTGTCCTAAATCGTGCCGCCCCGTCGCGGCACACGCCGGGATCTCGCACCGAGGCGATGTGGCGCGGTACACGGCTGTTCGGTTGCGCGACACGTCGGAATGTCGCGCTCGGACGGAACGGCGCGGTCAGCCGGGAAGCGCCCGGGCAGGAGGCCGACGGCGATGACGTTCTGGCAGACGGTCATGTTGGGTGCGGTGGCCGGGTTCACCATCTTCTTGGGCCTGCCCGTCGCGCGGCTCAGGCAGTCGACGACCAGACTCCAGAGCCTTCTGGCCGCCCTTGCGCTCGGCGTGCTGCTGTTCCTCGTCTGGGACATCCTCTCCAAAGCGCTCGCTCCCATCGAGGACGCCATGAAGACCAGTGCCAAGTCGGGCCACTGGGGGCCGTTCGCCTCGCTCGTCTTGATGCTGGTCATCGGATTGGTCGTCGGCCTCGTCGGCCTGGTGGTCTTTGATGACACCACGAGGCGGAGGCGCGCCGCGGCCGGCCCGCTGCCCCAGCAGCTCGCGCTGATGATCGCCACGGGGCTGGGACTCCATAACTTCTCCGAAGGTCTCGCGATCGGCCAGGCAGCGGCGACCGGTGCGGTGGGGTTTGCCGTCATTCTCATTGTCGGGTTCGGCCTGCATAACATCACCGAAGGATTCGCCATCGCGGCACCCCTCGCGTGCCCCGTGGCGGCGGGCACAAACCCGCCCTCGTGGGGGTTCCTGGCCCTCGCCGGCCTGATCGGCGGCGGCCCGACGTTCGTAGGGACCCTCATCGGGTACCGAGCCGCCTCGACGCTCGCGTTTGTCCTGTTTCTTGCGCTGGCCGCCGGCGCCCTGATCTACATCATCGGCGAGATGTTTGCCGTCGGCCGGCGTCTCCAGGCGCCCGTGTGGGCGGCGTCCGGGATCGCGGCGGGATTCCTGATCGCCTACGGCACCGACCTGATCCTCACGCTCGGCGGGGTGTAGTCCCTTTCTAGTTTCGCCCGAGATCTGGCATAATGACGGTGTGGGCAATCGTGGGACCGCGGTCCGCTGCGGCGGGGCTGCGTTGCACCTGCTGCTGGCTGGCCTCCTGCTCTCCACCCTGTGGGCCTCGCCGGCAGCCCGGGCGGCCCGGCCTGTCCTCCCGCAGGGAGGACACCCGCGCGTGGCGATCGTGTTCGAGCACGCCGGCGCCAGCCTGGCCGACCTGACGCCGATCTATGCGATGCACCGGCCGTTCGGCCTCGGCATCTTCCCGCACATGCGGTACTCGGCTCAGATCGCTCAGACCGCGCCGGCGCACGGCCTTACCCCGATCCTGCACCTCCCGATGGAGCCGCGGAACCCGGCCGACCTGGGGCCGGTCACCGGCATCGTCTGGACCCGGATGAGCGACGCGCAGATCGCGCAGGTCGTGGACGGCGACCTGGCGAGCGTCCCCGGGGTCGTCGGCGTCAGCAACCACGCCGGCTCGCAGGCGACCGTGGACCCGCGGGTCGTGCGCGCGGTGCTGCGCGTCGTGAAGGCCCACGGCCTCTGGTTCGAGGAGAACCGGACGGCCCCGGCCTCGGCGGTCCCCGACATCGCCCGCCGGCTGGCGCTCCGCAGCGTCCTGATCACGACCTACCTGGACGATCCGCCGGTGAACATCGAGGGCAAGGTGCTGGCCCTGATCGCCACCGCCGCGCGGCGGGGCTGGGCGGTGGCCGCGGGGCATCTCACGACAGGGGCGCCGCAGGCCGTCCGGCAGCTGCTCCCCGAGTTCGACCGTGCGGGGATCGTCTTCGTCCCGATCACCGAGTTTCTCGGAGGAGGAACGCCATGACCTCGCAGCCGCAGCCCACCGGCGACGCCTGCTCCTCCCCACTCGACCGGCGCCTGACACGCCGCGCCGTCCTGCGCCTGGGAGCCCTCGCGGCTGCGGGTGTCACGCTCGGGCGGAGCGCGGCGCCGGCCACCTCTGCGTCGTTCCGAGCGGGGCGGCCCGTCGCCCTCATCGCCAACAGCCTGAGCAACACGCTGACGGTGGCCGACGGGCACACGCTCGAGCCCGTCGCGACGCTCCCGGTCGGCCACGAGCCCCACAAGTTCCGCCGCAGCCTGGACGGCCGGTCGGTGTACTCCTGCAACACGACCAGCAACGAGCTGATCGAGATCGACCTGGCGACGCTGCGGCGGGTGCGGCGCATCCCGATCCTCGATCCGTACAACGTGATGTTCACGACAGACGGGCGGTACCTCTACAAGGTCGCCTACCGCTACACGTTCGTGGAGATCCACGACGCGCGGACGTTCCGGCGCCTCCGGCGCCTGGAGACCGGCCGGAGCCCCAGCCACATGTGGTTCTCCCCGGACGGGCGCTGGTTCGTGAACACGAACCAGCATTCCCACACGGCTACGGTGATCGATACGCAGGCGATGGCCGTCGCGCATACGCTCCGGGTCGACCCGCTCCCGGCGGGGATCGAGATCTCGGCCGACGGCCGCTACCTGTTCGTCGCGAGCGGCGGCGCCGGTACGATCAGCGTCTTCACGACAGACGAGTGGAAGCTGGTAAAGAAAGTCCCCAGCGGCGCGGACGCCCACGAGATGGTCGCGGCCCGGGACGGCCGGACGATCTATGTGACGAACCGTGGGGAGAACACCGTGAGCGCCTTCGACGTCGCGCACCAGCAGGTGGGGGCAAAGTTCGCGGTCCCCGGAGGACCGGACATGCCGATGCTCAGCCCCGATGGAGGGCAGCTGTGGGTCTCGGGCCGCTACGGCGACACGGCCACCGTCGTCGACACGCGGACACTCAGGATCCTCAGGACGTTCCGGACGGGCCACTCGCCGCACGGCGTCTTCCTCGCCGTGTAGGTGAGGACTCGGGTCAGTTCGTCCAACAGTGCGGGAGACGTGATGAGGCGGCCTCGGGGCATCTCGCCATGCCCGACTCACTCGGAGGCGCTCAATCAGGCGATATGCGCCTCCGCCGGCCCGAAGTGGTCTGATCGCAGGCGTGATCCTCCCCCTTCCCCGATCTCACCTCGCGCAGCAGCGGCCTGAGCGCCTCGATGTCGCGAAAGAGCACCGGCCGGGCCGTCGGGCTGTGCAGCGCGTAGGAAGGGTGATACAGAGGGAGGATCGTCTGCCCGCCCCGCCGCTGCGGGCGGCCGTGGACCTCACCGATCCGTGCGTCCGGGAGGAACGCGGCGAGCGAGTGCCGGCCGAGCGTGACGACGATCCGCGGGCGGATGAGCGCCAGCTGCTGCTCGAGCCAGGACGCGCACGCGGCGATCTCGCCGGGCGCCGGGGGCCGGTCGCGCGGCGGCGATCCCGGCGTGGTGGCGCGGTCCTTGATGACGTTCGTGATGTAGACGTCCTCGCGCCGCAGCCCCGCGTGGGCCAGGAGCGCATCGAGCAGCCGGCCGGCGCGGCCGACGAACGGCCGGCCCGTCAGGTCCTCTGCGCGCCCCGGTCCCTCGCCCACGATGAGCACCGCCGCACGGGGGTTCCCCTCCCCCGGCACCGCGTGCGTGCGAGTCCGCCAGAGCGGGCACCGGCGGCACCGCCGGATGCGCGCATGGAGGCGCTCCAGGCTGAGGAAGCGGCGCGGGCCGCCGCGAGGGCGGTCGCTCAGGCGGCCACCGCGGTGAGCGCCAGGTCCTTGAGGACGGCGGCGATCTGCTCGCGCTCCTTCGCGGTCGCCTCGACAAGCGGCAGGCGGAGCCCGCCGCAGTCGAAGCCGGCCAGCGCCAGCGCCGCCTTGACCGGGGTCGGGTTCGACGTGATGAACAGCACCTTGAAGAGGGGCCAGAGGCGCATGTGCAGCGCCTGCGCCCGCCGGACGTCCCCCGCGACGAACGCCTCGATCATCTCCCCGATCTCCCGCCCGGCCAGGTGGGACGCGACGCTCACCACGCCGTGTCCGCCGACGGCGAGGAGGGGCAGGGTCAGGCTGTCGTCCCCGCTGTACATCAGGAACTCGGGCGGCGTGAGCTTGCGGATCTGGGACATCTGGTCGAGGCTCCCGCTGGCCTCCTTGATCGCGACGATGTTGGGGATCCCGGCGAGCCGCGCCACGGTCGCCGGCTCGCAGTTGACCGCGGTGCGCCCCTGGATGTTGTAGAGCATGACCGGGAGGCCCGTGCTCCCGGCGACCGCCTTGAAGTGCTGGTAGGGGCCCTCCTGGGACGGCTTATTATAGTAGGGATTCACCAGAAGGACGCCGTCACACCCGGCCCGCTCGGCCTCCCGGGTCAGGTGGATGCTGTGCGCGGTATCGTAGGTGCCGGTCCCGGCGATCACCGCCGCCCGGTTCCCCACCGCCTCGCGGACGGTGTGGAAGAGCTTGACCTTTTCCTCATCCGTGAGCGTCGGCGACTCCCCGGTCGTCCCGCACACGACGAGCCCGCCGGATCCGTTGTCCACGAGGCGCTTGGCGAGCGCCGCCGCCCGGCCGTAGTCCACAGCGAGGGCCCGATCCATGGGCGTGACCATGGCGGTAATCACTCGTCCGAAACCAGCCATTCCCCCATCACCCCCTGCGCGTCCTCGTGTCTTAGCCCGGTCGTCCAGGCGCGCCCGGCCGCAGAGCTGCCCGCGCGTCTCATGGGAGACGTTCCGCCCGCCCCGCGCCGGCTCCTGCCTGCTCCGCCTCCCCTATGTCCGCGCCGCCGTGAGAAGGCCGTCTCGCACGAGCGCCTCCGCGATCTGCACCGCGTTGAGCGCCGCGCCTTTCCGGAGGTTGTCAGCGACGGCAAAGAACGCCAGCGCGCCGGTCCCGTCGGTGCGGATCCGTCCCACGTAGCACGGATCGCGGCCCGCGGCCAGGAGCACCGTCGGATAGCGCCCGGCGGCCGGGGCGTCCACGACTTCCACCCCAGCCGCGCCCGTCAGCACCTCGCGCGCGCGCTCCGGAGACAGGGGCCGCGCAAACTCCGCGTGCACGGCGACCCCGTGCGCCACAAGCGTCGGCACCCGCACGCAGGTGACGCCCACCGCCAGGTCCGGCGCCTCCAGCATCTTCCGCAACTCGGCCCCCATCTTCACTTCCTCGCTCGTGTGACTGCCCCGGAGGGACCCGATCGCCGGGATGATGTTCAACGCGATCGGATGCGGAGAGGCCTGGCCCCGCGCCGACGCCACCGGCTGCCCGGTGGCTGCCGCCTCGCGGATCTCCGCCCACAGCTGCTCGATCCCCCGCTGACCGGCGCCGGACGCCGATTGGTACGAGCAGGCGATCATCCGCCGGAGCCCCGCCTCCCGGTGGAGGGCGGCCAGCGGCACCGCGATCGTGGCCGTCGTGCAGTTCGGGTTCGCGACGATCCGGCGCGGCGTCCGGCGCAGCGCGTGCGCGTTGACCTCCGGGATCACCAGCGGCACGTCCTCGGCCATCCGGAACGCCGCTGAGTTGTCGATCACCATCGCCCCGCGGTCCGCGGCGACCGGGACCCACTTCCGGGCTACCTCGTCCGGCGTGTCGAAGATCGCCAGGTCGACGTCGTCGAGGGCGGCGGGCGCAAGCACCTCGACCAGCCGGGTCCCGATGCGCTGCCCCGCCGACCGCGGCGAGGCCACGGCCCGGACGGAGGCCGCGGGGAAGCGGCGCTCCTCGAGGATGCGCAGGACCTCCCGCCCCACGGCGCCGGTCGCCCCGACCACCGCGACATGAATGCCGTTCATTTTGCACCTCCCGTACGGCCGCCCGATCGACCTGGAGCTCCTGCGGGATGGCGCTTACCGCGCCGTGGTTCCTCAGCGAGGCCAGCCGGGGCGAGGCCCCCCACGCCGGCCCGGCGATTCTCTTGGGTCGGCGCGTCAAGCCTACAGGTCCAGTACGTTCTCCAGTCCCTCCACAAACTGCCGCAGCGTTCCCACCTTCTGGATCGCCAGGACGAGCCCGGGCATGAACGACTCCTCGCTCAGCGAGTCGTGGCGGATCGTCAGGGTCTGTCCGGGGCCGCCGAACAGGACCTCCTGGTGTGCGCCGAGGCCCGGCAGGCGCACGCTGTGGATCCGGACCCCCTCCACCTGGCCGCCCCGGGCCCCGGCGACCTGCTCCGTCTCCGCGACCGCCGGCGCGGGCGCTGGGCCCCGGGCCTCCGCGATCAGACGCGCGGTCCGCACCGCCGTCCCGGACGGGGCGTCCCGCTTCCGGTCATGGTGCAGCTCGGCGATCTCGACGTGCGGGAAGAACCGCGCCGCCCGCCGGGCGAACTCCATCATCAGAATCGCGCCGAGCGCGAAGTTGGGGACCAGCAGCACGCCGGTCCCTTCCGCGCTGCTGCGCTCGCGCAGCCGACCGACGTCCGCGGCGGGCAGCCCGGTCGCCCCGATCACGACCGGGACATGGCGGTCGAGCGCCATCTCCGCGTGCGCGGCGACCGCCTCACCGCGGCTCAGATCCACGAGCACGGTCGGGCGGCCCACGAGGAAGATCTCCGCCAGGTCCGTGGCCACCGGGACCCCGAGCGGCCCGGCGCCGGCCACGGCCCCGGCGTCCTGCCCGACCCCGGCCGCGTGTCCGAGCGCGCCCACGAGCACCATGTCTTCCCGCCGCGCGATCGTCCGCACGGCGGCCCGTCCCATGCGGCCCGCGGCTCCGGCGACGACTACCCTATGCATCCCACACCGCCTCCTCGAGGCTCTGCGCCAGCCCCGGATGCTGGTCGAACGGCCCGATCGCGACCAGGGTCATGCGGGCGGGGTCGAACAGCTGCGCCGCCAGGCGCCGGGCGTCCTCCGTCCGCACCGCGTCGACGTCGGCGATGATCTCGTCGAGCGTGATCTGGCGGCCGAAGTACTGCTCCGAGCGCGCCAGCTTGCTCATGCGGCTCCCGGGTGTTTCGAGGTCGAGCATCAGGCTGCCCTTGAGCGACTCTTTGGCCCGCGCCACCTCATCCGCGGTCAGGCTCTCGCGCGCCCGCGCGAGCTCGGCGAGGGTCAGCCGCACGACCTCCCGGCTCGTCTGCGGGCCCGTGCCGGCGTAGACGACGAACGCGCCCACGTCGCGGTAGCCGGTGTGATAGGACGTGATCGAGTACGCGAGGCCCCGCTCCTCCCGGATCTCCTGGAAGAGGCGGCTGCTCATCCCGCCGCCGAGCGTCGTATCGAGGACGGCCAGGACGTACCGGTCGCCGTGGGCCTGCGGCAGCCCCGGCACGCCGAGGCAGAGGTGCACCTGCTCGATCTCTTTGCTGCGGAACGCCGCGGCCCGCCGGGGCGCCGGCGGGGCGGCGGGCGCAGCCACGAGGCGCCCTGCCCACGCGCCGAGCGCGCGCTCGACGAGCGCGACGATCTGGTCGTGCTCGAGCCGGCCCGCCGCGGCGACGAGGGTGGCGTCCGGACGATACCGCGCGCCGATGAACGCCTGGAGATCCTCGCGGCGGAGGGCGCCGACGCTCTCCTGGCTGCCCGAGATCGGCCAGCCGAGCGGATGGCCGGGCCAGAGGGTGGACGCGAACAGGTCGTGGACGAGCTCGTCGGGGGCGTCCTCGTACATGTTGATCTCTTCGAGAATCACCTGCCGCTCCCGCTCGAGCGCCTCCGGCTCAAGCGCCGGGTGCAGCAGCATGTCGGCGAGCACCTCCACCCCGGCGTCCAGGTGATCGCTCAGCACCCGCAGGTAGTAGCACGTGTGCTCTTTCTCGGTGAAGGCGTTGAGGTGGCCGCCGATCGCGTCCATTGCCTCCGCGATCTGGAGCGCCGACCGGGTCGCCGTGCCTTTGAACAGCGCGTGCTCGATGAAGTGGGACACGCCCATCCGGGCCGGGTCCTCGTACCGCGAGCCGGCGGCGATCCAGACGCCGAGCGACGCCGTCCGGACGTGGTCCATCGGCTCCGTGAGGACGACGAGGCCGTTCGGCAGCACCGTTCGCTGGTACAGCGCCTGATCAACGACCATTATGCCTCCTCCACCGATCCGCCCGCCCCTCCCGATCGCGCATAATCGAGAAGCCTCCTCGCGGAGGCTTCTCCCACGCCAGGATGCCGGTCCTTCACACTTTACGGTCCGGGCTTTCGACGGGGGCCCCCGTGCCGCCCCCGGTCCCGCGGGCCGCGGTCGTGGCGGTCCGGCCGAGGCCGGTCGCTCCCGCCGGGGCCCGCCCCGCCCCCGTCCCCCGCCGCGGCCGCCTCATCGCCCGGGATGAGCCCGCGCCGCGTCAGGTTGACGCGGCCCAGGTTGTCGATCTCCTTCACCCGGACCTCGATCTCGTCGCCCACCTTGACGACGTCCTCGACCTTGCCGACGCGCTGCGGGGCCAGCTCGGAGATGTGCACGAGCCCCTCTTTGCCGGGGAAGATCTCGACGAACGCGCCGAAGTTCATCAGGCGCGTCACGCGGCCTTTGTAGACCTCGCCGGGCTTCGCCTCTTTGACGATGTCCTCGATCATCCGCCGGGCGCGCGCCGCGGCCTCCTCGTTGACCGAGGCGATCAGCACGCGGCCGTCCTGCTCGATATCGATCTTGACGCCCGTCTCCGCGGTGATCTTGTTGATCACCTTGCCGCCGGGGCCGATGACCTCCCGGATCCGCTCGGGGTTGATGTGGATCGTGAAGATCCGCGGCGCGTACGGGGACAGGGTGGGGCGCGGCGCCGGGATCGTCCGTTCGATCAGGTCGAGGATCTGCATCCGGGCGTCCCGGGCCTGGGCCAGCGCCTGGTGGAAGAGCTCGCGCGAGAGCCCGCGGATCTTGATGTCCATCTGCAGCGCGGTGACGCCGTCCCGGGTGCCGGCGACCTTGAAGTCCATGTCGCCCATCGCGTCCTCGATCCCCTGGATGTCGGTGAGGACCGCGACGCGCCGGTCGCCCTCCGGCCCGGTCATGAGCCCCATCGCGATGCCCCCGACCGGCTTCTTGATCGGCACCCCGGCGTCCATGAGCGCGAGCGTGCTGCCGCACACCGCGGCCATCGAGGTCGACCCGTTGCTCTCGAGGACGAGGGAGACGAGGCGCAGCGTGTACGGCCAGGCCTCCTCGGGCGGGAGCATCGGCTCGAGGGCCCGCTCGGCGAGCGCGCCGTGCCCGATCTCCCGGCGGCCGGGCGAGCGGAGCGGCCGGACCTCCCCGACGCTGTACGGCGGGAAGTCGTAGTGGTGCAGGTAGCGCTTCCGCTCCCGGAGGCTCAGGTCGTCGATGATCTGCTCGTCCTGGCCGGTGCCGAGCGTGCACGTCGTGAGCACCTGCGTCTGGCCCCGGACGAACAGGCCGGAGCCGTGGACGCGCGCCAGCAGGCCGACCTGGGCGGACAGGGGCCGGATCTGGGTCGGCGTGCGCCCGTCGGTCCTGACACCCTGATCGAGGATCATCCGGCGGACCTCGGTCTTGGTGAGCGCCTCCAGGGCCGCGGCGATCGTCCGGGCCTGGCCCGGGAACCGCTCGGCGAGCGCGGCCAGGGCGTCGGCGTCCACCTGGGCCAGGGCGCTCTCCCGGGCGAGCTTGTCGGGGTTGTGCAGCGCCGCGCTCAGGCGCGCCGCGGCGACCTCGCGCACCGCCGCCTCGACGTCGGCCGGCGGCGTCGCGAGCTCGACCGCCACCTTGGGCCGGCCGGCCTGGCGGACCAGGTCGTCGATCGCACCGATGAGCCGCTTGATCTCGGCGTGGGCCAAGTCGAGCGCCTCGAGGAGCCGGTCCTCCGGGACCTCGCGGGCGCCGGCCTCGACCATGGTAATCGCCTCCCGGGTCCCCGCGACCACCAGGTCCAGGTCGCTCTCCTTCTCGTCGAGCGCCCGCAGCGAGGGGTTAATCACGAGCCGGCCCTCGATGAGGCCGACCCGGACCGCCGCGACCGGGCCGTCGAAGGGGATCGCCGAGATGGCCAGGGCGGCCGACGCGCCGGTCACCGCGAGCACGTCCGGGGTGTTCTCCTGGTCGGTGCTGAGCACCGTGGCGATCACCTGGACGTCGTTACGGAACCCCTTCGGGAAGAGCGGCCGCAGGGGACGGTCCATCAGGCGCGCGCTCAGAATCGCCCGCTCGCCCGGGCGGCCCTCGCGCTTAAAAAAACTGCCGGGAATCTTCCCGGCGGCGAACATCTTCTCTTCGAAGTCGCACGTCAGCGGGAGGAAGTCGATGCCCTCCCGCGGGGCGGCCGACATCGTGGCGGTCACCAACACCACCGTGTCGCCGTACCGCACGACCACGGCGCCGCCCGCCTGCCGGGCCAGCTGGCCCGTCTCCAGGGACAGAAGCCGGCCGCCGACGTCCAGCGCGACCCGCCCGGTCTTGCTCTCGCTCGTCATTCCGCTGCGATCCTCCTCACACCCGCACGCCCTTCCCTATCGCCGGAGCCCCAGGCGCTCGACGATTCCGCGGTACCGCTCGAGATCGTGCGCGCTGAGGTACGTCAGCAGCCGGCGCCGCTGCCCGACCATCTTGAGCAGGCCCCGCCGGGAGTGAAAGTCGTTCGTGTGCACCCGGAGGTGCTCACTCAGGTGGTTGATCCGCTCGGTGAGACGGGCAATCTGGACGTCTGGGGACCCGGTATCGTTCGGGTGCCGCCGGAATTCGCTGGACGGTACCTGTAGGGCTTCCTCAGGCTCAGGGCTCATGCCGCTCCACCTCCTGCTTCATGGAAGACCTGCCTCATGCAGGGCTGCGTCGGCCGGAGCACCGCCGGAGCTGCGGATACCCCCGCCGTGGGAACAAACAATTATACCACGGGGATCGGGACGGCCGCAAACGACCGCTTCACAGGGACCGGCTCCTCGAGTTCCTCCGCCCTGGCCTCCGCCTACCGGACCCGCTCGAGGTACGTCCCCGTTCGGGTGTCGACGCGGATCATCTCGCCGGTCTCGACGAACAGGGGGACCTGGACGACCGCCCCGGTCTCCAGCGTCGCCGGTTTGCTGCCGCCGCTCACGGTGTCGCCCCGCACCCCCGGCGGCGTCTCCACGATGCGGAGGTCCACGGCGTTGGGCAACTCGACGCCGATCGGGGTATCGTCGTGGAAGATCACCGTCACGTCCATGTTCTCCCGGAGAAACCGGACGGCGTCGCCAACGAGGGCGCGCGCGAGCGGCAGCTGCTCGTACGTGCGCTTGTCCATCACGATGTACTCTTCGCCGGTGCCGTAGAGGTACTGCATCGTCTTCTTCTCGAGGTAGACGAGCGGCACGCGCTCGCCGGCGCGGAACAGTCGCTCGGTGGTCGCGCCCGTCTTGGTGTTCCGGACCTTCGCCTTCACATACGCCGGGCCGCGGCCGACCTTGACGTGCTGGGACTCGACGATCGCGTACAGGTCGCCGTCCAGCAGAACGTGCACACCCGGACGGAAGTCGTTGCTGGAAATCACGAGGACACCACCCACGGCGAGTGTACCCAGCCGCCGCCGGGTGTGTCAACCGCGGACCGCCCGGCGCGCGCGGGAACTCCTGCCGCAGCCGGTCGCCCGCCAGAGATGCGGACCGAGCAGGCGGCCGCTATACCGGCAGAGCGATCAGGTCCTTCGGGGCGTGGGTGAGGATCCGGCAGCCGTCGTCCGTCACCACGACGTCGTCCTCGATCCGCACGCCGCCCCAGCCCGGCACGTAGATCCCCGGCTCGACCGTCAGGACCATGCCTGGCTCGAGCGTCGTCTCGTTCCGCGGCCCGAGCGGCGGGCCCTCATGCACGTCGAGGCCGATCCCGTGGCCGAGCGCGTGCCCGAACGCCTCGCCAAACCCGGCGGCGGCGATGACGGACCGGCCGACCGCGTCGACCTCCCGGGAGGACGCCCCCGGCCGGATGGCCGCGAGCGCCCGGAGCTGCGCGTCGAGCACGACCTCGTAGATCCGGCGCTGGCGATCGTCGGGCGCGCCCAGGACGACCGTCCGGGTACAGTCGGACCCATAGCCGTCGCAGACGGCGCCGAAGTCGAGGGTCACGAGATCGCCGGCGACCATGACCCGGTCCGTCGCCCGGCCGTGCGGGAGCGCCGAGCGCGGCCCGCTGGCGAGCACGGTGTCGAAGGGCAGCCGCTCCGCGCCCGCACGCCGCATGACCGTCTCGAGCTCGACCGCGACGTCCCGCTCCCGCAGGCCGGGACGGAGGACGCCGAGGATGTGCGCGAACGCGGCGTCCGCGATCTCCGCGGCGCGCGCGATGGCGGCGATCTCCTGCGCGTCCTTGACCCACCGCAGGCGGTCCACGTCCGCGAGCGGGACGAGCTCGGCGGGGGCGAACTTCTCGCGGAACCGCTCCACCTGCGCGTAGGGCACGAACTCCGCCTCGAAACCGATGCGGCGGACCTCCCGGGCGCGCACGGCCTCCGCGAGCGCGCCGGCGGGATCGGCGCCGCCCCGCAGGACCTCGCACGCCGGCGCCTCCGCCGCGGCCTGCTCGTAGTAGCGGAAGTCCACCGCGAGCAGCGCGTCGCGCGCCGTGACCAGCGCGAGCCCGGCCGTTCCCGTGAACCCCGTGACGTACCGGCGGTTCTCGGTCCGGACGAGCAGCAGCGCATCGACGCCGGAGGCCGCCAGGTAGCGGCGGGCCCGATCCAGATGGTCTGCCATCCTACCGGCCCTTCCTGAGGATGAGACGTTCGGCGAGCCTGACAAGGCGGGTCAGCGGAAACTCGCGGCCGCTCTGGGGCCGGACCAGGATCGTGTGGAGCCCGAGCCGGTTGCCGCCGAGGATATCGGTAAAGAGCTGGTCGCCTATGAGCGCGGTGGTCGCGGGCGTCGTGCCCATCATCGCGAGCGCCCGGCGGATCGCGCCGGATCCGGGCTTGAGCGCGCCGGTCACCACGGGCAGCCCGAGCGAATTCGCCAGGTGCCGCACGCGCGCGCCGGCGTTGTTGCTCACGATGCACAGGCGCAGGCCGCCGTCTCGGGCCGCCGCGATCCATCCCGGAAGCTCCGGGGCCGCCTGCCAGTTCCCCCAGGGCACGATCGTATTGTCGAGATCGAGGATGACGCCGCGAACGCCCCGCGCCTCGAGCGCGCGGGGATCAATCTCGTAGATGGTCTCAACCTGGGCCGCCGGCCGGAGCCACCTCACGCCCGGAAATCGCCAGCGGCCGCGCCGTCCTGGGGGGCCCGGAAGCCCGCCGGCCCCAGCCACACTGCGATTCGCTGGGGCTCCCGGCCTCACGCCGCACCCGCCGCCCGGGCCGCTAGTGGGGTGTCGTTCCGCGTTCTTCGGTGGTTACCTCGTGGACGTCGTCCGGGGATTCCTCCGCCGACGCCTCGAACGCCTGCCGGACCCGCTCGAACTCGGCGTCATCCTCGATCGTGACGAGGGCGTCGTCCTCCATCCGGAAGATCACCGCGGTATCCGACTCTTCGCCGCCGACGAGCGGCTGGAGAATGGCGTATCGTTGGTTGCCGACGTCGAGCACGTCCACGACGCTGAACTCGTGCTCGACCCCGTCCTCGTCAAGCAGTTTGATGACATCCTCGTTTTCGCCCACCGCGGGACCCCCTTGCTGCGTGTGTGGCCCGGCGCCCACGCGCGGGCGTCAAGAACACAACAAAAAGGATAGCATCCGCCCGGAGGGGTGTCAACGCAAAGAGAACATCATGAACGCCGTCGCCCGGCGTACGGCGCGTGCATCACAGCATCCGCGTGACGTACCAGCGCACGATCGCGTCCGACGCGAACACCGCGACGATCGCGCCGACCGCCATCGCGGGACCGAACGGCATCGTTTGCTTTCGCGTCCGGAGCCGCAGGGCGATCAAGGCCACGCCCGTGAGGGCTCCGAGGGTCACGGCGAGGAACAGCGCCACGATCACCCCCGGCGCGCCGAGGAACGCGCCGATCATCGCGGCCAGCTTGATGTCTCCCCCGCCCATCCCTCCCCGGCTCAGCAGCGCGATCAGCAGGAAGACGCCGCCCGCGCCGAAGGCGGCGAGGAGGGACGGGACCAGGGTGCCCGACAGCGCGCCAAAGAGGAGGCCGATCAGGATGCCCGGGTACGTCACCGCGTTGGGGACCAGGCCGCGTTCCAGATCCGTGAAGAAGACGACGAGGAGCGAAAGCCCGAGCACCGCGTCCCGCGCCATGGCCAGGGTGACCCCGAAGCGCCAGACGAGGCCCGCGAGCAGCGCGCCGGCGGCTGCTTCTACGAGCACGTACCGGACCGCGATCGGGCGCCCGCAGTGGCGGCACCGGCCGCGGAGCAGCACGTAGCTGATAAGCGGGAGGTTGTCCCAGGGGGCGATGGGGACCCGGCAGTGGGGACAGCGGGACCCCGGCGCTACGATGGACTCGCCGCGCGGCAGCCGGTGGATCAGCACGTTCAGGAAGCTTCCCAGCACGGCCCCGAGCACGAACGCGGCCACTCCGACGATCCCCGTCTGCGACAAGAGGCTCCCATCACCCTCGATGTTGTCTCGCGAGGGAGGTTCCCGAAACGGTCGGCCTAGTATCGTTCTGCCCAAATGAGCCTCGTCGCATGCCCCGGACGGGGCTCATCGCCCGCACAGTTTCCGCCTCTTCGCCTCGCGGCAGGGTTTCCCTGTCGCAGCAGCGCCTCCGAGATCGGCTCCTCCACGCGAGCGCCTTACGTGAGCGTCTCAAGCGTCTGGGGTCTATGGTTCGCCGAAACGGGGCATATCCCGAAACGGAGCATGTTGATTGAAGGCAGCCAGACTCGGGGAGGAGCGATGCGAAAGCGGGGTCTCTGGGGTCTCGCGATTCTCCTCATCGCATTCGTCGGATGCACCATGGTGCCCATCATTCCCGTGCACGCCGCGGACGTGATCGTGCCGGGCGTGTCACTCGCCGACGTCCCGGTCGGCATGCCGATCTCCGAGGTCGTGGCGCGGTTCGGCGCGCCGAGCCAGGTGCGGCTCGCCGACGCCAGCGGAACGCTTGCCTACGTGTTCGGGCAGTACGGCATCACGGTATACGCTCGGTCGAACGTTGTGATCGCGCTGGCCACCACCAACAGCGTGATCGCCACGGTGCGCGGGGTCGGGTTGGGAGCACCGGCGGCGGCGGTCGCCGCGGCGTTCGGTCCCGCCCGCGTCACCGGCATCGTCGAGGGCTTCTCTGGACCTGTGTATCAGGACCTGGGCATCGCTTTTGGGCTCGACCGGCAGACGGTGGCGGCGGTCATGGTCTTCAAGCCGACGAAGCCGGCAGGCAGTTCGCCGTCCGCGCCGCCGGCCACGCCGTCGCCGTCCACTGCTCCTTCGGTCGGGTCGCTCATCCCTCAGGATCAGGTAACGACGAGCGCGCAGGCGCAAGTCGGGCAGCCGGCCACTGCTCCTGCCGGAGTCCCATCGGGTGAGGCGCCCGCAGGGCCAACGGCTCCGACCGACGCAGCCCAGACCGCGGCGGCGCCCGCTCCGACGGGCGGCGGCGCAGGTGTAGCCGTGATCCCGAATGTGAGTCGTCTCCGCGCCTTTTCCTCGGACACCCAGTACCTCTCGATCGCCGGCTACGTCCGCTATCTCATCTACGGCATGACGCACACGTGGCTGGATCTGCGAGCGAGTGAACAGCTCATCCGAGAGGCGGCCGGTCGAGAGGCAACCGGTCCGGTGTCCCGCTAGAAAGAGGCACTGCCCGTTTTCAAGAGGCTGACGGCGGTGCTCCCAGGCGTCCGCGTTCGATCAGATCGTCCGAACGACCAGTCGATCGCTCTCCTCCGGCAGGCCCCGCACCTCCGGCAACCGCAGAGAAGTACCGCTGCCTCTTGCATGGATCGAAGGGGCCTCGTCATTGGCCGCCCGCTTCCGGGCGCCGAAGTGGGAGGGGAGGGCGAGAGCGATAACAATGAGGAGCCCAAGGATTACGAGCGCGATGACGAGCTCAATGAGCGTGAAGCCTCCGGTTCCTCTCGGGAGTTTGTGAAGTCGCACTTTCACGGTAACCACCGCATGCCGGTCCATTCGTGCCGTTCCAAGTTGGGTCATAACATGTTCTCCGAAGGAGAGCCGCGTCACTGACCCGCCCTTCGGGCGTGATTCGCCCCGTCTTGAGCGCGGAGCCTGGACGTCCGACAGGGGAAGACGCCAACTCGCGTGAGGCCAGTTCGCCCTTGCCCGTTCTGCACCTGCCGGGCGAACGGGATGAAGGCCGCTAGGGATGTGCTGCCTGGCTCAGGATCTCGCCCATCCGGTCGCGGAGGTGTCCGAGCGCCCGGAGCCGTTCGGGGGTCTCGAGGCCTGACGCGAGGGAACGCCCCACGACGTCCCAGAGGGGCGTGAGTTCGGCGCGGATCGTGGTCACCGCCTCGTCAAGCGTGCTGTCCCAGCGCTTCCGCACCTCGCCGGGCATTCCGGCCCCGGCAGGGCTCGCGACCGTGCCACGGATCAGATCAACGGTGCCCATGGCCGCCTCCGCGGCCTCGACACAGCGCGTCGCCGCGCCGAGGGGGACATCACCACCTCCCCTGAGGGACCGGGCGGCCGGGCACACGGCCCGTAACTGGGCGAGAACGTCCTCGAGCTGTCCGGCCTGCGGCTCGAGAATGTCGGCGATACTGTCGGCCCCGGTGTCACGCGCGACCGGCTGGTCCGGACCCTGGGTGAGGACCTGGCCCGGAGGCGCGGTAGGGTCGGAAGCGGGCGCGGATGGCGCGCCGGGCGCCAGCCGGCCGGCCTGAACGACGGTGCCCTCCCACGGGTGGGAGAGTACCCAGGCCGCGAGTGCGAGGATGAGGGCGGCGCCGGCGAGCAGCAGGACAAGCGAGGGCATGCCTCGCATCTTACCGGTCTTGGGACCTCTGTCTACCATCGCGCGCTGCTCCGTTGGGGACCCTCGGTGGCACACTCCTCACGGCCCATCCCCGCGCTAAACCGCCACGGAGATTTCCACCGTACTATCGGCAAGATTCCACCAACCGTGATGGGATCTTGCGCCGGACTCGAGCCCCCGCTGACCATATGCCCGCGGTGCTCGCTTCGTAGACAGATTCCATGAAGGCTCGGATGGGCTTGCGCAATCTGACCGGAGCCGACACGACATTTGGCCGCGTCCTCGCTGGCAAAGTACCCGAACTGCCGGACTCGCAGGGACAACCCGCATTTAGACTCCCATTTATGTGCTCCGTCCTGACGTGGCATTTCCACGACACTGACAGTCCTGCGGCTTCTTGGAGTGGGCACAATATATTGGAGGGCGACGAGGTCCGTACTGATAGATAATCCGGGGTTAAGTGCACGTCGCCTCCACTGGAGGCACCGAGATGGAGACCACGCTTTCGAGGACACGCAGCTCTCGGGCGCGACGCTGGGCGAAAGGATGGGCGGGGATCCTCCCCGCCGCGATGCGACGGCGGGCGATCGCGGTTGGCCTCATGCTCGGGATCGTGGCGCTGGGCGTCACGCTGGGCGCCACGCCTGCGCTCCCCCAGAGTGCATTTTCCTGCCCGCCGTTTGTCTGCACGTCGTTCGTCGCGACGTTTGACCCGCCAAGCAGTACTTCCGGCGATCCTTCCCAGGATCCCATCCTGATCACGCAGCCGGCCGGAATCAACAGCCGCGGCCAGATCGTGGGCTACATGCAGGCGCTGGGGGGAGCCTCGCACGGGTTCATCCGCGATGCCCAGGGGAACTTCACGCCGCTTGACTATCCCGGCGCCGGGTCCACATCCCCGGCGGGGATCAACGATCGCGGCCAGGTCGTCCTGATAGCCTCCACGCTGGGGGGTGACTTCCTCGGGAGCTTCCTCGCGCAGCCCCCATATTCTGGAAGCAGCTCCTTCACGAGAATAACGGTTGCGGTCCCTGGAACAGGCCCTGGGGGCACGGACGGAACGCCGGTCGATCCGGCTGTTGCCGGGATCAACAGCCGGGGCCAAATCGTAGGGATCTACAATGATCAGAACTCCCGCCAACACGGCTTCCTGCTTGATCCCGGCGGAAACGTCACGACGATCGATTTGCAGAATGGGTGCAACGGGTTCAAGCCCGCAGGGATTGACGAGTCGGGACAGGTTCTGGGCCGCGCCGGCATTCACGCGGTCGTCTATGCCCAGGGTGCATGCACGGTCATTGACCAGCCTCTCGGCAAGATCTCCAACTTCAACAACTTTACCTGGCCGGCCGGGATCAACAACCGCGGCGAAGTCGTCGGCCTGTACTGGGGGACCGACCGCAAGAAGCACGGCTTCCTGCTCCATCGAGACGGCACCGTCGACACCATCGACCTGCCCGCGATCCACCTGACCGGGATCAACGATCCCGGCAAGATCACCGGCTGGTTTTTCAATGGGTCCGCCTATGCGGGTCTAATCGTGTCAGGCCGCTAGAGCGGCTACTTCTGCGCACGCTAGGCTCACGAAGATGCCAGGGCCCGCAGGCGCGGGCCCTGGCCGATTTCCTGTGTCCAGGCGGCGAGAGGACTGACCGTCCCCGCGGCGAGCGGAACTCCGCCGCTTGAGGTACTGCGAGACGCGGATCGCCTGCGGTGAGGTAGGTTTCGCCCTACCCCGAGGTCGCCAGGGTCCCCCGGACCCAGAGCACCGCCCACACGTACCACTGTGTCTCCGGGTAGGGCGGGATGCCGCCCCACCGCCGCACCGCCGCGCTGCCGGCGTTGTAGGCGGCGAGCGCGAGCGGCAGGCTCCGGAACTCCTGGTAGTCCAGCCGTAACAGCCGCGCCGCGCCGACCAGGTTCCCCCAGGGGTCGCGTGCGTCGACGCCGAGGCCCGCTGCGGTATCCGGCATCAACTGGCCCAGCCCCTCTGCGCCCGCGGACGAGATGGACTGGTGCTCAAACCGGCTTTCGATATAGACGACGGCCGCGAGCAGCCGTACGTCGATCTGCTCCCGGGCCGCCGCCGCCCGCAGCGCCGCACCGACCCACCGGGCCTGCGCCGGCGTCAAGCTGGGATTCGCCGCCCGCGCGAACGCCGCCAGACCGTCAAGCGTATCCGCCCGCCACTGCGGCCGCTCGATGCTGAGCCCCAGCCGCTCGAGCCACGCTTGCGCGTAGCCCGCCTCTGCGAGCGTCGGGTGGCGCATGAGGGCGGCCCGGAACCACGCAGCGGCCTGGCTGCGCTCTCCGCGCGCCACGAGCACCGCTCCCAGCCACACCGCCGGGGTCGCCCACCCGGGCGCCTGTGCGGCCGCCGCCCGAAACGCCCGGTCCGCCGTCACCAGCGTGCCGGCCCGATACGCGTCCCACCCCGCCGCCATCCACTGCATCGGGGTTGATGCCCCGGAGTCCGCGGCGGCGATCCCGGCCAGGAGGGCGCAGATCCCCAGGACCGTGCCTGCCACAAGCACGGCCGCGCACTCCCTGGTGCTCAAGATTCTGCGCATCAGCGGGCGGGCCGCATCCGCGGCTGCCCACGGCGTGAGCCAGGACGTCCCGGGCCGCTCGATCCCATCCGCGTCAGTGGGCGGACGGCGTGGCCAGAATCCGCGGCGTCATGATGATCACCACTTCCGACTCGGTGTGGTTGACGTTCGTCAGGCGGAAGAGCGACCCGATGAACGGCAGGTCTCCCAACAGCGGGATCTTCTTGATGTTCGCCACGTCCGAGAACTTCATCAACCCCCCGAGAATGATCGAGTCCCCGTCCCCGACCTGCATGCTCGTCACCGCTTCCCGTGTCGCGATGATCGGCAGGCCGTTCGGGTTCGTCGCCGTCGCCGCCGTGAACGACGTCGCGGTCGTCACCACCGGATGGATCTGCACTGTAATCGTCCGGTTCGCGTTCACCTTCGGGATGACCTTGAGCGTCACCCCGATCGGCTGGAACGTCACCGTCTGCGTCGTCACCGGCGGGTTCCCCGCCGTCGTCGAGTTCACGATCGGAATCTGGTCTCCCGCGAAGATCAGCGCCTCCTGTCCGTCAAACGTTCCCACCCGCGGGTCACTCAGCACCTTCGCGAAGCCCTCCTGCACCAGCGCGTGCAGCTTCGCAAACAGTGCGTCCCGCAGGACCGGCCCCACCGCTAACTGCCCCGGCGCCGGCGGGGGCGGCACCTCCGTAAATGTTAGCGGCGCATTCATCACCGACCACTCCACCCCCAGATCCTTCAAACTCGTCGACGTGATGTCCACGACCACCGCCTGCACGATCACCTGTCCCACCGGCACGTCCAGCTGCTGAAGCAGCGCCGCGACCGCCTGCTGCTGCGTCGGCGTCCCCGTGACCACCAGCGCATTCGTCCGGTCGTCATAGCCCATGGTCGCGCCCGTCCCGCGGAACAGGTCCAGCAGCGCTCCCACGTCCTTCTTGACCTGGCCCGCGCCTCCGCTCAGCGTTGCCACCCCGCTGGCCCCGCCCCCCACCAGCGCCTCCGAGGGCAGCGGCGGCTGCAGGTATTGCAGGTGGTACACCCGCACCACCGGCCCCGGCGGGGGCGGCGCCAGCTTCGACGCCGGCTCTACGATCAGCGTCGCCCCAACCCGCCGGTACCCCAGATTGTTCACCTCGAGCAGGAACCCCAGCGTCTCCTGGCACGTCACCCCGACCAGATGGATCGTTATCTTCCCCCCGACCGACGGGTCCGTCACCAGGTTCCACCCGCACAACCGCGCCAGCGCGTCCAGCACGTCGACGACCGCCGCGTCCCGGAGATCCAGGTTCAGCTTCTCCTCCCCGGGCACGGCCCCAGGCTGCCGCACCATCACGATCCCCGGCCCCGCGCTCACCGGCCCCTGCCCGGTTGCCCCCGCGGGTCCCGACGGCACGACCGGGCCGCTCCTCCCGGAGGGCGCAGCCGGCTGGGCGCTCGTGGACGATCCACCGGGCACGGCTGTCGGAGCGGAGCCCTGCTCGGCGGGCGTCAGGAACGCGATTGCCACAACTGTCGGCATGGGCGTCGTCACCTCGTACCGGACCGGCCGCGTCAGGTCCACGACCACCCGGACCACCGGTGGGATGTCCTGGAACTGGGACACCCGTATCTGCGCCACCGGCCCGTGACGCACCGGCAGCACACTCCCCAATATCCCATTCACCGCTCCAGGGATGTCCACCACCAGCCGGTCCGGGTCCCCCAGCGTCATGGTGTGGTACTCTACCGGCCCCGTCGCCACGATCCCCACCTGCACACGTCCCGGGACCACCTTCACCGTCACCTGGGTCACGACAACATGCCCCGCGCCCGCAGCCGGCGGCCCGGCAAGGCCGGCAGGCAGTGGACCCAGCCCAGGCAGCGCCAGCACCAGGATGAGTACCGCGATCAGCCCCGATCTCCTCATCGTGCCTTCCCTCCCGTCAGCTGCAACTCGATCGGCGCGCCGTCCTGCATCAGCTTCACGACGCCCCGTCCCGCGTCAATCGCGACCACCTGCACCCCGGGGCTCAGCACGTCTCCCGCCTCGACGATGTGCGAGGTGGTCCCGTCCTCCACGATCGCCAGGGCCACGGTGTCGTAGATGAGCCCCGCCACCCGGTACGCCGGCGCCGCCGGCGGCCCCCCGGCCCCCGGAGCCCGCGGCGGCACCGGCGGCAGGGGGGGTCTGCCACCACCCGTCTTGACGAGCGCGTCGAACGGATCAGGACGCCCAGACGGCGGCACGGTCCCAGCGGTTCCCTGGGCCGTACCCGGCTGGGCAGGCTTCGCTGCCGGCGCTGTCGGAGCCGTTGGAGACTGGGTAGGCTTCGCTGCCGGCGCTGTCGAAGTCGCAGCCGGTCCGGTCGGCGCAGTTCCGCCGGATGGCTGCCCGGGGTGTGCCGGAGCCACCGTAGCCGTCGGCTGTCCGGGCCCCTGCGATGATCCTCCGGCGACCGTTTGATACACTCCCCAGCCGACACCACCCAGC
>JAPVSX010000298.1:0-2275 GCA_047519495.1 Armatimonadota bacterium
GAGAACGACCTCATGATCGATGCCCTGAAAGCGAGCCTGTGATGAGTGCCGACCGCACCGCCGACGTGAAGCGTGACACCAAGGAGACGCAGATCCGCGTGCGCGTCAACCTGGACGGCAGCGGCGCCTCGAAGCTGTCCACCGGCCAGGGGGGCGGTGTGCTCTCGCCCACCGCGGTCAAGAAGCTGGGGAACGACAAGATCCCGCTCGGGCCGGTTGACGCCGGCACGGGGCCCTACATCTTCAAGGAGTGGGTCCACGGCGATCACATCACGCTTGTCAAGAACCCGAACTATTGGGGCCGGAAGCCCTACTTTGACACCGTGACGTTCCGGGTCGTCCCGAACGCCGGGACGCGCGAGACGATGCTGCGGGCGGGCGACGTGCAGATGGCGTTCGAGCCCCCCGCGCCCGACCTCCCGGGACTCCGGCGAGACCAGTCGCTCC
Organism: Armatimonadota bacterium; assembly: GCA_047519495.1. Classification (GTDB taxonomy): domain Bacteria; phylum Sysuimicrobiota; class Sysuimicrobiia; order Sysuimicrobiales; family Segetimicrobiaceae; genus JAPVSX01. Next base: position 448 of record JAPVSX010000298.1, read on the forward strand.
GGGTCGTCGAGGGGCCCAGCGACCGGGATATCTTCATCGGCCTCAACAACCAGTGGGGACCGCTCAAGGAGCTCAAGGTCCGCCAGGCGCTCAACTACGCCGTCAACAAGCAGGCGATCATCCACAGCATCTTGTTCGGGCTCGGGACGGTGCTCGAGTCCCCCACCACGCCGTTCCTGTTCGGCTATACTAAGGTGCAGCCTGGGGGGTGGCCGTACAACCCGGTCCTGGCGAAGCAGCTGCTCGCGGAGGCGGGCTATCCTCAGGGCTTTACGACCACGTTCCGCACGCCGACCGGACGGTACATCCAGGATTACCAGTTCGCGCAGGCCGTGGCCGCGCAGCTCGCCAACGTCGGGGTCAAGGCGCAGATCCAGACAACCGACTGGCCGTCGTACATCAAGTGGGTGACGGCGCCCCTGGAGCAGACGCCGCTCCAGATTTTCGTCCTCGGGTGGGCCACCCAGTACCTGGACGCGGACGGAGAACTGTACGGGCAGTTCCACTCGATCCAGTGGCCGTCCCGCGGCCTGGCGTCCTCGTTCTACAAGAACCCGAAGGTCGACGAGCTGCTCATCGCCGGCCAGACGACCGTGGATCCGAAGAAGCGCGAGGAGATCTACAAAGACGCGCAGGAGGCGATCTGGAAGGACGCGCCGTGGATCTTCCTGTGGAGCCAGAACTTCTACGTGGTGACGAGCAGCCACCTCGAGGGCGTGACGACGACGCCTAATGAGAAGTGGGCCGCGATCTACGCGACCTGGAAGTAGGCACGATCGCAAGACCGCAGACCGGGCCCGGGGGCCGATCGTGATCGCCCCCGGGCCCGGTTAGAGCACCTTCATCCGCGGATCGAGCGCGTCGCGGAGACCGTCCCCCAGCAGGTTGAACGCCATCACCGCCACGAAGATCGCAAGCCCCGGAAACATCGCCATGTACCAGGTCGTCAGCAGGTAGGACTGAGCCTCCCCCAGCATCGCGCCCCACTCCGGGGTGGGCGGGACCACGCCGAGCCCCAGGAATCCGAGCCCCGCGGCGGTCAAGAGCGCCGCTCCCAGCTGGAGCGAGGACTGCACGATGATGGGAGCGGCGGTGTTCGGCAGGACGTGGCGGACCATGATCGCCCAGTCTGGGACCCCCGCCGCGCGGGCCGACTCGACGTACGTGAACTCGCGCACGGATAGGGTGACGCCGCGGACCAATCGGACGTACACCGGCACCGAGGCGATCCCGACGCTGATGATCACATTCATGAAGCCGACCCCGAGCAGGCTGATCAGCGTGAGCGCGAGCAGGAACCCGGGGAACGCGAGCATGACGTCCACGACCCGCTGGATCAGCCCGTCGGCCAGCCCGCCGTAGAATCCGGAAGAGAGCCCGAGGGGCACGCCGATCACCGCGCCCAGGCCGACGGCGAAGAAGCCGATCAAGAGCGAGATCCGGCCGCCGTAGACGACGCGCGTAAAGATGTCGCGGCCGAGGTTGTCCGTGCCGAACGGGTGGGCCGGCGACGGGCCGGTGAGCACGACGTTCAGGTCGGCGGTGTTCGGATCGTACGGGAGGACCGCGCCGGCGAGGGCCGCGGAGGCGAGCATCACGAGCAGGACGGCGAGCCCCGCCACGCCGATCTTGTTCCGGCGCAGGCGCCCGAGGACCGCCAGCGGATGGCGGAACGCCAGCTCGCGCGGCGGCCTAGCCGTACTTGATGCGCGGATCGATGTAGCCATAGAGGAGGTCCAGCAGCAGGTTGATGACGATGAAGACCACCGCGAACAGGAGCACGACGCCCTGGATGATTGGGTAATCGCGGGCGCTGATCGCGTCGACA
>JAPVSX010000299.1:0-4356 GCA_047519495.1 Armatimonadota bacterium
CGGGCCCCGAAGAGGTGTCTTCGGGTCCACAATCTCGTGGGCTGTCGCGTTCCCCTTACCACTATGCAGTTTTCAAGGTGCTGAAGACTCGGCATGGTCGGGCTGCCGCCAGGTGGGCGGCTTCCCGACCACGACATCTATTTATACCAATCCCCTCCACCCTTGTCAAGGCAACGGATCGGAGGATTGGCGCGCCTTCCTCGATCTGCCGCCCCGAGCACGAGCTGTCGCATCAGGCGGTGCAAAGGCCCGAAACTTGCTGCGTCGCTGGGTGCGATGGTCGCTCGTGCGAGCCGTGCGCGGGGCCGATCACCTTGTTAAGGTGCCACGAGGAGCTTGCACACAAGACTTTACCGCCCCCGCCCCGCCGTTGTCAATATGCGCGGGGAGACGCGGGAGACGCGCTGGTTGGAGAGAATATAAGAGCCGACCCCTGGTTCAGGAATCGGCCTTCGACATGCCCCAATGGACTTGCCTGGTCAGCTATGTCGCCTGTGATTATATACCCCGCAAGCCCAGATGTCAAACATCCCACGGCCGGCGCGACCGGCGCTCAGCCCCCACGGAGGACCCATCCGGCAGCGTCCCAGAGGTCGCGGGCGACGTAGTCAGGGACGGCCGCCGACGCTGACGTCGCTCCTCCCGTCTTCCGCGCGCCGGCACGGCGCTCAGGGGCGGCAGCACGGCGCTCAGGGACGCCGGCCGGGCTCCTTTCGTCTCCGCCGCCTCCCGCACCGCGGATCAGCACCGTCCGGCACCCGGCGCGCCGTCCGGCTTCAATATCTGAGGGGGCATCCCCTACGACGACGGACGCCGCCAGGTCCAGGTGATGCTCCCCGGCGGCCCGGAGCAGCATCCCGGGACTCGGCTTGCGGCAGTCGCACGCCCGGCGGTAGGGGTCCACGGCGCCGTCGGGATGGTGGGGACAGTAGTACACCGCGTCGATCTCCGCGCCGCGGGCGCGCAGTTGGTCGAGGAGGGCCCGGTGGATTTCGCCCAGGCGCGCCTCGGTGATCCAGCCGCGGGCGACGACCGACTGGTTGGTCGCGATGACGAGCGTCCACCCGGCGGCGCGCAGGCGGGCCAGGGCCTGGGGGACCCGCGGCAGGATGCGGATCTGCTCGACCGACCTGAGGTGGTCGACGTCGGCGATCAGGACGCCGTCGCGGTCGAGGAACACGGCCCGGCGGCGCCCGCCGGGCCGCTTACCGCGCCGCACCGTCTCCGCGCGACATCCCGGCGTATGGCGCGACGCGACGGCCGACCGCGTACGGGTCATTCCACGATCGCGTGCTCGACCACCGCACCCTCGATCACGGCACCCGGGAGCACGACCGCGTCGCGCACGCGGGCCCGCGTAATGCTCGCGCGCGGCGCGACGGTCACGAACGGCCCGATGCGGGCGTTCCGCAGCGCCGCCTCCGGTGAGATCGCGCACGGCGGAACGATCACGCTCCCGCTCTCCACGTCCACCGGCTCGCCGGCCCGGGCCCCAGCGTCCCGGGTCCCGGCCAGGAGGTCCCGGTTGGCGGTGAGGAGCTGGTCCGGCGTGCCGCAGTCGTAGAACCGCGCGACGGGAAACGTGCCGACAGGCTCCCCCTGATCGATCATCCGCTGGATCGCGTCCACGAACCAGAACTCGCCCCCGCGCGCCGCCTCGGCACCGCCTGCGACCAGGTCTTCGAGCGCCTCCCGCAGCGGCCGTCCCTCCGGGAAGAAGTACGTGCCGGCCACCGCGAGCCGGCCGGGCGGGACCGCCGGCTTCTCCACCAGGCGGCGCACGCGCCCCCCGCCGTCCACCTCGGCGATGCCGTATGCCCGCCCGTCCTCGACTTCGGTGACGCCGATCACCGCCGTGTCGCTGTGGATCGCGGCCCGGAGGTCGGCCCGCGGGATCGTGTCCCCGAACTGGATCAGCACCGGCCCGTCGAGGCACGCGCGCGCCGCGTAGACCGCGTGGCCATTGCCGAGCAGCCGCTCCTGGACGACGAGCCGCGCCGGCGGGCCCGGACGGGTACGCAGGTACGCGGCGATCTGCTCGCGCAGGTACCCGGCGACCACGGTCACGTCGGTGATGCCGAGGCCGGGTAGGGCGTCCAGCAGGTGGGCCAGAATCGGGCGGCCGGCGACGTAGAGCAGCGGCTTCGGCCGCCGCCGCGTGTACGGATCGAGGCGCTGCCCGCGCCCGGCCGCGATGATGAGCGCCCGCACGTGCCGCCCGGCGCGCGTCAGTGCCGGAAGTGGCGGATCCCGGTCACGACCATCGCGATCCCCGCCGCTTCGGCGGCCGCGGCGACCTCGGCGTCGCGCACCGAGCCGCCCGGGTGGATCACCGCAGTGACGCCGGCCTCGATCGCGAGCTCGACGGCGTCCGGAAACGGGAAGAACGCCTCGGACGCCATCGCCGCGCCCCGCGCACGCTCCCCGGCCTGGCGCGCGGCGAGGCGGACCGGCTCGACGCGGTTCATCTGGCCCGCCCCGACGCCCACGACCTGGCGGTCGCGGGCGAACACGATCGCGTTCGAGCGGACGAAGCGACAGACGGTCCACGCAAACCGGAGGTCGGCCCACTCGCGCTCGGTCGGCGCGCGCGACGTTACGATCCGAAGGTCGTGCTCCACAAGATCCAGCTCGTCCCGGTCCTGGACGAGGAGGCCGCCCCGGACACGCCGGAAGTCGAGTTCGGGCGGCGCGCCGGGGAACGGCGCGCCGGCGGGGCCGGTGAGCGGGCCCACCTCCATCAGGCGGAGGTTCTTCTTCCGGGCCAGGGCATCCAGCGCCTCCCCGGTGAACGCCGGGGCGATCACCGCCTCGAGAAACGTCTCGGCGAGCGCATCCGCGGTCGGGCGGTCCACGGGGCGGTTCAGGGCAACGATCCCGCCGAACGCGGAGACCGGGTCGCCCTCGCGCGCGTGCAGGTAGGCGCGGTGGGGCGTCTCGCCGGTCCCGACGCCGCAGGGGATCCCGTGCTTCACGATTACGGCGGCCGCGCCAGCCAACTCCCGGACCAGCTCGAGGGCGGCGTCCAGGTCGTAGATATTGTTGTAGGAGAGCGGCTTCCCGGCGATCTGGCGGGCGGTCGCGACGCAGGGGCGCGCAACGCCCGGCTCGCGGTAGAACGCGCCGCGCTGGTGGGGGTTCTCCCCGTACCGGAGGTCCTGCACCTTCTCGAACGTGAGGAGGAGGCGCTCCGGGAATGGCCCGGCCCCAGGCTGGCCGGCGAGGTACCGGGCGATCGCCGCGTCGTACCCGCTCGTCCGGGCGAACGCCTCGTGAGCCAGGCGCCGCCGGGTCTCGCGGCTCACCGTTCCCGTCCGGCGGAGCTCATCGAGCACCATCCCGTACTGGGCCGGCGCGCTCAGGACGGCGACGCTCTCGAAGTTCTTGGCCGCGGCGCGCAAGAGGGTCACGCCCCCGATGTCGATCTCGTCGAGCATCGCCCGGAGGCCGGCGCCCCGGGCGAGCGCCGCCTCAAACGGGTACAGCGTCACCGCGACGAGATCGATCGGGCGGATCGCATGGCGAGCGAGCTCGGCCGCGTGGACGGGGTTGTCACGGACGGCCAGGAGGCCGCCGTGCACGGCCGGATGGAGCGTCTTCACCCGGCCGTCGAGGATCTCGGGGAACCCGGTCACCTCCGAGAGCGGTGTGACCGGCACGCCGGCCTCGCGCAGGGCGGCGGCCGTGCCGCCGGTGGACACGATCTCGGCGCCGAGACCAACCAGGCCGCGCCCCAGGTCCACGATGCCGGTCTTGTCGGAGACACTGAGCAGGGCCCGCTGGATCTTCATGCTCCCCCCTTGATGCGCTCGGGCGCGGGCGCCGCCGCCACGGATGCCGACCCCTCGGGCGCGGGCGACGCCGCCGCCGCGCGCGCCGGACCTCCGGGCAGGATCCGTACCTGGTTCCCGTCGATCCGGAGCCGGCCGTCCGCGAACAGGCGGACTGCGAGCGGGTACAGGCGCAGCTCCTCGCGGCGGACGCGCGCGCCGAGCGTCACCGGCGTGTCGTCGCCGCACACCGGTACGGCCGTCTGCGCGATGATCGGCCCGCCGTCCGGCACCGCGGTCACGAAGTGCACGGTGCACCCGCTCAGCCGGGCCCCGGACGCGAGCACGGCCTCGTGCACCCGCTCGCCGTACATCCCCTTGCCACCGAACGCCGGGAGGAGCGCCGGGTGGATGTTCATGATGCGGCCCGCGAACGCCCCCACGAACGCGGGCGACAGGATGCGGAGGAACCCGGCCAGGCAGACGAGGCCGACCCGGCGGGCCTCGAGCGTCTCCCGCAGCGCCGCCTCGAACGCCGCCGTGGTCGGAAACGTCCGGTGATCGAGCACCGCGGCCGGGACCCCCG
>JAPVSX010000300.1:0-11286 GCA_047519495.1 Armatimonadota bacterium
CCCGGCGGCGAAGTCCCACGCGCTCGGCCCGATCTCCCAGTAGCCGTCTGTCTGCCCCAGCGCGACCGCGGCGAGGCTGAGCGCCGCCGAGCCGATGTTCCGGATCCTGGCCGCGGCCAGCAGCAGGTTGGTGAAGTGGTCCACGTTGAGCCGCGTCTCGGCTACCGTGGCCGGGAAGCCCGTCGAGAGGGTCGCGCCGTCAAGCCGGCCGACGTCCGAGACGGAGATCCGCCTCCAGCGGGAGCGGTCGGCCCACCCGACGGGGTCCGGGGGCAGGTCGCGGGCCGCGGCCGCGTAGGCGCCCCCGCCCGCCTCGGCTGCGTACAACTCGCCGAACATCGTGTTGAGAACCACGCCGGCGACGATCCGGGCGTGGTGGCGGAGCGCGATGCTCACGGCGAACCACGGGAAGGTGCGGGCGTAGTTGTGCGTCCCGTCCAGCGGGTCGATCAGCCATGTGTAGGCGCCGGCGCCGCGCTGCCCGCCCTCCTCGCCGAGGAACGCGTGGCCGGGGAACGCTCCGCGGAGCACGCCGACGATCGCCTCCTCGGACGCCCGGTCGGCCTCGGTGACCGGATCGTATGGGCCCTTGTAGTCGACCCGGGTGAGCCGGCCGAAGAGGCCGCGCTGGATCTCGCCGGCCGCGCATGCCGCCCGGAGGGCGGCGAGGACGTAGGGGGAGAACTCGGACATGGCTCTCGCATCTATTCGACGCGGCCGCCCACCGCTCCGCCGCCCGGCTGCGCCCCCGAGCACAGTTTTGGAGAATGGGCAGGAGGGCGTCCGGACGAGCGGAAAGTAACACGGCCATGGGCGCTCCGATGACGTCGCGCCATCAGGTCCGGCCTGCAACCGTCCGGGACATGGCCGGCCCCTGCGGCCGTCCGTTTCGGGAACATCCATCGCGCGAGGCTTCGGAGATCGCGCGCTAGGGGGAACGGCCGATGCTCTACCTGAGCCAGGTGATCGGGAAGTCCGTGTACGATGCGGCCGGGGAGGCGTTCGACACGGTGTCGGACCTCGTCATCTACCACGGCACCGAGAAGTTCCCCCGGATCACCGGCGTGCTGCTCAGCGGTGACCGCAGCCGGCTTGCGATCATCCCCTGGGATGCCGTCGCGGAGTTCTCCGCCGCCGGCATCCGCCTCCGCGTCGAGCGGCGGCGCCTCACGCCCCGGCCGCTGCAGCCCGACGAGATCCTCCTGCGGGACGACATCCTCGACGGCCAGGTCGTGGACACCGACGATATCAAGGTCGTCCGGGTGAACGACCTGGAGCTGCGCCAGGTCGGCAACGAGGTTCGTGTCGTTGGGGCCGACGTCGGCACCCGGGCGCTGCTCCGGCGCCTCGGCCTCGAGCCGTTCGTCTGCCGGGCGCTGGAGCGCGTCGGCCGGCGTCTCCCGTCCCGGGTGATCCCGTGGAACCTCGTCGCGGTCCTGGGGGGGACGATGACGCCGCTCAAGCTCAGCCTCTCCCGTCAGAAGCTCAAGGACATCCATCCGGCCGACCTCGCGGGCCTCCTTGAAGAGCTGGACCGGGACGAGCGGGTCGAGATGATGACCGCTCTCACCGACGAGCGTGCGGCGGACGTCCTGGAAGAGGCCGAGCCGGACGTGCAGACCGCCGTGATCAACGAGCTGCCGAGCGAGCGGGCGTCCGACATCCTCGAGGAGATGGCGCCCGAGGAAGCCGCGGACGTCCTCGGCGAGCTGCCCGAGGAGCGCGCCGAGGAGCTGATCTCGCTCATGGAAGACGAGAAAGCCGAGGAGGTCAGCCGGCTGCTTCAGTACCCACCCGAGACCGCCGCGGGGAAGATGACGACAGAGTTTATCGCGCTGCCGGCGACGATGACCGTCGAGCAGGTGATCGCCCGGCTCCGCGAGACCAGACCCGACTCGGAAACGATCTACTACCTGTACGTCGTGGACGACCAGGACCGGCTCGTCGGGGTCCTCTCGATCCGCAGCCTGATCGTCTCGCCGCCCGACGCCCCGATCTCGCAGGTGATGCGCTCGGACGTGATCTCCGTCCGGCCCGACGCCAGCACCGAGGACGTGGCCGGCGCGCTCATCAAGTACGACCTCCTGGCGGTCCCGGTCGTCGAGGAGAACGGCCGGCTGGCCGGCATCGTCACGGTCGACCACCTGATTGACATCCTGCTGGAGAAGTACGGACCCCGGAAGCTCGGCGGCGGAGTGGACCTGAGCCGCCGGGCCGCGCGCCGCAGCGCAGGGGGCGCGTGAGCTTTACCCTCCCCATTCTCCGGCGCGCCTCGCGGAGCGCTGCGCTGAGCCGCCTGATGATCTTCCTTGCGATCATGGGGCCCGGCATCGTCACGCAGAACGTGGACAACGACGCCGGCGGGATCACGACCTACTCGCTCGCCGGCGCCGGCTTCGGCTACGCCCTGCTGTGGACGATGATCCCCGTCACGATCGCCCTGTACGTCGTCCAGGAGATGTCGGCGCGGATGGGTGCCGTCACCGGCAAAGGCCTGGCCGACCTGGTCCGCGAGCGGTTCGGAGAGCGGACCACGACGTTCGTGATGCTGGCGCTCCTCCTCGCTGACTTCGGCAACACGCTCGCGGAGTTCTCGGGGCTGGCCGCCGGCGGGGAGATCTTCGGCGTGTCCAAGTACGTCTTCGTGCCCCTCGGCGCGGCGACCGTCTGGGTCCTGGTGGTGAAGGGGACCTTCCGGTCCGTCGAACGCGTCTTTCTCGCAGCCAGCGCCTTCTACATCGCCTACATCATCTCGGGTGCGCTTGCGCACCCCGACTGGGGGCAGGTGCTGCGCGCCACGGTGGTGCCGAGCTTCAGCCTCAAGGCCGACTACATCGTGATGTTCGTGGGGGTCATCGGCACGACGATCGCGCCCTGGATGCAGTTCTACCTGCAGTCGACCGTCGTGGAGAAGGGCATCACGACGAAGGAATACGGGTACACGCGCACCGACGTCCTGGTCGGCTCGCTGATGACCGACGTCGTCGCCTGGTTCATCATCGTCGCGTGCGGGGCGACGATCTTCGTCCATCACCTGCACGTCGAGACCGCGAAGGACGCCGCGCTGGCCCTGCGCCCGCTGGCCGGGCAGTACGCCGCCACCCTGTTCGCCCTCGGCTTGATCAACGCGTCGCTGTTCTCGGCCTCCGTGCTCCCGCTCGCCACCGCGCACTACGTGTGCGAGTCACTCGGGTTCGAGGCAGGAGTCAACCGCACGATCCGGCAGGCGCCCGTGTTCTACGGCCTCTACATCGCCCTGATCGCCGGCGCGTGCGTGATCGTCCTCCTCCCGGGCGCCCCACTCCTGTCAATCATGTTCCTGTCCCAGGTCGCAAACGGCATCTTGCTCCCGTTCATCCTGGTCTTCATGCTGCTCCTGGTCAACAACAGGCGGCTGATGGGGGCGTACACGAACTCGCGGGTGTTCAACGGGATCGCGTGGGCCACCGTGATGGTGATGATCGTCCTGACCCTTGCGCTCGTCGTGACGCAGCTCTTCCCCGTCGGCGGCTGAGGCCGTAGGTCTGTGCGGGAGATGCGGGAGATCCCGGCGAACACTTCGAGGATCGCTGCCGCAAATACGTTCGTGGATCGGGAGGCCTCGACGGTCATGCGCGAGCGGTACGGCGGTGCCTGAGGGGAGGGCGGCCGCGCTTCACGAGGTCTGGGCCGGGCCGCTGCCGACCGTCCACGACGTGTACGCGGCGCGCCGGGTGATCGCTCCGCACCTGCCGCGGACGCCGCTCGTTCACGCACCCGCGCTCGACCGCCTCCTGGGTGCGCGCGTGTACGTCAAGTGCGAGAACACGCTGCCTACCGGCGCCTTCAAGGTCCGGGGCGGGATCAACCTGATCAGCCGGCTGTCCCCCGACGAGCGCCGGCGCGGGGTGATCACCGCCAGCACGGGGAACCACGGACAGTCGATCGCGTATGCCGCCCGGATGTTCGGCGTCCGCGCGATCATCGGCGCCCCGCGGGGCAGCAACCCCATCAAGCTTGCCTCGATAGGGGCCCTCGGCGCGGAGGTTGTGCTCGAGGGCCGGGATTTTGACGAGGCGCGGGAGTGGGTCGAGCGGACGGCGCGCGAGGAAGGATACCGCTACGTACACTCGGCCAACGAGCCGCTCCTCGTCGCCGGCGTCGGCACGATCAGTCTAGAGGTGCTCGAGGACCTGCCCGAGGTGGACGTGATCATCGTGCCGATCGGCGCCGGCAGCGGGGCGTGCGGCCACTGCATCACGGCGAAGGCGCTCCATCCCGCCGTGCGGGTGATCGGCGTCCAGGCCGAGCACGCGAATCCGGTCGAGCGGACCCTGCGCGAGGGCCGCATGGTCAGCCTGGACCGGATGGAGACGTTCGCCGAGGGCCTCGCGACCCGGGTGCCGTTCGCCCTGCCGATCACGCTCCTCCGGCGCTACCTCGACGAGATCGTTCTCGTCAGCGACGAGGAGCTCAGGCGGGCGATCCTGCTGCTGGCCGAGGCCGTACGGCAGACGGCCGAGGGCGCGGGGGCGGCCAGCGCCGCGGCCGCGCTCCGGCTGCGCGGGCAGCTCCGGGGGAAGACGGTTGCCCTCATCCTCAGCGGCGGCAACATCACCCTCGAGGCGCTGGCGGGGATCTACGCCGATCGGGAGCGGGTCGACGCGGTCTCGGCCCTCCTTCGCGGGAGTAATGCCGGAACCCCTTCCGGTGACGTCGGTGCTGGGGAAGGGGAGTGATTCATGACCCATCGTGACCGCGTCGAGGCCGCGCTGCGGGGCGAGCGCCCGGACCGGGTGCCGGTGGCGCTGTGGCGTCACTTTCCGGGGGACGACCAGAAGGCCGAGAGGTTGGCGCAGGCCCACCTCGCGTTCTACCAGGCGTACGAGCCGGACCTCCTGAAGGTGACGCCGGCGAGCGGGTTCTACGGCGACGACTGGGGCCTGCGGGCCGGGTACAAGCCGAACAACCACGGCGTCCGGACGTACACGGACCGCCCGGTCAGGAAGGCGGCGGACTGGGAGCGTCTCAAGCGCCTGGACGTCAGCCAGGGCGTCTACGGGCGCGAGGTTCACGCGATCCGTCTGATCGCCGAGGGCGTCGGCCGGGACGTGCCCGTCCTCGAGACGACGTTCAGCCCGCTCAGCATCGCACGCACGCTCTGCGGCGAGCATGCGATCGTCCGGTACCTGCGCGAGGACCCGGAGCCACTTCACCGGGGGCTTGAGATCATCGCGGACGTCACGGCCGAGTTCGTCCGCGCGGTGCTCGCGGCCGGCGCCGATGGGATCTTCTTCTCGACGCAGATGGCGACGGCCGCCGCGCTGACGGAGGAGGAGTACGAGGAGTTCGGGCGCCCGTACGACCTCCGCGTCCTCGAGGCGGCGGGGGACGCGCTCACGTTCCTCCACATCCACGGGCTCAACGTGATGTTCGATCTGTGCGCCGGCTACCCAGTCCAGATCATCAACTGGCACGCCCGCGAGACGCCCCCGGGGATCGTAGAGGCCCGCGCCCGGGTGACCACGTGCCTGGCGTGTGGCATCGGCGAAGAGACCACGCTGCTGCGGGGGACCCCGGAGGCGGTCGCGCAGGAGGTGCGCGACGCGATCGCCCAAACCGGGGGCCGGGGGCACATCGTGACTACCGGGTGCGTCATGACGATCGACGCGCCGGAGGCCAACATCCGGGCCGCCATCGCGGCCGCCCGGGACGCCTGATCCCGACGCCAGTTCACGTTCCGCTCCAATATATATGGAAGCGAGAAGGGCGGCACGGGATGCTGCGCTGGGAGGAGAGGCGATGGGGGAGAACGTCGCGCGGAAGATCCTGAAGGCGCACCTCGTGGACGGCCGGATGGTCCCCGGCGAGGAGATCGGCATCAAGATCGACGAGATCCTGATCCAGGACATCACGGGGACCGCGGCGATGATGCACTTCGAGGCGATGCAGCTCCACCGGGTGCGGTGCAAGGTCGCCTGCGTCTACGGCGACCATAACGTGCTGCAAGTGAGCGAGGAGAACACCGAGGACCACGTCTACCTGGCTACCGCGGCGCGCAAGTACGGGATCTGGTGGGCGAAGCCGGGCGCCGGCATCGGCCACCAGATCCACCAGGAGCACTTCGCCTGCCCGGGCGATACGGCGCTCGGCGCCGACAGCCACACGCCCCACATCGGCGGCATGGGCGTGTTCGCGATGGGCGCCGGCGGTCTCGACGTGGCCGTGGCGATGGGCGGCGGCCCCTACTACCTGCACATGCCGGCGGTCGTCCGCGTGAATCTCGTCGGCCAGCTCCCGCCGTGGTCGACGGCCAAGGACGTGATCCTCGAGATGCTCCGCCGGAACACCGCGAGCGGCGGGTTCGGCAAGGTGTTCGAGTACGTGGGGCCGGGGCTCCGGCACCTCAACGCCCAGCAGCGGATCACGATCTGCAACATGGGCGCGGAGCTCGGCGCGACGACCTCGATGTTCCCGTCGGACGCGGTGACGCGGGAGTATGTGACGAGCATCGGCCGGGAAAAGGACTGGCGCGAAGTGCTGCCGGACCCCGACGCCGCGTACGACGAGTCCGTGGAGCTCGATCTGAGCGCGATCGAGCCGCTCGTCGCCCTGCCCAGCAACCCCGACAAGGTCGTCCCGGTCTCCAAGGCCGAGGGGGTCAAGGTCGACCAGGTCATGGTGGGGTCGTGCACCAACGGCTCATACATGGATCTCAAGGCGGTCGCGCAGATCGTCCGGGGCCGGCGGATTCACCCCGACGTCACGTTCTTCATCCACCCGAGCAGCCGCATGGACCTCGAGGTGCTGGCCCGGGAGGGCCTGCTCACCGAGCTGATCGCCGCGGGCGTCAACGTCGAGGCGGCGACGTGCGGCGCGTGCATCGGCGTCGGCCACGTGCCGGCGAAAGGGATGAAGAGCCTCCGGGCGATCAACCGGAACTTCAAAGGACGCACCGGCCAGAAGGACGACGAGGTCTACCTGAGCTCGAGCGAGGTGGCCGCGGCCTCGGCGATCGCGGGCGTGATCACGGACCCGCGGAAGCTCGGGATCCCCGCGCCGGCGCAGGAGATGCCGCGCCGGCTGGAGCAGGACAACACCAGCCTCGTGCCGCCGGCGCCGGCGGCGGAGGCGCCCGGGCTCGAGGTCGTCAAGGGCGACAACATCAAGGGGATCCCGCTCAAAGGCCCGCTCGCCGACTCGCTGCGGGCCGAGGTCCTGATCAAGCTGGGAGACGACATCAGCACCGACCACATCATGCCGGCCGGATCGCAGATCCTCCGGTTCCGGTCCAACATCCCCAAGCTCGCCGAGTTCGTGTTCAACCGGGTCGATCCGGAGTTCCCGGCACGGGCCAGGGCCAAGGGCGGCGGGCTCATCGTGGGCGGCAAGAACTACGGCCAGGGCAGCAGCCGGGAGCACGCGGCGATCGCGCCGATGTACCTCGGCGTGACGGGGGTGATCGCGAAGGCGTTCGCGCGCATCCACCTGGCCAACCTGATCAACTGGGGCATCGTGCCGATGACGTTCGCCGACCCGGCCGACCACGACCGCATCGCGCAGGGAGACCTCCTGGAGATCGCCGGCATCCGCAGGCAGCTCGACGCGGGGGCGGCGGGGCTCACCGTCAAGAACGTGACCAGGGGGACGACGTTCACCGTCAACGTGAATGTGAACCGCAGGGAGCGGGACTATCTGCTGGCCGGCGGGCTGCTCGCCTACACGAAGGCGCACCCGATCCGCTGACTGCGGCCCCCGCGGATCGGCGTCCGGCCTGCCCCCGTGCGTCCGCGCGGTCCGATCCACACGGGCCCGCAGCTGATATGCGAGCGCGCATGGGGGAGCGGCGCGCGTCCGGTAGATGATCGCGCTCTCCACCGGCTCGCTTCACACGTACGGGACCGCCCGGGTCGCGCACCTCGCGGCCGCGGCCGGGTTCGACGGGCTCGAGATCATGGTCGACGCGCGGTGGGACACGCGCGACGCTGCCTACCTCTCTGAGGTGGCCGGCAGCGCGGCGCTCCCCATCACGAGCCTCCACGCGCCGTTCGTCCCCGTCGACGGCTGGAGCGGAGACGAGGCGAACCGCCTCACCCGGACGGTCGAGCTGGCGCGCGCCGTGGGCGCCCGCACAGTGGTCGTCCATCCGCCCATGCGGTTTCACTGGGTGTACCTGCGATTCCCGCCGCTGATCACCGCCTGGGCGCTCACGCCGGTTCCCCGCCGCGCCCCGTTTCGGCGCTGGCTGCTCGAAGAGCTCACGGCCTACCAGGCGCGCACGGGGATCACGGTCGCGGTGGAGAACATGCCTCGCCACCGCGTCGGGCCCTGGACCGCCAACCTGTTCGATCTGAATCACCTGCGCGATCTCCGGCGCTTCCCCGCGCTCACGTTCGACACGACGCACATCGGGTCGTGGGAGGTCGGCCTCCTGGACGCGTACGAGGTGCTGGCCGACCACGTCGCGCACGTCCACCTCTCCAACTACAACGGGCGCCAGCACCGGCTGCTCGACGACGGCCGGCTGCCGCTTGGGCCGTTTCTTGAGGAGTTGCGCCGGCGCCGGTTTGCCGGCGTGATCGTGGTCGAGCTGGATCCCGACGCTCTGGGCGCCGCGGACGTCCGCGTCGTCGAGGAGCGGCTCGCCCGGGCGCGCGCGTTCTGCCGCGAGCACTTCGGCTGACGGCCGGGGCCATTGCGCCTGCGCGCCGTCCGTCGGACGTTCCGCGCCGGGCCGGTCACATCTGCGTAACGCCTGATGCTAAAATGCCCGCCGGGCAGGATTCCCGGGGCGTGGCGTGAATACCCATTCGCGCTTTTGAGAGCCGTCTTGCGGTGCAGAACCCGGGGGAGGGTGGTCTGATGCGCAGATGGGGTGCTCTGCTGCTCGCGTTCGTGATGGTCGCCGGTACGCTCGCGGCGGCCTCCGCGCAAGGCGCCAGGCGCGGCGGCACGCTGCGGGCCGGGCTGGAAGCGGACCCGCCGAACCTGGACCCCCACCGCTCGACGGCCGCGGTCGACCGGCAGGTCTTCCAGAGCCTCTACGACAAGCTCGTGGACACGGACGAGAACCTGGCGATCGTGCCGATGCTGGCGACGTCCTGGTCGGTCAGCCCGGACGGGAAGACCATGACCTTCAAGCTCCGGCAGGGCATCAAGTTCCAGGACGGGACGCCGTTCAACGCCGAGGCCGTCAAGTACAACTTCGACCGGATGCGAGACCCGAAGTTCCCATCGGCGCGCCGCAGCGAGCTCGGGCCGATCGCGAACGTGGTTGCCCCCGACCCATCCACAGTCCAGATCGTCCTCGAGAAGCCCTACAGCCCGCTGCTCTACGTGCTGACCGACCGGGCGGGGATGATGGTCTCCCCTGCGGCGGCGCAGAAGGAAGGGGTGAACTTCGCCCTCCATCCCGTCGGCGCCGGACCGTTCTCGTTCGTCGAGAAGATTCCCCAAGATCACGTCACGCTGCAGCGCAATCCGGACTACTGGAACAAGGGACAGCCCTACCTCGACCGGGTCATCTTCCGGCCGTTCCCGGACGACAACGCCCGCGTCGCAAACGTGAAATCGGGGGACGTGGACATCGTCAACATCGTGCCCCTTCCGCAGGTCAAACAGCTGACCCAGGAGGCGGCGCAGCCCAGCGCGCGCTTCCGGCTCCTTGAGCACGGCGCGTTCCAATGGCAGGGGATCTGGCTCAACGTGACCAAGCCGCCGTTCGACAACAAGCTCCTCCGCCAGGCGGTCAACGCGACGATCGACCGGAACGCCATCGCGAACGCGGTGCTGCAGGGCGCCGTGTACCCCGCCTACTCGTTCTTCCCGAACGGGACCCCCGCGTATGATCCGACGTGGAAGATCCCGCCGCGCAACATCGCGCTGGCCAGGGAGAAGCTCCAGGCCGCGGGGCGCCCGACCGGGTTCGAGTTCACGCTGCTCATCGTGCCCAGGCAGGAACAGCAGGCGGTCGCGCAGGCCGTCCAATCGATGGCGGCCGAGGTGGGGATTCAGGTCAGGATCCAGCTCATCGAGTTCGGACAAATGCTCGAAGAGGTCGATAACCTGCGCCATCAGGCCGCCCTGCTGGGCTGGAGCGGGCGGCCGGACCCGGACTTCGACATCTACCCGCACATCACCCAGTCGGGAATCGGCTCCTTCAATGAGGCGGGCTACTCGAACCCGCGGGTCCAGGAGTTGCTCGACGCGGCCCGGCTCCTGAGCGGCATGAACCAGCGCCGGCGGGCGTACAGCGAGGTGACCAGGATCCTCGCCGACGACATGCCGTACGTCTGGCTGTACTTCCCGAAGGAGTACAAGCTCGTCTCCACCAAGGTCCACGGGTTCGTCCAGGTGCCGGACGGGATGATGCGGTTCCGGACGGTCTGGCTGGCGCCCTGACAGACGGGCGGCCGGGCGGAGGCTCCTCCGCCCGACCGCCGACGCCCTGCCCTCGATGACCCGGTTCCTCGCCCGCCGCCTGCTTCAGATGATCCCGGTGCTGTTCTTTGTCAGCGTCATCGTCTTCGTGCTCATCAACCTGGTTCCGGGGGACGCGGCCCGGCTCTTCTTAGGCGAGGAGGCGTCGCCCGACGCCCTGGCGGCCCTCCGGCACCAACTCGGCCTGGACCAGCCGCCGTACATTCAGTACCTCCGCTGGGTCGGGGCGATGCTGCACGGCGATTTCGGGCACTCGTTCAAGGACAACCGGCCGGTCCTCATGACCCTCATGCAGAAGCTGCCCGTGACCGGTGAGCTCACCGCCGCGTCGCTGCTGATCGCCTGGTCGATCGCGATCCCGGCCGGCGTCCTGGCGGCCTGGCGGCAGCGGACCGCCACCGACTACGGCGCGTCCGCGGCCGCGCTGGTTGGCCTCAGCATCCCGAACTTCTGGCTCGGCATCATGCTCATCTACCTGTTCGCGGTCAACCTCCACTGGCTGCCGGCCTCCGGCTTCGTGCCGCTCGCCGAGGATCCCGGGCGGCACCTCCGGGCCCTCGTGATGCCGGCGTTCGTCCTGGGCCTCTTCTTCGCGGCGGTCGTGATGCGCCAGCTCCGCAGCAGCATGGTGGAGGTGCTGAACGCCGACTTCGTCCGGACGGCCCGGGCGAAGGGGCTCGGCGACCGGGTCGTCGTGGTCCGCCACGCCCTGCGGAACGCGGTGATCCCCGTGATCACGGTGATGGGCATCCAGCTCGGGATCCTCCTCGGCGGCGCGGTGATCACCGAGACGATCTTCGCCGTGCCCGGCCTGGGCCAGCTGGCCGTCAACTCGATCTACACGCGCGACTACCCGATGCTCGAGGG
>JAPVSX010000301.1:0-3128 GCA_047519495.1 Armatimonadota bacterium
GCGCATCGAGTACAGCGAGCTCGACGCCTTCGTCGCCTCGGCGCTCTCCGGGGTCAAGTCGGGGCGGGCCAAGCTCGCGGTGCGCACGCTGGCCCCCGCGCAGGATCCCCATCGCCCGATGGCCGGTCCCGCTCCGGGCGGCGTCCTGGTCAAAGGTCTAGAAGTACCCGCTGCGGGCCGCTCCACAGCCGAAGTCCTGATCCGGCCCGCGCGGAGCTGCACAGAGGAGGGGGGGTATGCCGCTGCGCTCTCCGGACGTGTTCCTCGAGAGCCTCCGAGACGGCCGCCGGGTCGTCTACCGGGGCCGGTCCGTGGAGGACGTCACCGCACACCCGCACCTGGGCCGTGGCGCCCGCCACGTGGCGATCGACTTTCGGCTTGCGCACGCAAGACCGGACAATGAGCTGTTCGTCGTCCGGGATCGGGGCGGCCCGGCGACCAGCCGCTACTTTGCGATCCCACGCGATGCGGCGGATCTGCGGCGGCGGCGCGATCTGATTGAGACCGTCACGCGGGAGGGCCGGTCGTTCGTGCCGTTGATCAAGGAAATCGGCACCGATGCGCTGTTCGCCCTGATGATCGTGACGGCTCAGGCAGACAGGGCGCTGGGGACGGACTACGGGGCGCGGGTCCGGGCGTTCTACACGCGGTGCCGGGACGGCGATCTGGCGATGGCCGTGGCCCAGACAGACGCCAAAGGCGACCGCAGCCGGCGCCCGTCCGAGCAGGCGCATCCCGACGTCTACGTCCGCCGGGTACGCCAGTCCGACGGCGGGATTGTCGTCCGGGGGGCGAAGGCGCACACGACGAACGCCGTGTACAGCAACGAGATCATCGTGCTGCCCACGCGGGCGATGACCGAGCGCGATGCTGACTATGCCCTGGCGTTTGCGGTCCCTGCCAACGCCCCCGGCCTCACGATGGTGGCGAGCCCGCGCGGGTTCGGCGCGACGAGCGTCTTCGACAACCCGCTGAGCAGCCGGCACAGCCTCACGGAGTCGTTGACGATCTTCGAGGACGTCTTCGTGCCGTGGGAGCGGGTGTTTCTCTGCGGCGAGTGGCAGTATGCCGGCGTCCTGGCCAAGACGTTCGTGGAGTTCCACCGGTTCACGGCGGTGTCGTATAAGACCCCGCTCCTCGAATTGCTGCTCGGGGCCGGGGCGTTGATCGCCGATTACCAGGGGCTGCTCGGGGCCGCGCACGTGCGAGACAAGCTCGCCCGCCTGATCATGTATCTGCACACGGTCCGGGGCCTTGGGACCGCCGCGGCGGTGGAGAGCTGCGTGGTCGAAGGGATCGCCGTGCCCGACCCGGTCATCACGAATGCGGCGAAATATCACTTTGCCCATGGCTACCACGATGCGGTGCGAGACGTGCAGGATCTGGCCGGCGGGCTCACCGTCACCGGGCCGGCGGAAGAAGACTGGATCTCGTCCGAGGTCAGGGGGTTGCTCGAGCCGTATCTCGCCGGCCGGGAAGGCGTGAGCGGCGAGGAACGCCTGCGTGTCATCAACCTGATCCGCGACCTAGCGGCCTCCGACCTCGGCGGGTACCTGGAAGTGCTTGCGATCCACGCGGAGGGATCCCTGGAGACCCAGAAGCTCACCGTCCTCATGGACACCAACCTGGACCGGGTGAAGAACCTCGCGGCCGAAGCCGCAGGCGTGCCATCCCGGCGGTAACCTGCCGTGCCGGACATGCCGGATCTGCGGGAGCTGTTCTCGCTGGACGGGCGGGTCGCCGTCGTGACGGGAGGATCCCGCGGCCTCGGCCTGGAGATGGCGGAAGGCCTGGGACAGGCCGGTGCCCGGGTGGTCATCGCCGCGCGCCGGGCGGAGTGGCTGACGACCGCCGCCGCCCGCCTCTCGGCGGCTGGCATCGATGCGCTGGCGCACCCCTGCGACGTGACCGTCCCGGAGCAGGCCGGGGGGCTCGTGCAGCAGGCCGTCGCGCACTACGGCGGTCTCGACGTCCTGGTCAACAACGCCGGCGTGAGCTGGGGCGCCCCGTTCGAGGAGATGCCTCTGGAGCAGTGGCGGCGGGTGCTCGAGACGAACCTCACGGGGGCGTTTCTCGTGACCCAGGCGGCGCTTCCCCACATGAAGGCCCGTGGGTATGGGAAGATCATCAACGTCGCCTCGGTGCTGGGGCTCGTCGCCGTCCCCTCGGAGATCCTCGACGCCGCCGGCTACACCGCGAGCAAGGGCGCGCTCATCGCGCTCACCCGGGACCTGGCGGTGAAGTACGCGCGCTTCGGGATCCGCGTCAACGCCGTGGCGCCGGGGTTCTTCCCGACGCGCATGACCCAGAACGTGCTGCCGCGGGCGCGCCCCGCGATTGAGGCCGCGACGCCGCTCGGCCGGCTCGGGCAGGAGGGCGACCTGAAGGGCGTCGTGGTCTTCCTGGCGTCCCGGGCGTCGGATTACGTGACCGGGCAGGTCATCCCCGTGGACGGCGGGCTGAGCGCCGGGTAGCACGATCGGGGTTGGGACTCGGGGACGATAGCGACGCTCCGGGCCGGAAGGTTCCCGGCCTCCTCCCGCCGCCGGGAATACCGGTTCTCATCACGACCGTTGTTCGCCTGCGAAGGCCGCCATATCCATCGAAAGTCGCCATGTGAACGTTAGAACAATTTGAGGGGGCAGCATCATGAACGTCTCGCTCTTGATCGTCCGGCTCGTGGTCGGCCTCTATGTTGCCGGCCACGGCGCCCAGAAGCTGTTCGGATGGTTTGGGGGTCACGGGTTGCAGGGGACGGCGGGATGGCTCGGGTCGATCGGCTTGCGGCCCGCCGGCGCCTGGGCGTTCCTGGCCGGCCTCGCTGAGTTCGGCGGTGGGGTGCTGTTCGCGCTGGGGCTCGCGAGCCCGTTGGGTGCGGTCGGGATCAGCGCCGCGATGCTGGTCGCGATCACGAAGGTGCACTGGCCGAAGGTCTGGGCGGCCGAAGGCGGCTTCGAACACCCCCTGATCAATCTCGCCGTCGCGGCGGCGGTGGCAATCTCAGGACCCGGGGCGTTCTCCCTGGACCAGCGGTTCGGCACCGCGCTGCCTGCACCGGCGGCGCTTGCGGCCGCGGTGCTTGTGATCCTCGGCTGGCTCGCCGTTCTGGCGATGACGACCGCGCGGCC
>JAPVSX010000302.1:0-6957 GCA_047519495.1 Armatimonadota bacterium
CGCTGTGCCGCGCGGCGCCGCTATCCAGGCGGCCCACCCGATCCCCGCCAGCCCCCGCAACAGCTCGCGGCGGGACAGCGACCGGCCCGTCCGCCGTTGCTCACGAGACTCCGCGTTCCGCTCCATGCTCCGGCCTCCTTGGACCGTATTCGGGCGCGCGCTTCACGCGGCCAGAAACCTGGTCAACACCGTCGCATCCTCGAGCGCCTCCAGGCGGTCGCACTGGCGGATCAACTCGTCCTGCGCGCGCGGAGGAAGGTGCCGGTTGACGACCTTGCGGAACTTGCCGGCGACGTCGGCAGGCAGAATCGGATTGTCGGGACCTCCCCTCGTGGCGCCGGTGGTGTGCAAGGTCCGCCCGTCTTTGAGATGGACCTCCAAGCGCGTCTGACGCTGGAACGACCCCATGGCGTCCATCTCGGTATCGTGGATGATCTCGATCCGCTTCGTCAGATCCATGAGGCGGGGATCGGTCAGCTTGGCCTCCGTGAACTGGTCCACAAAGACGTCGCCCTCGAGGAGCGCGATGGACGCGCAGTAGGCGAGGTTCATCTGCGCCGAAGTCACCGTTGTGGGCACCCAGGGGAACCCGACCGCCTTATACGCTCCCTCGTCCAGCCAGACCCGGATCTTTTCGACCTGGTCCGCTCGGAACGCGTGCGCCTGCCGGAGGCTGCGCAGCCCTTCCAGCGTGGGATGGATGGGGACCCGGCACGCCCACATCTTGAAGTTCACCTGAGGCGTCCGCCAGTCGGTGCCCAATCCCCTCACCAGTTCTTCCAGTTTGTACGTCTTCCGCCCGCCGCTGAACGCCGAGCAGAACCCCCCGTACTCGCACTCGAAGATGTTCGAGACGTTCGTGAATCCGTGCGATGCGAGGAGCGCGGCGAGCGTCCCGCTGTGGGCCGCCTTTCCCGCCAGCAGGCGCTTCCCCATGCCCCCATGCTGTGTGGCCATGAGCCCCGCGGTCTGCTGCCCCGCGTGCCCCAGGGCGTGCACGACCTGCGCTCGCTCGAGCCCCAGCGCGCGGCACGCCGCGGCGGTCGCCGCAAAGGTCCCGATGACGCTGGGCCCGTGGAAGCCGACCGTGACGTGGGGCACGCGGCCGACGCAGCTCTGCACCCGGCCGGCCGTTTCAACTCCGGCCACGATCGCGGTCAGGAGCGCCTTGCCGGAGATGCCCCCCCGGTGCTCCGCGAGGGCCAGGCCCGACGTCAACACCACCGACCCGTTGTGGCCGCCTGAACCGACGTCGTCGAGTTCAAAACCGTGGACCGCCGTGCCGTTGGCCATGGCCGCGCTGGGTGCGGAGAACCGGAGGTCGCTCCCCCAGACGAGCGCGTCTCCCGCTCCTTCCGTGTCTTGCAGGGTCGCGCGCAGCCTGAGCGACCAGGGCAGCGCCGCCCCAAGCAGGCCGCACCCGAGGGTGTCGAGGACGAGGCGCTTCGCGTGTTCGATCACCGGCGCGGGGATGGCGGCGTATTCGATGCCGGCGATGAACTCCGCGAGCTGCTCCGTATAGTGAGGCGACATGGTCACGCCCTTCCGGCGTGGAGACGTCCGAGGTCCCCAGCGCTAGCCAGCATGCTCCGCTCTGATCAACGCCGCGACCTGCGCCGCGTCCGGGCGCCGGTCCAGATCCTGAACCACCTCGACGATCGTCCCGGCGCGCCGCTCCCCGATCACCGGGATCGCACACCGGAAGAACTTTTCGCTCGCCCCTTCAAAATCCAGCGGGTGGGCCAGCGAGCCTGGAAAGTCCCGCGCGACCAGGGTCTCCGACGTCTCCGCAAACTCGAGCGCCACCTCGGCCACCGGGCCGCCGTCGCCCTCTCCGAACCGGCGCGCATCCGCGCGCGCGTGGATTTTCCTGGCCAGGTCCCGGATGGCCGGATCCTCGAGCACCTCCGCGCTGAAGACGAGCGGGTTCGACATGTCGCGGGTCAGCGCAACCGCCACCGTGTAGGGGAGGCTGTACTGCGCCCCCAGGATCGTCCTTGGCTCCCGGTCCAGATGGCGCTCCTCGACGATCCGCGGGCCTGCCGTGATGGACACCCGTCTGATCGCGGAGACGTCGAGCCGGCGGCTGCGCTTGAAGTGCTGGATGGCATGGACGATCGCCTGGCTCGTCGCGTGGCACGGGTACGCCTTGATCACGAGCTCGCCGGCGAGCCACCGGCGGCCCAGGCCGGGAAGCAGCTCGTCCATCGCCGGATGCGGGGAGAACGCCGCGAAGTACCCGTAGCGGCCTTCCAGGACGGTCGTCGGGCCCGTGACCCCCCGCTCGGCGAGCAGGGCGCTCTCCAGGCCCAACTGGGACGCCCGCCCCAGGTGCAATCGCTTGGTCATGGCGCCTTCCCAGACGAACTCGATCAGCCCGCCTGCGCTCGAGCCGGCGATGCCCAGGGCCCAGGCGGACCTCAGGTCGTCCAGGCCCAGCAGCTTGCCGGCGGCGGCCGCGGCGCCGAACACGCCGTTGGCGGCGGGGTTGTGGAAGCCCCGCTCGCGCTCGACGGCGGGGGTCTGCGCCCGGCCGATGCGGCAGACGACTTCGTACCCGACCATCATCGCCACGACGAGCGCTCTGCCATCCCTGTGGTCGCGCTCGGCCAGGGCCAGCGCCGCCGGGAAGACCGTCCCGCTCGGGTGCGACACGTGGCCGATGTGCTCGATCTCAAACGCTCCGATCATCGTCCCATTGATCCACGCGGCGCGGGAGACGTCCACCTTCTGGTGCTGATTGAACGCGGAGGCCTCCTCCCTGCCGCCGAGGTCCGTGGCCAGGCCGGCCACGATCCGCGCCCAGGGCTGCGCCGTGCCGACAAAGCCCGCCGCGAGGTTGTCGAGGACGTAGATCTTCGCCTTGTCCACCAGGTCGGGCGGAAGATCCTCGTACCGCGTTTGGGATGCAAACCGCGCTAACTGGCGCGTCTCATCCACGCCGGCGCTCCTCCCCGCCGCGCGCCGCGGGCCGCTGCCCCAGGATCGCCGTCAACTCCCTGACGTCGCCGAGTTCCTCCAGGGCTTCCAGCATCGCGATGGTGCGCTCCACATCCGCCGGTCCCAGGACCCGGCCGGCGCATTCCCGGAACTTCTCCAGCCGCTCGTCGCGGCCCATGGGATTGGTCATCGACCCGCGGTAGCCCCGGCACCGCTCGCTGAACCCGCGCCCGTCCTTGAGCCGGACCCGGGCGACCGTCCACATCCGCTGGACGTCCCGGGGAATTTCGGGGTTGAAGGTGACGCGAACCTTGCGCAGCGCGTCCTCCACCCGCGGCGAGAACCTCGTCGCATCGGTGAAGGCGTCGATGCCGACGCGCTCCTCGGCCAGCGCGACCGCCGCGCAGTACTCGAAGCTGAACTTCCCGTCCAGCCCGCTCTTGGGCTGCGGCCGGGAGAGGTCGTCCCGAACCGGCGGCACCTCCACCTCCAGGGCTTCCACCTCTTCCACGCGGATCCGGTGCTTCTGCCGGAGCGTGGCCACAGCTTCGATGGGCCACTGCATGTAGATCTCCGCGGGGTAGCGCTTGATATTGAACCCGGGCTCAACCAGGTGAAAGACCTGGCCCAGATCCTTGGTGAGGAGATCCCAGTTGAAGGCGTCCCCGAAGAGGGCCTCGACGTACCCGTGCAACGCCTCCAGGATGCTCTCGTGGCTGACAAACCCCATCGCGGCCAGCACGGCCGCCTCGACGCCCATCCGCCCGGCGTTGCCCGGATGGGTGGCCTTCACCATCGTGCCGTTGTTGGCGAACAGCCCGCCGGTGCGCGAGGCGGCGATCCCCAGCGCCATCCGAGTCTGGCGCGGATCGAGCCCCCGCACCCTCGCGCACGCCGCCGCGGCCGCCAGGGGACCGAAGACGCCTGGCGGGTGGAAGCCGCGGAGGCTGGCCTTCGCGGCGGCGGTCCGGAGCCGGGCCTGAACGTCCCAGCCCACGGCGAACGCTGCGACGAGGCTGCGGCCGGACGCGCCCGCCTGCTCGCCGAGCGCCAGCGCGGCCGGGAGGATGCTGGACGTGCCGTGCGCCGCCGGATACCCTTGCACCTCGAAGTCCAGACAGTGCAGGAAGACGCCGTTGGCGAAGGCGGCGAAGAAGGGGTTGGTCTTGTGATCCCAGCCCACGATCCGGCAGTCCGGGGCGCCGCCCAGGGCCTGCACGTAGTCGACGACCGTGCGGGAGAGCGGCTGCGTGGAACCCGCCAGCGCATTGGCGACGCCGTCGAGGATGACGATCTTCGCCGCGTCGACGACCGCCCGGGGAAGGCGGTCGTAGCCCGTCTCGGCGATAAAGCGCGCCAGCGTTTCCGTTGCGCCCATCCCGCCTCCGCCCCCTGGCGCGTCCGCGAGTGTTTTCAGCGAGACCGCGGCGCCGTCAGACGCAGACCGCCCGGATCGCGTCCCCTACGTGGGCCACGCGCTCGAGGTGCAGCCACGTGTCCACCGCCCGATCGATGGCCGCCGAATCCTGAATAAGCAGCCCGGCGTTCCGCCGGAACTTGGCGATCAACTCCTCCAGGGGCAGCGGATTGTCCGGTGCCCCCTTGAGCGCCCGCCGGGACACGGTCCGGGAAAGGATCCGGCCGTCCTTGAGGCGGATGACCACCGGGTTGCCGTCCGCCTCGCCGTACATGAACCGGGGATCCCACCGGGCCATGACCTCCGCCCGCACCTTGCGTGCGGCGTCTCTCATCCTCGGGTCCCGCACCCGCTCGTCGGTGAAGTGGTCGATGGCGACCTCGCCGTCGCGAATCGCTGCCCCCACCGCGTAGTGGATGCTGAACTTCCCGTTGAGGCCCGTGGCGGGCTCGGGGTAGCGGAGCACCGGCGAGGTGTACGGCATCGCCTGCACCTCGACGTGCTCGATGTCCTCATAGGCCAGATCGTGCTCGCGGATCAGCGACAGGACGGCGTCGAGTGCGGTGTGATTGCCGCCGCAGCAGGGGTACTTCTTGATGGTCAGGGCCTCGCGCGCCTTGAACGGGGCGCCCAAACTCGCCACCACCTGCTGGAGGTCGTACCGGCCGTCCCCCAGGAACGCCTCGCAAAACCCCTGCTTCGCCTCGTACACGTCTCCTGCCGCGGTGAACCCGTCCTCGGCCAGCAAGACCGCGGTCACGCCGTTGCGGGCGGCGAGCCCGGCGTGCAGAGGCTTGGTCATCGTGCCGTTGTTCCGCCCGATCCCGCCCGCCTCCGAGGCGGCGATGCCCAGCGCCATCATCGTCTGCTCGACGCCGAGCCCCGCGAGCCGCGAGCCTCCGGCCGCAGCCGCCACGGTGCCGAAGACGGGCGTGCTGTGGAACCCTCGCTCGTACTGGTTGTAGCCCGTGCACAGGGCGGCCCCGACCTCGAACCCGACGGCGTAGGACGTCAGGATCTGCGTCCCCGAGGCCCCCCGGAGCTCCCCCAGGGCCAGCAGCGCCGGGAGCAGCGGCGCCGTGGGGTGCCCGTACGCCCCCATGTCGTCGTAGTCGAGCGCGTGGGCCATGGTCCCGCAGACGAGGGCGGCATCCGTCGCGGACGTCTTGAACCCCGGCCCGATCACCGTGGCCTCCGGACGGCCCCCGCGCGCCCGCGCGTACCTCTGGATGATCTGGCCGACGGGCTGGGTCGAGCCGGCGAGCAGCACGCCCACGGCGTCGAAGCAGGACCGCGTCACCGCCTCGAGGGTCTCGTGGGGAATCGCCTCGTCCGGCGTCTCGACGACGAACCGTGCAATGTCTCTCGTGCCGGCCATGGCCTTCACCCTTCCGGCCTGGCCGCCGCTGTCGCCGGCCCGGCCCCCCATCGCCTCAGTCCCGGATGTCCTGCAAGAACCACTCCGTGGGCAGCTCCCGCCCGAGCCCTTTTCGCTTGGCCGCCTCGTATACGTGCGCGGCCACCGACACGAATTGGACCCCGCGCAGACCGCCCCGCTCGGAGTAGGTGATGTCCCTGGCCGAGCGCCTCCCGCGCGCACGCCCGTCCCAGAGATCCTGCAACGAGATAACGCGGTCGTCGGGAAAACTGGCGGAGGCGTCTCCGTGCACC
This sequence comes from Armatimonadota bacterium, assembly GCA_047519495.1. Taxonomy (GTDB): domain Bacteria; phylum Sysuimicrobiota; class Sysuimicrobiia; order Sysuimicrobiales; family Segetimicrobiaceae; genus JAPVSX01. The sequence continues at coordinate 6,029 of JAPVSX010000302.1, forward strand.
CGTCCCTCATGCGCCGGCGCCCCGGGCGGTCCGCCGGCAGGACCGGCGGCATAGACGATGCTGTCGCCCGTGACGCGCCACTGCGGCAGGCCGGCCGGCGCGGGGGTCACCCCGAACCGGAGCGCGACGTCGACGCGCTTTCGGGCCTCCTCGTCGAGGAGGCCTCCCACCTCGACGATGTGCATCCCCTCCTCGAGCCACCGCCCGTTCACCACGGGACGGGTCGAATCCGTGCAGCCCACGAGGATGTCGGCGCCCCGGTACACCCGCCCGGGCTCGTCCACGGGGACGACGCTGATGCCGAGCCGCTCCGCCATCTCGCGCGCGTAGCCTTCCCGGTGTTCTTTGGTGGGGCTGTAGACCACCATCGTCTTGATCTTCCTCACGCAGCAGATCGCCTCGGCGTGCGAGCGGGCCATCCCGCCCGATCCCAGCATGCCCACGACCTCGGCGTCCTCCCGGGCCAGGTACTTCGCCCCGATGCCGCCGTCCGCGCCCTGCCGCACGTGCTGGAGAAGCCCGTCGTGCATGAGGGCGAGGGGCTCCCCGGTGCGCACGTCGGTGAGCAAGACCAGCCCGCAAAAGAGGCCGGGCCGGACGCAGTGCTTTTCCCGGGTCCGGACCCCCTGGTACTCGGTCTCCGTCACCACATCCGACATCATGCGGATGGCGAAATACCCGGACACGCTGCTGCCACCCTCTGTGGTCGACCAGTTGTAGCGTGAGCCGGGAGTCCCGGTCGGAATCTGGATATTGATCCGTGGCCGGCACACCGCCTCGCCGCGGGCCAGTTGGCGATACGCGTCCTCAAGAATCACGAGGGTGGACTCCATCGTGAGCACCTGGCGCACGTCCGCGTTACTCAGCAGCAGCACGTCCGCGCTCTCCTCCTCCCCGCGCCGTCTGCCGTCCGGCCGAAGGCCGCGCCC
>JAPVSX010000303.1:0-3443 GCA_047519495.1 Armatimonadota bacterium
GGCCTGTATAAAGATGCGGCTGACCCCGGCAGAAGCGTTGTCGGCGGCCACGATCAACGCCGCGCACGGCATCGCGCGGGCGGCGGAGGTGGGCAGCCTCGACCGAGGCAAGCAGGCCGATCTGGTGATCTGGGGAATCTCGAGCGTGGCCGAACTGCCGCTGCACTTCGGGACCAACATGGTCGACACCGTAGTCAAGTCTGGGCGGATCGTGGTCGACGCCCGGGAGGGCACCCAGGGGGCATTTCGCGGCCCGGCGGAGCCGTGAGGACGTAAGGGGAGAGGTGGGCTATGGACGAGGGCCATCGTCCCTCAGCGGCACGGGTCGTGCGGGCTCCTCGCGGTACAACCCTGTCGTGCCGCGGGTGGCCGCAGGAGGCCGCGCTCCGAATGCTGATGAACACCCTCGACCCTGAGGTCGCCGAGAAGCCGGACGACCTCATCGTCTACGGGGGTACCGGCCGCGCGGCGCGGAACTGGGCGTGCTTCGACGCCCTCGTCCGGTCGCTCCGGACGCTCGGGGGGGACGAGACCCTCCTCGTGCAGTCGGGGAAACCCGTCGGGGTGTTCCGCTCGCATCCTGATGCGCCGCGTGTGCTCATCAGCAACGCGATGCTCGTGCCTGCGTGGGCGACGTGGGACGAGTTCCGGCGGCTCGAAGCGCTCGGGCTCACGATGTACGGCCAGATGACCGCGGGCTCGTGGATCTACATCGGGACGCAGGGGATCATCCAGGGGACCTATGAGACGTTCGCCGCCGTTGCGCGGCAGCACTTCGGGGGCAGTCTGCGCGGACGGCTCGTGCTCACGGCCGGGCTCGGCGGCATGGGGGGTGCCCAGCCGCTCGCGATCACGATGAACGAAGGCGTCGGCCTGATCGTCGAGGCCGATCCCGCGCGGATCGAGCGCCGCGCGCGGACCGGGTGGGTGGACGAGGCGACACAAAGCCTCGACGCGGCGCTGCACCTCGCGGCCCACGCGGTCCGGGAAGGCCGTCCCCGGTCGATCGCCCTGCTTGGCAACGCAGCCGAGATCCACCGGGAGATCCTGCGCCGGGGGGTTGCGGTGGACGTCGTCACCGATCAGACATCCGCGCACGACCTCCTCGGGGGCTACATCCCGGAGGGGCTGTCCGCGGCGGACGCGGCCGACCTGCGGGGCCGCGACCCGGCGGCGTATGTTGCGCGCGCCCAGGCGTCGGTGGTGCGGCACGTCGAGGCGATGGTGGCCCTCCACCGGCGGGGCGCGGTCGTGTTCGACTACGGCAACAACATCCGGACACAGGCCCACCGCGCGGGCGTGGCCGATGCGTTTGCGTTCCCGGGATTCGTCCCCGCCTGCGTCCGGCCGCTGTTCTGCGAAGGGCGCGGGCCGTTCCGGTGGGCAGCGCTCTCCGGCGACCCCGAGGACATCCACAAGACCGACGAGCTGGTGCTGCGCCTGTTCCCCGGGCAAGAGACGCTCACGCGCTGGATCCGCCTGGCTGGGGCGCGGGTCCCGTTCCAGGGCCTGCCTGCGCGGGTGTGCTGGCTCGGCTACGGCGAGCGCGCCCGCTTCGGCCTCGCGATCAACGAGATGGTCGCCCGCGGGGACCTCGGGGCGCCGGTCGTGATCGGCCGGGACCACCTCGACGCGGGCTCCGTGGCGTCGCCCTACCGCGAGACGGAAGCGATGGCCGACGGCAGCGACGCGATCGCGGACTGGCCGATCCTCAACGCGCTCCTCAACGCGGTTGGGGGCGCGACCTGGATCTCGGTGCACCACGGCGGCGGCGTGGGCATCGGTTACTCGATCCACGCGGGGATGGTGATCGTGGCCGACGGCACGCCGGACGCAGCCCGGCGGCTCGAGCGCGTGCTCACGACAGACCCCGGGATCGGGATCGTCCGGCACGCGGACGCGGGGTACCCGGAGGCGATCGACGCCGCGCGCCGCCATCGCCTCGCACTCCCAATGTTGCCGGACGCGCAGGCCTGAGAGCCCGGCCTTCCTCACGTCTGAGATTCCGGGAGGAGCCATGACAAGGCAGCTTATCCGGAAGTTTGACACGTCGGTCCTCGACATGAACACCCGGCGGATCGGATCCAAAGCGATCCGCGCCACAGGCGACCTGGTCTTCTTCCAGGGCCAGATGGGTTTCGATCTGGACGGCAGGTTTGTGGGACGCGGCGACCCCGGCGCGCAGGCGGAGCAGGCGTGCAAGAACATCACCCAGCTCATCGAGGAAGCAGGCGGAACTATCGAGGATATCTGCAAGCTCACGGTCTACGTCACGGATGTCTCCTATCGGCCGGCCGTGTACGCGGTGATCGACCAGTACTTCGCAAACGCCCATCACTGCAGCACCGGCGTGGTCGTGAAGGGCCTGGCGACAGCAGACCTGCTCGTCGAGATCGACGCCTTTGCGGTGACCGACCGGCGGCGGGGGCGCCCTACCCGGGTGAGCGGCGGCGCAGAGAAATCACGGAGATCAGCTCGAACAGCACGTTCGCGGCGAGCATCGCGGTGATCCCGCTCTGATCGTACGGCGGGGAAACCTCCACGATGTCGAACGCAACGATTTCCAACCCCTCGAGCATGCGGAGCAACTCCAGGACCTGCGCGCTCGTAAGCCCGCCGACCTCGGGCGTGCCCGTGCCGGGCGCAAACGCCGGATCCACAGCATCGACATCGAACGACACGTAGACCTTCCGGTCGCGCAGGCGCTCGATGTGCGGCCCGACCGCCTCGACGCCGCGGCGGTGGACCTCTTCGGCCCGGATGACCGTCACCCCGTGCGTCTCCCCGAACGCGAAGTCGTCCTGCGCGTACACGGGCCCCCGGATCCCGATCTGGACGGTGTCGCGGGGCAGGTAGAGGCCTTCCTCGAGCGCCCGGCGGAACGGCGTCCCGTGGAAGTACCGGTTCCCGAAGTACTCCTCCCACATGTCCTGATGGCTGTCGAAGTGCACGAGTGCCGGGGCGCCGCGCACGCGCGCCACGGCCCGGAGAATCGGGAGCGAGATCGAATGATCCCCACCCACGCACGCGGGGACCGCGCCCGCGGCCAGCACCCGGCCGACCGCCTCCTCGATCCGCCGCTGGGTGTCGATGATGTCGAGGGGGTTCACGTCGACGTCGCCGCAGTCTGCAACCCTCAGCCGGTCAAACGGCAGCGTCCGCAGCACCGGGTGGTATGGCCGGATCAGGAGGGAATTGGACCGGATCTCCTTGGGCCCGAACCGCGCGCCGGACCGGAAGCTGACCCCGCCGTCGAACGGCACGCCCAGGATTGCCACGTCGAGGCCCTCGATCTCCCGAGTATAGGGGAGGCGCATGAACGTGGACAGCTGGGCGAATCGGGGGGACCGAAACGCGTTCGGAGGCTCGAACCGCTCGGTCATGGCACGGGCGCGCCCTCCACCCCCATCGCCTTGCCGGCCTCCTCCCGGATCATCGCGAAC
>JAPVSX010000304.1:0-10102 GCA_047519495.1 Armatimonadota bacterium
CCAGCAGCACCGCCCCGCTTACGCCAAGCGCCAGCGCCAGCACCCGGCCTGGCGTGAACCGCTCGCCGAGCAGGATGCGGGCCAGTACAGCAACCAGGATGGGGGCCGAGCAAATGGCGAGCAGTGCAGTCGCAGCGACTCCAGCCAGTGGCACCGCGAAAAAATAGCAAACCTGGTAGGCTGCCATGAAGAGCCCTGCAACAAAGAAACCGCGGCCTCCGCGGGATCGAATCGGCCCTTCAAACACACGGGCGGCGCCTGCCAGCAGCGGTGCTCCCACCGCCAACTTTGCGGCACCTGCTATGAACGGGGCTGCGACCGAGGCCGGGCCAATGAACTTCAGCGCGGCCCCCGTTGTACTCCAGGCGACCGCTGCGAGGGCGATCAGCAGGAGCCCGGTCGCCATGCAGCGCGTTCCTACAATGACTACCTAATTAGAAGGGACAGGGACGCCCGCGGGCATCAAGAAGGCGCCGGGGCGGTCGCCAGGTACTGGTCCGCAAAGAACTGCTCGCAGGCGGCGACCCCGGCGCCGAGCGGGACCCGGATCCCGGCCATAGCGCACGCCAGCTCACAGCCGGCGACGGTGGCCAGGACCTCCAGCTCGTTCAGCGCGCCGAGGTGGCCGATGCGGAACACCTTCCCCTTGAGGCGGCCGAGCCCGGTACCGAGCGACAGGTTAAGGTGACGCGCCGCGGCGCGGATCACGGCCTCAGCGTCCGCGCCGTCCGGGGTGAGCACGGCCGTCAGGCTGTGCGAGTACCGGGCGGGGTCCGCGCACAGGATCCGAAGGCCCCACGCGGCCACCGCGCGGCGCACGCCCTCGGCGAGGCGGCGGTGCCGGGCCAGCACGTTGGCCAGCCCTTCTTCGAGCAGCATCCGCACGGCCTCGCGGAGCCCGTACAGGGAGAGCGTCGCCGGCGTGTACGGGAAGTAGCCCTTTCGCATCTCCTCCAACACCGGCCGCCAGTCGAAGAAGTACCGGGGCGTCGTGACGCGCGCGCTCGCCTCGATCGCCCGCGGGCCCGCGCACAGGATGGCCATCCCGGGCGGCAGCATGAGGCCCTTCTGTGTCCCGGTGAGGGCGACGTCGATGCCCCACTCGTCGAAGCGGACGTCCACGCTCCCGAGCGCGCTGACGACGTCCACCAGGAGGAGCGCGGGGTGCCTGGCCGCGGTGATCGCGTCGCGGATCGCCTTGACGTCGGACGTGACGCCGGTCGAGGTCTCGTTGTGGACGACGAGGACCGCGCGGTATGTGTGGGCGGTGTCCTGTGCGAGGCGCTCGTGGACGCGCTCGGGGGGGACGGCCTCCCCCCACGGCAGGTCGATCTGGTCCACGGCGACGCCGAGCCGCCTGGCGCACTCGGTGTACAGGTGGCTGAAGTGGCCGATGTTGAACGCGAGCGCGCGGTCGCCGGGATTGAGCGTGTTGACGATCGACGCCTCCCAGGCGCCGGTCCCGGAGCCGGGGTAGAGCACGATCTCGCCGCGCGCCGTCTGGAAGATCTGCTTGAGGCCCGCGACGCTTTCCTGGACCACGGCGGGCAGCTCGGGCCCGCGGTGGTCGACGACGGCGCGGTCCATCGCGCGCAAAATCCGCTCAGGGACGTTGGTCGGACCGGGAATCTGCAGGAAGTGACGCCCTGCCATGGAGTGCTCCCCCTTCCCGACGGCGCGCGGGCGGCCGGGCCTCCTCGAAACGGACGCAGGCCACGGAAACAGGACGCAAACGGCCTACCGGCGTGAGCCAGTACGGGCCTACGGCGTGAGCCAGTACGGGCCTACGGCGTGAGCCAGTACGTGCCTGGGCCACTTCGCAGGGTGGAACGCGTTTCCCTCTCCGACGTCCGTTCGCCGCGCGGGGTTCAGGCGGCGGCAATTCTTCACCCACTGTGAACCGCCCCATCGCAAGGCCACGCAGGTATTAGCCGTCGAGGGCATCGAAAAGACAGGCGTGCCGTCTTCCTGTCCAACAATACCTTCGAGACCGACGCCGGGTACGCCGCCGGGCTGACTTGCCTGGGCGTTCCCGCTGAAGGGGGCGACGTCGTGAACGCTTCCGGCGTCATGGTCGGCCACCTCAATGCGCGTTTTCCGGGACGGCGCCTGTTGCTCCGGAGAGACCCGTGACGCGGGGCGCAGCGGCCGGCGAGCGGGCCGGTCGGGGGCGGCGGTTCCTCGCCGCGGGGCACGTCCTGGGCGTCGCCCACCGCGGCGCGTCCCGGTACGCCCCGGAGAACACGCTCGCCGCGTTCCACCTCGCACTCGAGCATGGGGCCCCGGCCGTCGAGTGCGACGTCCAGCGCACGACGGACGGGCATCTCGTCATCATCCACGACCAGACCGTCAGCCGGACGACGGACGGCCGGGGCCCGGTCGGCGATTACACCCTCGAGGACCTGCGGCGGCTGGACGCCGGACGATGGTTCGCGCCCGAGTTCGCCGGGGAGCGGATCCCGCTCCTCGATGAGGTGCTCGAGGTCATCCGCGGCCGCGCGCTCCTCAAGCTGGAGATCAAGAACGGTCCGGTGTTCTACGACGGGATCGAGCGGCAGGTGCTGGACGCGCTACGCCGGCACGGGGTGGAGGACGACGTCCTGCTCATGTCCTTTGACCACGCGAGCATGCGGACCGTCCGCACCCTGTCTGCGCGGGTGGCCACGGGCGTCCTCTACGCGGCGCGGCTCATCGACGGCCCTGCCGCCGCGCGCGCGGCGGACGCGGACGCGCTGTGCGTCCAGTGGGGGTTCGCCACGGAGGACGTCGTCGCCCAGGCGCACGCCGCCGGCCTCGGGCTCTTCGTGTGGACGGTGGACGACGAGGCGGCGGTCCGGCGCTGCCTGGCGTACGGCGTCGACGGGATCACCTCCAACGACACCCGGCTCCTCGGCCGCGTGCTGGGCTGGTCATGAGCGTGCCGCGCACCGGCGGACCCGCACCGAAAGAGGCCGCGCTCGCTCCCGCGGTGGGGCCCGGCGTGATGCGCGCTGCGGCCGTGCCGCGGAGGCGGTACGCCAGGGAGGTGGGCGCGCTCATCCAGGCGCTGGCTTACCTCGTGCCGTCCCTCGCGGTGTTCACGGTGTTCGTATTTTACCCGCTCGTCCGCAACGTCCAGCTCAGCCTCTACGAGACGAGCCCGTTCGGTGGGCTCGGGGTGTTCGTCGCCGTCGGGAACTACGCCCAGCTCCTCGGGTCGCCCGAGTTCCTTAACAGCCTGCGCGTGAGCTTCCTGTTTGCCCTCTACACGGTGCCGGCCGGGATCCTGGCCGGCCTCCCGCTGGCCATGCTGGCCAACCGGCGGATGCGGGGGATCGTGACCTACCGCACCGCGTATTCGTTCACGATCGCCGTCAGCATCGCCGCCGCGGCGTTGATCTGGGCGTGGCTGCTCGACCCCAACGTGGGCGTGATCGACTACCTGCTGTCCCTCGTGCGCCTGCCGAAGGTGGGGTGGCTCGCCGATCCCCACTGGGCGCTCGGGGCGGTGGCGGCGACGACTGTGTGGAAGGATCTCGGCTTCAACGTGGTGGTCCTGCTGGCGGCGCTCCAGGGCGTCCCGGATGAACTCGTGGAGGCCGCGCGGATCGACGGCGCGGGGCAGTGGGGTGTCTTCCGGAACGTCGTCGTCCCAGCGATCTCGCCCGCACTGTTCTTCGTCGGGGTCGTCGCGACGATCAACGTCCTGCAGTCGTTCGGCCAGATCCACATCCTGACCCAGGGCGGTCCCGTCGGATCCACCAACGTGATCGTGTACTCGATCTACCGGAACGCGTTCTTCAACTTCCGATTCGGCCTGGCGGCCGCGCAGGCGATGATCCTGTTCATCCTCGTGCTCATCCTGACCGGGCTGCAGTTTACGGTGTTCGAGCGGTGGGTGACGTACCAGTGAGCCTACCGCGCCGCCTCGCTCTGGCGCGACATCCCGGCGCGCTGCGCCGGATCGCCGGCCACATCGCCCTCGACGCCGTGATGGTGGCGATCGCGATCATCGTCCTGTTCCCGCTGCTCTTCGCGCTCTCGACGAGCCTCAAGACGCCCGTCGAGGTCAACCGTTACCCGCCGTCTCTGTGGCCGCGCACCTTCGATCTCGGCAACTACGCCGCCGCCCTCCAGCAGGCGCCCCTTCCGCGGTTCCTCCTCAACTCCTTCATCCAGTCCGGCGCCGTCACACTCGGCCAGGTGATCACGGCGGCGCTCGCGGCCTTCGCCTTCGCGTTCATCGAGTTTCGCGGCCGACAGGCGCTGTTCTTTTTGTTCCTGTCGACGCTGATGATCCCGGCCGAGGTGACGATCATCCCCAATTACCTGACGGTGAAGTCGTTCGGGTGGCTGAACACCTACCCGGCGCTGATCGCCCCGTTCCTGGCGACGGCGTTCGGGACGTTCTTGCTGCGGCAGTTCTTTCTGACGATCCCGCGGGAGCTCCAGGACGCAGCAGAGATGGACGGCTGCCCCCGGCGGCGGTTTCTGTGGACGATCGTTCTCCCGCTGGCCCGGCCGGTCCTCGCCACCCTGGCGATCTACGCGTTCCTGGCCACCTGGAACCAGTACCTCTGGCCGCTCCTCGTGATCAACTCGACGGAGATGCGGACGGTGCAGATCGGCCTGGCGCTGCTCCAGTCTCAAGAGTCGGTCTCCTGGGGGCTGGTGATGGCCGGGGTGGTCATCATCGTCCTGCCCACCGTACTGCTGTTCCTCATCGGATACCGGCATGTCGTGCGGGGCCTCACGGCGGGGGCCGTGAAGGGATGAGGCGCCCGCGGGTGCGGCACTCCGGCGCGGGTCGCGCGCCTATCCCGAGAGGGAGGTGACAGGAATGCGCAGGCGCATCACAAGGCGGCAGTTTCTGAAGGCGGCGGGCGCGGCGGCGGTCCTTGGCACCGCCGGGCCCGGCGTGGGCCCCGCCCGAGTCTCGGCGCAGACGCCGATCCGCATCGTGTTCTGGCACTCGATGGGCGGGAACCTCGGCGAGACGGTCGTGCGGGCGTTCGTGAACCGGTTCAACGCCTCGCGCAAGGACCTTCAGGTCGAAGCCCAGTTCCAGGGCTCGTATGACGACGCGATCAACAAGCTCCGGGCGTCAATCCAGTCCTCGGCGGTTCCGGCGGTCGCCCAGGTGTACGACATCGGCACGCGGTTCATGATCGACAGCAAAGGCATCGTGCCGGTGCAAGAGTTCATCGACCGGGAGAAGTTCGACCTGAGCGTGCTCGAGCCGAACATCCTCGCCTACTATCGGGTGGGCGACCGGCTGTACTCGATGCCGTTCAACACGTCGACCGCGATCCTCTACTACAACAAGGACATGTTCAAGAAGGCGGGCCTCGACCCGAGCCGGCCTCCCCGGACATTCGACGAGATCGAGGCGTACGCCAAACGGCTGGTGACAAGCGGCGCCACCCAGTCCGGGATCACGATCGCGATCTACGGCTGGTTCTTCGAGCAGCTGATGGCCCGGCAGGGCGCGGTCTACGCCAACCACGGCAACGGGCGGGACGCGCCCGCGAGCGCCGTCGTCTTCAACCAGGAAGAGGAAGGGCCGCGCGTGCTCGAGTGGTGGGCCCGGATGATCAAGGCGGGCGTCGCTACGAACCCCGGCCGCCCGACTGCCGCGAGCCAGCGCGCGTTCGCCGCCGGGCAGACCGCCATGACCTGGGACTCGACCGCGGTGCTGCGGAGCCTCCTGACCCAGTCCGGGGGCCGGTTCGAAATCGGCACCGGATACTTCCCCAAGCCGCCGGCTGCCAAGAATGGCGGGAGCATCGTCGGCGGCGCGTCGGTGTGGATCCTCAGAGGACGGCCGCCCATGGAGCAGCAGGCGGCGTGGGAGTTCGTGAAGTTCATCAGCGCGCCCCCGCAGCAGGCCGAGTGGTACGTCGGCACCGGTTACTTCCCGATCCGCAAGGACGCGTACCGCGAGCCGGGCGCCCGGGAGGCCCTCGCCCGGTACCCGCAGTTCCTGACCGCGATCAGCGAGTTGCGCAGCAGCCCGATCAACCGGGCCACCCAGGGCGCGCTCCTCGGCGTCTTCCCGGAGGCGCGGCAGAAGGTCGAGGACGCGATCGAGGCGGCTGTGCTCGGCAAGAAGACGCCGAGCCAGGCCCTGGACGATGCGGCGCGGGACATCAACCAGGCGATCGGCGTCTACAACCGGACGATGGGGATCCCGTAAGGCGGGGGATGTCCACCCCTGTGGGGCTGCCGCGCGTCCACGCTCCGGGGCCCGGCCCGGCCGCCGGGCCGGGCCCCTACGTCGCGGCGATCGACCAGGGCACGACCGGCACCCGGTGCATCCTGTTCGACGCCGCCGGCCGGCCCGGGGCGAGCGCGTACGCGGAGCACGCGCAGCTGACTCCGCAGCCCGGATGGGTCGAGCACGATCCCGAAGAGATCTGGGAGACGACCGCCCGGGTCATCCGAGAGGCGCTCGCGCGGCCCGGGCTCGCGGGGTCCGTGGCCCGAAAGGTGGCGGCCGTCGGGGTCACCAACCAGCGCGAGACGACGGTACTGTGGGACCGGCGCACGGGACGGCCGATCTACCGCGCGATCGTCTGGCAGGACACGCGCACCCGGGACGCCTGCCGGGCGCTCTCTGAGCGGGGCGTCGAGCCGATGCTCCGGGCGCGCACCGGGCTGCCGGTGGCCACGTATTTCTCGGCGCTCAAAGCGGCGTGGATCCTCGACCACATCCCTGGCGCCCGCGCCCACGCCGAGCGCGGAGATCTCTGCTTCGGCACGATGGACTCGTGGGTGATCTGGTGGCTCACGGGAGGCCCCGACGGTGGCGTGCACGTCACCGACGTCACGAACGCCTCTCGCACCCTCTTGATGAACCTCCGGACGCGCGCCTGGGACACGGACCTGCTGGCGCTCTTCGCCATCCCGCCCGCGATCCTGCCGGAGATCCGCCTGAGCAGCGAGCGCTACGGCGCGACCCGGCCGGACGGCCCGTTGGGCGCGGCCGTCCCGGTCTGCGGCGATCTGGGCGACCAGCAGGCGGCGCTCATGGGCCAGGCCTGCCACCATCCCGGCGACGCCAAGAACACGTACGGGACGGGCTGCTTCCTCCTGCAGCACACCGGAGGCGCGCCCATCGAGAGCCGGAGCGGTCTTTTGTCCACAGCGGCGTACGCACTGCCCCAGGGCGCCGCGTACGCGCTCGAAGGCTCGATCGCCGTCGCCGGCTCGGCGGTGCAGTGGCTGCGGGACAACCTGGGCCTCATTCGGAACGCCCAGGAGACCGAGGCCCTGGCCGCGTCGGTCGAGGACAGCGGCGGCGCGTATTTCGTGCCCGCGTTCTCCGGACTGTTCGCGCCGTACTGGGACATGACGGCGCGCGGCGTGATCGTCGGACTTACCCGGTACGCGACGCGCGCGCATCTCGTGCGGGCGACGCTCGAGGCGATCTGCTACCAGACGCGCGATGTGGTCGAGGCGATGGCGCAGGACGCGGGCGCCCGGCTCTCCGCCCTCCGGGTGGACGGCGGCGCGTCCCGCAACGACTTCCTGATGCAGCTCCAGGCCGACATCCTCGGCGTCCCGGTGATCCGCCCGACGGTGAGCGAGACGACCGCGCTCGGCGCCGCGTACGCCGCCGGGCTCGCCCAGGGCGTGTGGGACTCGCTCGACACGGTCTCGCGGCACTGGGCGGCGGACCGCACATTCGAGCCCCGCCGGCCGGCGGCCGAGCGCGACGCGGGATACGCCGAGTGGCAGCGCGCGGTCGAGCGGGCGCGGGGCTGGCTCCCATCGGAGCCCGCGCCCTAGCCGGACGTCCTGACTCACGCGCGCTGTCTGCTCGCAGACTGCTTGGAGCAGTAGCGACCACGGCCATGCGATGGCAGGATCTGGATCCTTCCACGCCCCCGTCAGGTTGTTGGCGGCCGCGAACTCCGGGGGGGCGTCGTGTCGTCCCTTTGGGCCGATCGCGTTCAATAGCGCAGGACGAAATCGCGTTCGGGCATCAGGAGCGCGTAGTGAGGATGAATACCCTTGGACTTCCGATCGAAGTCCCGCAATGCGCTCAAGGCCTCCCCGGGAGAATCAACGATGTGGTACACCTTCTCCTCCTCCGGGCGGATGTGCATATTCCTCTCGATGACGCCGACGATATCCTTCCAGAAATCTCCAAACATGATCAGCGGCTTGTGGTGACCGTAGTAAATCCGCGCCAGCCCCCAGGCCATCCCCCACTCCGAGATGGTGCCTGTACCCCCATTGAAGCAGATGAACGCGTCGCCGAGGGCGATCAACTTCAGCGTTCGCTCGAGGTAGGTCCCCGTCTTGATCTCCTGATCCAGATAGCTCGATGCTCCCTTGCCGGCTTCGAACTTCGTTGCCAGCATGGGGTAGAAGGTCACGCCAATCGTTTTTCCGCCCCCCTCTTTTGCCCCCCTGGCAGCAGCCTCCATTTCGCCCCCGAAGCCGCCGGACACGACGGTGAGACCGTGCCTCGCCAACAGACACGCCACCTCACGGGCGGCCTCATACACCGCGTCTCCCAGGCGCGACTCTGACCACCCGAACACGGTGACGGAGCGAAAATGTTTGAACCGCTGCGGACGGCTCATCCGCGGATCCCTACCTCTCTGCGATCTCTACCTCGCTACCCCCTGTTTCGCCGCACGTCCGTCCACCCTCGCGAAGTCGATGAAGCCCCGCTCCACGTTCGTGCCGACCAATTCCACGCTCACCCGATCGCCGACGTCGAGACCCTGGAACCCACGCACCACTCTGCCCTCGACCGGAGGGCGGACAATGCGCACCCAGGTGCCCTTCTCGGAGGCGCCGGTGATGACCCCTTCAAACCGCTCGCCGACTCGGCGCTCCAAGAGCAGCGCGGCGGCCGATTTCTGCACCTGCCGCTCCACCTTCTTGGCGTTGTCCTCCTGCTCGGTACAATGCCGTGCGAGGACCTGCAATTCGTCTATGCCATAGGGAGCAGGACCACCCATCATGGCGGCCTTGAGGAGTCGCTGCGTCACCAGGTCCGGAAAGCGCCGGTTCGGGGCGGTCGAGTGCGTGTACGCGGTGACGGCGAGCGCGAAGTGTCCCTCCATGTGCTGGCCGGGAACGTCGACCAGGTACTCGCCCGATCCCAGCAACTTGATGACGCTCAGCGACAGGTCCGGAAATCGCAACGGATCGGCCTGCTGCCGCCTGGCGAGGAATGCGTCGAGCGCAGCCGCATCAGGGGCTCCTGGCAGGTGTTCTCCGAACCCCGCCGCCAGCTCGACGATCCGATCCCAGCGCTCGGGAACATGCAGGACGCGGCGGAACGCCGGAACACCTCTGGCTTCGAGATAGCGCGCCGTCACCCCATTCGCCGCGATCATGAGGTCCTCGATCAGCGCTTCGGCCCGATTCTGTTGCACCGGCTGTAGATCGGTGAGCGCGTCGCCGTCGAATACGGCCTGCGGCTCAATCGTCTGGAGCGTCAGCGCGCCGTGGCGGAATCGCCGCGCCCTCAGCGCCTGCGCGACCCGGTCCTGCAGGCGAAGCTGGTCCGCCAGCCCGGGAACGACCGCCACCCGCGGAGGCATCGGCCCCTGCCCCGCGAGCCACGCCGCCACGGCGTTGTACGCGAGCTTGCCGTGGTTGACCACCGTGGCCCGATACAGATCCGACCCCACCACGGCGCCGTCCGAGTCGGTCACCATCTCGATTGCGATGGCCAGTCGCTCCTGGCCCTCTCTGAGCGAGGTCAGATCCGTTGACAGCCGCTCCGGGAGCATGGGGAAGACCTGTGCGACCGTATAGACGGACGTCGCGTTGTGTTCCGCGCGCGCGTTAATCGCCGAGGCTCTTCCTACGAGGGCATCCACGTCGGCAATCGCGACGAGGACTTTCACCCTGCCGTCGGCCAGGGGCTCGGCGACCGAGAGCTGATCGAGGTCGAGCGAGTCGTCGTTGTCAATGGACGCCCAGAGCAATCCACTCAGCTCGCGGACGGACGGAATCTGCGTCGCGGTAGGTCCGGGGATGGCCCCCAGCTCTGTGAGCACGGCCGCGCCGAAGTCCGGCAGGAAGCCGCGCTCGAGCATCGCGCGCCGAGCAATTGTCTGGAGGTCGTGTCGACTCGAGGTTGTGGGTTCACTCA
>JAPVSX010000305.1:0-2905 GCA_047519495.1 Armatimonadota bacterium
GCGGGCGCGCCCTTCGCGGCCGGCTTCGCGGGCGCGGCCGGAGCCGCCGTGGGGGCCTCCGGAGGGGCGGCCGGGGCCGCCTCGGCCCGCGGGGCGCGGATGACGCGCACGGCCTTGATCTCGGACCCGTACTTCTGCTGCAGGAACGCGCTCTGCTTGATCTTCTCTTCGTCGACGGGCTTCGCTGTGCCGCGCCGGGGCTCCGGCGTCGTGGAGGTCGGGCCTACGGCGTGAGCCAATACGTCCGCCGCGGAGACTGGCGATCCCGCCGTCGCGATCGCCTCAGGCGCTGCAACCACGCCCCTCCGCACCCGGGCGACCGTCTCGCCGTCCAGCGCGCTCATATGGTTGCGGACCGGGACCTTCATCGCCTCCAGCCGCTCGATCAGTTCTTTGCTGGTCAGGCCGAGTTCCCTGGCCAGCTCATGCACCTTCACAACGCCACCTCCATGCGCTCCGTTCCTCCATGTCTCCAGTTACTGTCCCTGGCGGGCGAGCGGGATCCGCCGCACAACCGGCTCGCGGGACGGCTGCGGCCGCGCCGCCGCTGCCCGCATGTCCCGGGCCACGTCCTCGGAAATCGGCCGCTCGAGCACGCCCTCAAGGCGCCGGCCGCGCAGCGCCCGGTCCACGCACGACGCGTCCAGGCAGACGTAGGCGCCGCGCCCCGAGAGTTTCCCCGTCGGGTCCACCCGCACCTCGCCGGCGGGCGTCCGGACGACCCGCACGAGCTCCCGCTTCGCGCGCATCGTCCCGCACGCCACGCACTGCCGCTGTGGAATCTTGCGGACCTTCGGCATCGCTCACTCCGCGACCGTCTTCTCCTCGACCCGGGCCGCCGCCGCGGCCTGCTCCGGCGCGGCTGCGGCCGCCTCCTCGCGCTGGGGCGGCTCCTCGCCGCGGACCGGCGCGGGTTGATCCTGCGCGTCATCCTGTGATTGACCCTGCGGAATGGCAGGTTCTTCCGCGGGCGCCGGCTCATCGGGTAAGTCGGCGAAGATCTTCCGGGCCTCCAGCTCCTTGATCTGCGAATCGCTCTTGATGTCAATCCGCCACCCGGTCAGCTTGGCCGCCAGCCGGGCGTTCTGCCCTTCCTTGCCGATCGCGAGCGAGAGCTGGTTGTCGGGCACGATCACCAGCGCGGTCTTCGTCTCCTCACTGATCTCGACGCGGATGACCTTGGCCGGGCTCAGCGCGCTCGCGACGAACGTCGCCTGGTCGGCCGACCACGGGACGATGTCGATCTTCTCCCCTCGCAACTCGTCTACGATCGACTGCACCCGCGAGCCCTTCGGGCCGACGCATGCGCCGACGGCGTCCACGTTGCGGTCGCGCGAGATGACGGCCACCTTGCTGCGGGCCCCCGCCTCGCGCGCGATCGCCTTGATCTCCACGATCCCCTCGTAGATCTCGGGCACCTCGAGTTCAAAGAGGCGCTTGAGGAGCCCCGGGTGCGTCCGGCTCACGACGATCTGCGGACCGCGGTTGCCCTGCTTGACCTCGACGACGTACGCCTTGACCCGGTCGTTCTGCCGGTAGCCCTCGCGCGGCACCTGCTCGGTCGGCGGCAGCACCGCCTCGATCCGTCCGAGATCCATGTAGACGTTCCGGCGCTCGACGCGCTGAACCGTCCCGGTGACGATGTCTCCCTCGCGGTCGCGGAACTCCTTGTACACCATGTCCCGCTCCGCTTCCCGGATCCGCTGGACGATCACCTGCTTCGCGGTCTGGGCGGCGATGCGGCCGAAGTCCCTCGGGGTCACCTCCACCTCCACGATGTCCCCCACCCGGCTCTCCGGGTCCCACGTCTGCGCCTCGGCGAGGGGCGCCTGAGTGTTCGGGTCGGTGACCTCCTCGGCGATCGTCCGGATGCTGTAGACGTGCTGCTCGCCGGTCTCCCGGTCGACCTCGACCCGGATGTTCTGGGCCGCCGCCCCAAAGTTCTTCTTGTAGGCGGAGAGGAGGGCCGCCTCAATCGCCTCGATGAGCACGTCCGTGCTCAGCCCCTTCTCCTCCTCCAGCTGCTTGATCGCCCTGATCAGCTCCGTGTTGTTCACCCTGCTGCTCCTCCCCGGCACATCGTGCCATACGCCGGAATGTCGCACTCAGGCGGCATGGCGCGGTCAGCCGGCCAGCCCGCGAGCTGGACGCTCCCCTAGAACCGCCTGAGGTCCTCCCGCAGTTCGTCCATCCCTACCACCAGCTTTGCCTGGGCGATCTCGTCCTGGCCCAGGCGGACTTCCCGTCCGTCGTCGAGACGGAGCGCGACCCGGCCGTCGACGAGGCCGAGCAGGCGCCCCCGGAACCGGCGCTGGCCGTCCACCGGCGCGACCGTCGTAATCGCAACAGTCCGGCCCGAGAATCGGACGAACTCCGACGGCTTCCGCAGCGCCCGGTCCAGGCCCGGTGAGGCGACCTCGAGCGTGTACGCGCCGATCGGCAGGTCGTACAGGTCGAGCGCCCGGCTGAGCGCCTCGCTCAGCCGGGCGCAATCTTCCACCCCGACGCCGCCGTCCCGGTCCACCAGGACGCGGAGCACCTGGTGGCGGCCCTCGCCCAGCAGCTCGACGTCCACCACCTCGAGGCCCATTTGCGTCCCGATCGGCGTTGCCAGTACCTCCACCTGCTGCGCGATCTCCTGCCGCTTCATCGACCGCCCCTCACACGCACGCGCCCCAGCCTTCGGCGCCTCCAAGAAACGAAAGAGTGGGTTCCTTAATACCCACTCCCCCGAAAAGCGCCAAGATTGGGGCACGGGTCGTGCCGTAAGACTAACGTTAGTATAGCATACGGCCTTGGCGAGTGGCAAGGGAGACGAATCGCGCCAACCGCGCCACCTACACTAGGGGTACAGGCGGTTCATCAGCCGCGGGAACGGAATCGTCTCGCGCACGTGCTCGAGGCC
>JAPVSX010000306.1:0-4537 GCA_047519495.1 Armatimonadota bacterium
ATCGCCAGTAGGGTCGCCGCGGCCGGGCGGGTCCGCGTCGGGGGGTGGGGGGCTCTCGCGCGGGCCCGCCGCCATTTTGTGCCGTACCTGCTGCTGGCGCCGGCGTTTGTGGGCCTTGCGACATTCAAGCTGTGGCCCATCGCGGAGGCGATGCGGCAGAGCCTGATGGCCAGCGGCGTCATGGTAGGAACCGACCGCTTCATCGGGTGGGGGAACTACCTGACGCTGGCGCGCAACCCCGTGTTCTGGCACTCGCTCCGGGTCACCGTGCTCTTCAGCCTGGTCATCAACCCGGCGCAGACCGCCGCGGCGCTGGGCCTGGCCCTCCTGGTTTTCCGCGCAGGCCCCGGGATCGGGTGGCTCCGCACCCTCTTCTTCCTGCCGATGACCGTCTCGATCGTCATCACATCACTGATCTGGCAGCTGATCCTCGATCCTCACGCCGGGCTTCTGAACAGCATGCTCGCGGCTGGGGGCCTCCCGATGCAGCCCTTCCTGACGAGCCCACGCCAGGCCCTCTCCTCGATCATCCTGCTGGCGACCTGGAAGGGAGCCGGCTACTGGATGATGTTTGTTCTGGCAGGACTTACGCAGATTCCCGGGGAGCTGTTCGAAGCCGCGGGCCTCGATGGGGCCGGGACCTGGCAGACCTTCCGATCCATTACGCTGCCGCTCCTCCGGCGCGTGCTCGCGTTCGTCCTGGTGGCCGACACCGCGGTGAACTTCTTGATGTTTGCGCCCGTCTACCTGCTCACGCTGGGCGGCCCGGCGGGGAGCACCGATCTGCTGATGTTCGAGACCTACAAGACCGCGTTCCGGCTCCTCGACATGGGGCGGGCCTCGGCGATGGCGATGGTCATCCTGGCCATCATCCTGCTCGTCGCGGCCGCCGAGATGCGGCTCCTGCGGGCCGACTACGGCTACTGACCCATGACGCGACTGCGACCTTCTGTGGAGGCTGCCCGGTACCTCACGCTGGGCGGCGTCGTCCTGGTGATCCTCACGCCGCTCGTGTGGACGGTCTCCTCGTCGCTGCGGCAGACGGCCTCGGTCTTCGAGTTCACAACCCCGTTCGGATGGCGGACGTTCGTCCCAGCGACATTCACCCTGGACCACTACCGGTACGTGTTGGGGCCGGGAGGGCTGACGCTGGCCCTGCGCACCTCGATGTTCGTCAGCACGGCGACGGTCATGCTCGGCGCGCTCGTCAACGGCCTGGCAGGCTTCGCCTTCGCCAAATACCGCTTCCCCGGCCGGGATGCGCTGTTCGCCGCCGTTCTGATCACCTTCATGGTGCCGTTCGAGGCGATCGTGATCCCCCTATACCTCACCGTCAACCGCCTGGGCTGGCTGAATACCTACCAGGCTCTGATCGCCCCCGCCGTCGCCGACGGCCTGAGCATCTTTCTGTTCCGCCAGTTCTTCCAGGCGCTGCCCGATGAACTGCTGGATGCGGCCCGCGTCGACGGGGCGTCGCCGCTCACCTTGTTTGCGCGCGTCGTGGCGCCGCTCTCGGTCCCGGCCTTTGTCACCGTGGCGCTGATGACCTTTCTCTTCCAGTGGGAGGCGTTCTTCTGGCCGCTCGTGGCGACGAGCGGCCCGCAGCTTCAGGTCGTGCAGGTCAACGTCAGCCAGGCTGTGACGCAGGAACAGACGTACTGGGGCCACCTCTTTGCGTCGGCCACGGTCGCAAGCCTTGTGCCGATGCTGCTCTTTCTTGGACTGCAGCGGCATTACGTGCGGGGCATCGCCGCGGCCGGGTTGCGCTGACAGCCGGTGTGGCGCCGGCCGGTGGGTTGCCGCCGCCTGCCGGCGTACCTGACGGGGGGAGGATCTGTGTGAGCGCGTCGCGACAGAAGGCCGCAGGGGGGCAGGAGCGCAGGCCCGTCCTCGTGGACTGCGATCCCGGCCACGACGACGCCTTGGCCATCCTGCTGGCCGCCCGGCACTTTGACGTGCTCGGGATCACCACCGTGGCCGGGAACGTCGACATCGAGAAAACAACTCTCAACGCCCGGCGGATCGTGGATCTCGCCGCGCTCGACGTTTCGATCGCGCGCGGGTGCGCCCGCCCCCTGGTGCAGGTCCCGGCGCATGCCGCGGAGATCCATGGGGCGAGCGGGCTCGACGGCTACGCCTTCCCCCCACCCCGGGCCCCGGTGGAGAGCCGCCACGCGGTCGACTTCCTCATTGACACGCTTCGGGCGCGGGACGGCGTTACCGTCGTCGCGACGGGTCCTCTCACCAACCTGGCCGTGGCGCTCCTGAAGGCTCCCGACATCGCGGGGCACATCCGCGAGATCAGCCTCATGGGTGGCTCGGTGACCTTCGGCAACACGACACCGGCCGCGGAGTTCAACGTCTGGTCCGATCCGGAAGCCGCCAGCGTGGTGTTCCGGAGCGGCATTCCGCTCTGGATGTGCGGGCTCAACCTCACCCGCCAGGCCGGTCTGGACACGCAGGACATCGCGCGGCTGGAGGCCCTGGGCACGCGCACGGCCCAGGCCATGGCCGGCCTGCTCCGCTTTTACCTGGCGCGGCTGCGCAACATCGGCCTGACCTCGGCTTCCCTGCACGACCCGTGCGCGGTGGCCATCCTGCTGGAGCCTCCGGTCATCGCCTGGGCCCCGATGCATGTGGCCGTGGAGCTGCGGGGCGACCACACGAGAGGGATGACCGTGTGCGATGCCCGCCACGTCCGCGCGTTCAATCCGGCCGCCGCCGAGGGCGCGGCGCCGCGGGGCTCCGCCCCCAATGCGCGCGTGGCCGTGGGGCTTGACCGCGCGGGGTTCATCCGCCTGGTCGAGGACACCCTGGCGTCGTTCCCGTGAGCCGTCGCGGATGTGACCGCGGTGACGCGACAGCACTCCGCGGCCGATAGAAGCGCTGACTCCCTGCCGGTCGAGGCTGCCAGCTCGTGTCGATGGACCGCTCGCGTCTATCGTGCGTGGGCGGGTTCTCTGCGGCCCTGCGTGCGACCGCGCGCCAGGCGGCCGTCGAGGGAGAGTGCACCCCCACCGCCCGCGAAGAGCGCCAGGGCAATCCACAGCGCGAGCCACTCAAGAGACCATCCCCCCGGCGGGGCAAATTCCACCGCACGGATCCTTACGAGTGCGAGGGCCCCGATCATGTCGATCGCGAGCAGGAGCCCCCACAGCCGGGTAAGGAGACCGGCGATGAGCAAGATGCCGCCCAGGAATTCCACGGCCGCGTGGATCGGCCCCATGATGGGAGGTGTAAACAGATGCAGCGTCTGCCACATGGCGACGACCCCGCCGATGTGCGTGACCTTCGCCCACCCTTGGACAATGAACAGGACACCAAGTCCGATCCTAAGGCACAACAGCGCGAGATCCTGCCCACGAAGCCGCCCTTCACCCATGGCACAACCTCCTTCGTCCCGACGACCCGGATCTACTTCCCCGGCGAACCGCGCATCCAGGCCGGCGGGATCTTCAATCCGGCCCTGCTCCTATCATTTCTGGGCAGCCCGGGCAATCGCCGCGATCTTGTCGGCGAAATTCACCTGGCTGTCGTCCTCCGGGCGGTAGCCGATCTTCTCGCAAGCGTTCGCGAGGCTCCAGAAGCGGTGGGTATTCCCGCTAATCCCGTAGACGATGAGGAAGGGCACGCCGTGTTCATCGGCGATGTCCTCGGCCTCGACCATCCGGATCGCCTGCTGCACCTGGTCCCGCCGGGAGAGGTACGCCCCCAGGGCACGGTGCATGCCCTTGACGTCTCCGGGCTTCACCCGGTCGATATCGTCGTCGCGGGGGCCGCCGATCCGCCACTGGACGACCTCCAGCTTCCGCCCGCCGACCTGGCCCGCGGCGAAGACGAAGCCGAGGAGCTCGTAGGCGGCCTTGGCCCAGCCGTACCAGTTGTCGGAGCGCGGCGGCATGTCGGCTGTGACCATTTCCAGCTTGCCCGTCCAGATGAGGCGCTCATAGTAGTCCGCGGCGTGGTTGGAGCTCGCCACGACCACACGGCGGACGCCCTCCTCGAGCGCCGTCCTGTAGACGTTGTAGGCGAGGGCCACGTTCTGATGCTCGGCCCGGAACCTGGCGTCGCTGTTCTCCTGCCAGGTCGCGGCGTCGAGACCCGGCGCGCTCACGTACGCGCAGTGGATCACGGCGTCAGCCCCGCGGAAGTGGCGCCGGTACGCGTTGCGGTCCGGCCCGGCCAGGTCGACGACAACCATCCCCGGGACCGTCCTGCCGTCCCGGGTCGTGGGTCTGGCGTCGATCGGGACCAGCTCCCACCGGTCGCTGAGCTCCCGAAACATACGCTGCGCGATGTACCCGCCCGCGCCGGTCAGGACCACACGGCGTTTGCTCATCGAAGGCGACTCCTCCCTTGACCCTAGGGGGGCTTGAGCTTCTCGCGGTAGTGCTCGCGGAATTTCGCCACTTTTGGCGCAATCACGACCTGGCAGTATGGTTGCTCGCCGTTTCGCCGGAAGTACTCCCAATGGGACTCCTCGGCGGGGTGGAATGTCCTGAAGGGCACCACTTCCGTCACGATCGGCGCCCCCCAG
>JAPVSX010000307.1:0-7561 GCA_047519495.1 Armatimonadota bacterium
AGATCGCCGAACGTCCGGGCGTGGAACGTGTTCGCGGCAAACCACCGGTCGACGATCTCGGAGGTCCACCTGGGGCACGCCAGCTCCGGCCGGGCCGTGGCATTCTGGCCCACGCCGTAGGCCCGCGGGGCCGTCATGGGCGCGCCGCCGCGGCGAGCTGGGTCAAGAGCGGCACGATCCGGTCCCGCATGATGCCGTCCCAGGTGTAGGCCCCCAGGATGCGCCGCCGCAGCCGGTAGCCCCGGTCGTCCATCAGCCCGTGGATGACCTGCTGGGCGCAGACGGCCGGCGGCTCGCCGAGGTCGAACGTCTGGATCGCGTCGCCGCCGATCTCCCGGAGGGCCCCGATCCCGCTCGTAAACGCGGGGAGCCGCGCGAGCCCCGCCTCCAGCAGCGGGAGGCCGAACCCCTCCTCCCGGCTCGGGAGGAGCAGGCCGTCGGCGAGCAGGTAGAGGTCGACCATCACGCGGTCGGACAGCACGATCCCGCGCCCGTCGGGCCCGGGCAGCTCCGCGCAGAACACGACGTGCTCGTCGATCCCCAGGTCCCGGCGCAGCGCGCGCAGCTCCTCCAGGTACTCCCGGTTCCGGGGGTTGTGCGCGCCGAGCGGGCCGGTGACGAGCAGCCGGACGGCGAGCTCGCGCCTGACCATCTCGGCGACGACGTGCAGGGCGTACTCGATCTGCTTGCGCCGCGTGATCCGCACGGGGCAGAGCAGGACGACCTGCTGCTCCCACAGCCGCAGCGTGTCGGCGAGCCACCGCGCCGCCGGCGTGAGGTGCAGGAACGCCGCGGGGTCGATGCCGTTCGGGACCACGTCGACCTCCGCCTGCGGGAGCCTCAGCGCGGCGCCGAGTTCGCGCTGGCGCTCGCGCGACACTGCGACGTAGGTCGCGCCGGGGATCGCGGTCTGGAGCAGGCTCCACGGCTCGCCCGGATGCAGGTGGGGGCGGTACTGGGGGTTCGTCCACGCCAGATCGTGGCACCACGCGACGAACCGGACCGGGAGCCGCTGCGACGCGAGCCGGTGGAGGGCCGCGGTCAGTGCGAGGTTCTTGTGCAGCGTGAGCGCGTTGTGCACGAGGCAGACGTCGATGTCCGAAAGCTGGCGGCCCAGGGCGTTTTGGATCTGCGCGGCGAGCGCGGCAAACGCCGGCGTGACCCGGCCCTGCTCCAGTTCGTGGGTGACTGCGAGCACCCGGCGGTGGCGGGAATCCAGGAGCGGGAGGTGGTGCACACGCACCCGGCCGCCGAGCGGGCTCCCACGGCCCACGAGGACATGGACGTCGAACCCCCGCGCGGCGAGCAGGTGCGCCTGGCGGGCCAGCACACTCTCGACCCCGCCGATCACGGGCGGGCTGGTATAGTGGACGAGCGCCACCCTGGGCAGGGGCAGGCCCTGAGCATTTGGCCGGCGCGGGACGGCCATCAGCGGGGAGCCGGGAGAGACATCGCCTGGCGTCGCCGCGCCCGGGCGGCCTTCTTGCGGCGTTCGGTGTACCACCGGGTCAGGTGGCGGATGTACCGGGCCACGGTTTCGGCGTCGCCGGGCGGCAGCGTCCCGAGCCGCCAGTTGATTTCCCGGACCACCTCACCGTCCGTCATCTCGGGCAGCGCCGGTGAGCGGTCCGGGTCGGCGCGCAACCGGAGGTCCATCCGGTCCCGGCGCAGCCGCTCCAGCATGTCGAGGACGCGGGCCTTGATCCGGTGGGGAAGCACGAACGCGGTGACCTTGATGAACTCGCGGTCCGCAAGAAGAGTGCGGATGTTGATCGCCCGCCGGTTCAGGCGGGTCCGCCGCCTGATGCGCTTCGGTCCGCTGGCCACCGGACAGAGCCCTCCTTCCTCGCACCGTACCGGCGTACCGCGCCCGGTTCACCCGGGCGCGCCATCCCGGCAGTGTGACGATGTGGCGCAACGGGCCGGCCGGAATCCGGCAGGGTAGGGGGTTCGGGCCGGCGGCGGGCGGTCCCTGCGGGCGCGGTGGGAACGGCTCGCGCGCCCGGCGAATACTCGAGTGTATGCTCCCCCTCGACGACCTCGACGACGCGTCCCGCTACGGCGCGTGCGACCCGTCCGGCATGCTCCAGACCGCCCTCACGCTCTCCCGTCAGGTCCGCGAGGCGCGGCGGATCGGCCTCGCGGCTCCGCTGCCGTCGCTCCCGCGCGCCCCTGCCCACGTCATCGTCGCCGGGATGGGCGGCTCGGCGATCGGCGGCGACCTCCTGGCCGCGGCGCTGGGGGACCGGCTCCCGCTGCCCCTCGTCGTCGTGCGGGACTCGCGCCTCCCCCGGTACGCCGGCCCGCAGTCCGTCGTGATCGCGACGAGCTACTCCGGCGAGACGGAGGAGACGCTCGCGGCGGTGGACGAGGCGCAGCGCGCCGGGGCCAGGGTGCTGGCGGTCACTTCGGGCGGGCGGCTTGCGGAGAGGGCCGCCCGGGACGGGGTCGTCCGGGTCCCCGGCGGACTCGCGCCCCGGGCGGCCCTCGGGTATTTGATGGTGCCCGCCCTCGCCGCCCTCGAGCGGTGGGGCCTCGTCGGACCGTGCGCCGAGGAGGTCGAGGAAGCCGCCGGAGTCCTCGAACAGGTCGCCGCGGAGTCGGGTCCGGGCGTGCCGACCTCCCGCAACCCGGCCAAGCGCCTGGCCCAGCAGCTCGCCGGCCGGATCCCCGCGATCTACGCCGGCTCGCCGCAGCTCGAGGCCGCCGCGCGGCGCTGGAAGTGCCAGTTCAACGAGAACAGCAAGACGCTCGCCGCATGGAACGTCTTCCCCGAGCTGACCCACAACGAGACCGTCGGCTGGGGCGCGCCTCCCGAAGTGCGCGCCCTCGTCTCGGTGGTCCTCCTGCTGGGCGGTGACGAGCCGGCGCGCGCGCTCCGGCGGATCCGCATCACCTCCGACGTGGCCCTCCGGCACGCCGCCGGGCTCCACGAGGTGCGCGCCCGCGGCCGGAGCCCAATCTCGCGCATCCTGTCGCTCGTGCTCCTCGGCGACCTCGTCAGCATCTACCTGGCGTACCTCCGGGGGATCGATCCGGCGCCCGTCGAGGCGATCGACGCGGTCAAGCGGCGGATGCGCTAAGGCCGGCCGTCCCGCAGCCGGGCTCTCTCGGGGGGCGTCCCGGTGAGGGGATCACGACCTTGCTGCGTCGTGTACAATGGGGGGTAGGGACGGCGGAAACTCATCGTGCGCGGCCCCGGGGTGGGGCTGCCAGAGACTGGTTCGCCGCCTGGGGAGGACCACGATGGCCAAGGTGATGCTCGAGCAAGTCATCAAGCAGTTCGGCACCGTCCTCGCCGTCAACAACGTCTCGCTGGAGATCCCCGACAAGCAGTTCACCGTCCTGGTCGGCCCGTCAGGGTGCGGAAAGACGACCTGCCTGCGGCTGATCGCCGGGCTCGAGGAGACCACGTCGGGCAACATCTACATCGGGGACCGGGTCGTGAACGACGTGGCGCCCAAGGACCGCGACATCGCGATGGTGTTCCAGAATTACGCGCTGTACCCCCACATGTCCGTGTACGACAACATGGCCTTCGGCCTGCGCCTGCGGAAGTACCCGCGGGCCGAGATCGACCGGCGGGTCAAGGAGGCCGCGGAGATGCTGGGCATTCAGGAGCTACTCCACCGCAAGCCCAAGCAACTCTCCGGCGGCCAGCGCCAGCGGGTGGCGCTCGGGCGGGCGATCGTCCGGGAGCCGCAGGTGTTCCTGATGGACGAGCCCCTCAGCAACCTGGACGCCAAGCTGCGCGTCCAGACCCGCGCGGAGATCAAGAAGCTGCACGCGCGGCTCCAGACGACGACGATCTACGTGACCCACGACCAGGTCGAGGCGATGACCATGGGCGACCGGATCGTCGTCATGAAGGACGGCGTGGTGCAGCAGGTGGACAGCCCCTTGAACCTCTACGACCGGCCGGCGAACCTGTTCGTCGCGGGATTCATCGGCTCGCCGGCGATGAACTTCGTCGAGGCCAGGCTCGACAGGCAGGACGGCAAGATGTTCGTCGACGGCGGCGTCTTCCGGGCTGAGGTGCCGCCGGAGAACGTGCCGAAGCTCGCCGACTGGGCCGGGCGGCCGATCATCTTTGGCATCCGGCCGGAGGATATCTACGACCGGGCGCTGCATGGGGACGGAGCCGTGCTCCGGGCGAACGTGGACGTGCACGAGCCGCTCGGGTCGGACATCATCCTCTACCTGACCGCCGGCGACCACAGCATCGTCGCCCGGGTGGACGCCCGCAGCCAGGCGCGGATGGGCCAGGCGACCGAGGTCGTCCTCGACATGAAGAAGATGCACGTCTTCAACCCGGAGACCCACGCAGCCGTCCTCTAGGAGGCCTGCGGATAGGAGGCCTACGGAGACTTCGGCGGGTTCGTGAACGACCGCCCGGCGTAGTCCAGGAACGGCTGCAGCAGCCGGGTGAACTCCATCGGGAACACGAACTTGGTCGACGGGCTCGCCCCCAGCGCCTTGAGGGCCTCCAGGTACTGCAGGCTCATCGTATTGGTGTCCACGGTCCGGGCGACGCTGAAGATCTTGTCGAGCGCGAGCGAGAACCCCTCGGCCCGGAGGATCGCGGCCTGCCGGTCGCCCTCGGCGTTGAGGATCGCGGCCTGCTTCGCGCCCTCCGCGATCGTGATCGCCGCCTGCTTCTTGCCGTCCGCCTCTGTGACGAGCGCCCGGCGGCTTCGCTCGGCCGACATCTGCCGCGTCATCGCCTCCTGGACGTCCTTCGGCGGGGTGATCTCGCGGATCTCGACGGTCGTCACCTTGACGCCCCACCGCTCGGTAGCCTCGTCGAGCTTGGTGCGCAACACCTGGTTGATCTGGTCCCGTTTGGCGAGGACGTCGTCGAGGATGATGTCGCCGATGACCGCGCGCAGGCCGGTCGTCGCGATCCCCTGCGCCGCGCCGGCGAAGTTGCCGACCTGGATCACGCTGAGCGAGGGATCCACGACCTTCCAGTAAATCAGGAAATCGATCGAGATCGGGGCGTTGTCCTTGGTGATGCATGTCTGCGCGGGGATCTCGAGGAACACCTCGCGCAGGTCCACCCAGACCGCCTTGTCCACGATCGGGATCAGGAACACGACCCCCGGCCCCTTGGCGCCGGAGCTGCGGCCCAGGCGGAACACGACCAGGCGCTGATACTCGCGGACGACCTTGACCCCGTTCCAGAGCAGTAGCACGGCGATGACGAGAATTCCGATTCCGGCTGGCCCCACTGACCCCATACGGTGCCCTCCCCCCTATCTAGCGGGACCGTTCGCCGCGCCGGCGGCAGCCCCTGCTCGCGAAGGACCGCGGGGTCGTGCCGGTCTTGCCGGCGCAGGGCATTCCCCCCGCCCCGGCGCATTGATACCTGTAGGCATCCGATCTCTGCTGGCAGTGGGACGCTGACCCCCCGTGGCCCGTGAGGGCCACCGGGGTGTGCGATCGAGGAGAGGTGCGGCATGCCGTTGACCATCAGCGCCAACGAGATCCGGCGGCGGCAGGCCCGTGTGCGCGAGGAGCTGGCCCGGAGGGAGCTCGCCGGATTGTGCCTCTTCAGCCCGACCCAGGTATTCTACCTGACCGGGTTCTCGTTCATCCAGACCGAGCGGCCAATCGGGCTGGCGTTTCCGCGCAGCGGCCGGAGCGTGTTGTTTGTCCCGAAGCTCGAGGACGAGCACTCCCGCCTCCACGCCCACGCGGACGAGGTCGAGTCGTACCCTGAGTACCCCGGCCGCACGCACCCGATGCGGCGGTTCGCCGAGATCTGCGGCGACCTCGGCCTGGGGGCCGGCAGCATCGGCGTCGACAGCGACGGCTACGGCGGGGGCTACGGATACCGCGGCCCCGCGCTGAGCGAGCTCCTCAAGGACGCCCGGATCGTGCCCTCCCGGGATCTGATTGAGGAGATGATCGCGGTCAAGTCGGCGGAGGAGGTGACGCTGATCCGCGAGAGCGCGACGTGGGGGAACCTCGCGCACGCGCTGCTCCAGGAGTATACGCGCCCCGGCATCACGGAGACCGAGGCGAGCGGCCGGGCGTCCTTCGACGCGACGCAGGCGATGATCCGCGCGCTGGGGCCGTCCTACCGGCCCTTGTCGTGGCTCTGGTCCGGCGCGCACGCCGGGTACCGGGGCCAGATCGGCAAGGACTCGGCGATCCCGCACTCGTTGACGACCAACGCCGTGTTCCGGGCGGGGGACGTGCTCGTGACCGGCGCCGGGGCCGGGATCGGTGGCTACGGCAGCGAGCTGGAGCGCGCGATGATCGTCGGGCCGCCGGACGACCGGCAGCGGCGCTACTTCGACCTGATGCTGGGCGCCCAGCAGACGGCGTTCGACGCGATCCGGCCGGGCGCCCGGTGCTCCGACGTGGACCGGGCGGTGATGGCCTACTTCGAGGCCCACGACCTGATGCCGTACTGGCGCCACCACACCGGCCACGCGCTGGGGATGGGGATTCACGAGGCGCCGTTCTTCGATCTCGGCGACGACACGGTGATCCAGCCGGGGATGGTATTCAGCGTCGAGCCGGGGATCTACATCCCCGGGTTCGCCGGGTTCCGTCACTCCGACACCGTGCTGGTGACCGGCGACGGGATCGAGCTCATCACGTACTACCCGCGGACACTCTCGGACCTCGTGATCCCGGGTTGAGGCCCCACCGTTCCAGCCTCAGACAGCGGGCTGCGCTATTCGCGGGAGCCCCCGACGGGCTCGGACGTCCGCATCTGACGGGCGCGCGCCCGCTCGCGGGCGGCGAGCGCAAACTTGTACTCTTCCAGCAGGGCGTACTCTTCGGCGGACGCCAGGATCGCCATCTGGTCGGCCTCCCAGCGCCGCTGGAGGGATCCCCAGATCGGATATCCCTGCCGGCGGCGGTACCAGACGTAGTACCCGAGGCAGAGGAGCACCCACGCCGGTCCGGCGATCCGGCCGATCGTGTGCGTGAGGATCACCTCGAAGAGGATCAGGCTGACCCCGGCAAGGCCGAGGAACGCGAGGACCGGGATCTGCACGACCTCGCCGCCCCGGCGCCACCGCAGATTGAACGGGACCCGATACGGGCGAGGCGTGACCGGGTCGACGAAGCGGAGCCGGACCAGCGAGACAAATACGAGCAAATACGCCAGCGTCGCGCCGAAGGCGTACATGTTCCCCAGCGTGTCGAGAGCCTGGGGCGTCAGGAACGAGAGGAGCGCCTCAACGATCGCCATGGCCGAGAAGAGCATGATCGTACGGTGCGGCGTGCGGTACTTCGGGTGCACGACGTCCATCCACTTGCTGGCGAGGCCCAGCTCCGCCATCGAAAACGTGAGCCGGGAACTGCCCATGACGCCGGTGTTCGCGGAGATCAGCAGGATCGTGCCCCCCAAGATCGCGGCGAACGGCCCGGCGACCACGCCAACGAGGGGGATGCTGTGGGCGAGGAGCGCGACGGGGTCGCCCTGGTGCGCGGCGATCTCCTGCCAGGGGAGCATTCCCATTCCCAGCGTCGAAAAGGCCATCGCGAACAGCAGCACGGTGAAGATCAGCGTCAGCGAGGTGCGCGGGATGATGGTGGC
>JAPVSX010000308.1:0-1760 GCA_047519495.1 Armatimonadota bacterium
GGGGCCGCACGATTGTCCCGCCGCCCCCGCACGACGCAAGCGCACCCACCGACCCGCGCTGGATCGGGTTCATGCCGGTGATTTCGATCGGCGATGAGGCCTACGCGGTCCGCGTGTACGATGAGGTGCGCGTCATCGATAACGACTTCGTCGCCTTGGTGGGGCAGGGGACGCCGGTCACGTTGCGGATGGGCCTCCGGCGCCGCCTGACGAAGGTCACCAGGGAGAAAGCGGGGTGGCAGGGGCGGGCGCTCGCCCGATGGGTTACGCCGCTCGTCGTGCGGTTGCCGGTCCGGATACCGCCGACCTACGCGGCGGCGCCGGCACCTGGGAGCCAGGTGCGGCGGGCAATGATCCTGCTCCCGATGTGTCGGGCCCTCTGCCTGGTGGACCGCGTGGACGGGCGATTCGACTCCGCCTGGAGCACGATCCGGCTGCCCGGCCGGTGCAGCTTCGGTGCGCATGATACGTTCCAGGTGGAGGGGTTCGAAGGACGGCTCTGGGCGACGAGCCCCTCAAGCGACATGGAGGCGCGCCAGGTCTTCACGAGCAACGGCCCCGCATGCATCATCCGGATGCCGCTTGCGCCCGAGACCGCATTGGTCTCAGCGGTGTGCTTCGCCCCCGGGGTGCTGGTTCAAGTCGACTCGGGTCCGGCGAACCCCATCGTCCTCACCGTACAATTGGGAAACATCACGCGCCGTGTATCGGTAGACCTTGATGCGTTGCGGGTGACCAGTGTGTAGGCCCACCGTCTCCGTCATCATCCCATCCCTGGTTGACAGGGAACCGGAGCAGCTCGTCCAGGACGTCCAGGCGCAGACCCTCAGCGCCCAGGAGGTACATGTGGTCACCGGCGTGTCCCCGAGCGGGCGCGCCCGGAATCTCGGCGCCGGGCGGGCGTCCGGAGACGTACTGGTCTTTCTTGACGACGACGTGCGGCTCGGCCATGAGCGCGTCGTAGAGAACATGATCATGCTGCTGAAGGATGAGCGCATCGGCATGGTCGGCGCGGCGCAACTGCTGCCGCCGGACTCGTCGGCCTTCCAGCGCGCCGCCGGTCGACAAATCCCGCGCAGTTGCTCTCCGGTAGTGCCTGTGGCGACCGAGAGCGATATGGTCACCACCCAGTGCTGCGCGTTCCGCCGGTCCTTCTTCTGGGAGCTCGGTGGATTCAACGAACAGATCCCCCGAGGGGTCGATCCTGAGATGCGGATTCGAGTACGCAATCGCGGCCTGCGAATCATCGTCGCGCCCCACGCCTGGTTCTTCCATCCCATGCCGGACAGCCTCCTCGCGCTATGCCGGATGTTCCTTCGAAACGGGCGGCAGTCTGCCGAGGCGACCTGGCTGATGCCGTCGGCAGCCGTCGACACCCCGGACGGCCACGGTGCAGCGGTGGTCGCTCGCAGCCCGCTGTATCGGGCGGGACGACACGTGGTGCGCATGGTTACAGCTCTCGCGACACTGCGCTGGATTGGGGCCATCGCGCAGTTCGCCTACCTGGCGGGCTACGTGTGTCGCTGGACTCAGCTGCGGCTCGCCGGACGCCGGTCCGCTGCTGCGCCCGTGGGGAGGGTCCCGAAGCTGTGATGCTGTCGGTCGTTCTACCGACATTCAACGAACGGGAAAATGTCGCCCGGCTCATTGCGCGCGTGGAACACGCACTGGCGGCGGTTCCGCATGAGCTCATCTTCGTGGATGATAGCATGGACGGCACGGACGCTGTGATTGCCGAGTACGCGAGGCGCTTGCACCAC
>JAPVSX010000309.1:0-5511 GCA_047519495.1 Armatimonadota bacterium
CCAACGGCACACCCCCATCGCCCGCGCCCACGCAGGCTCCCGCCGGCGAGAGGAGCCGCGAGGAAAAGACCGCGGCGGCGGCCCGCCCCACTCCGGCGCCCGCGCAGCGCTCGTGGGCCACCTCGGAGAACCCCGGCGGCCAGCCTGCCGTGGCCCCGCAGAACCCCAAGATCCAGGCGTTCGGGACGATCACCCAGAGCGTCGAGCTCCGGTGCGAGACGAGCGAGGACCAGAACGTCCGCAAACTGCTCGGCGGGCTGGGCGCTTACCGCAATCCGCTTCGCGGCGTCTGGCAGCTCGACTACCGGTACTACGCGGAGGCCGTCAAGCGACTCCAGGCCGCGGGCTACCAGGTCGAGGGCAAGGACTACCTCGGCCGTCCGCTGGACAAGTGGACCCCCGAAGGCCGGGGCTGGACCCGGCTCGCGCCCAGCTAGATTCGTCAGAGAATCAACATCGCATCCCCGAAGCTGTAGAATCGGTACGCCTTCCGGATCGCCTCCGCGTACGCGGCGAGGATGCGCTCCCGCCCCGCAAACGCGCTCACCAGCATCAGGAGCGTGGTGCGCGGGAGGTGGAAGTTCGTGACCAGCGCGTCCGTCGCGCGGAACCGGAACCCGGGCGTGATGAAGAGGTCTGTCCACCCGCTCCCCGCGCGCACGGTCCCGTCGTCCCCGGCCACGGACTCGAGCGCCCGTACGCCGGTCGTGCCGACGACGACGATCCGCCCGCCCCGCTCGCGCGCGTCGTTGATCGTCCGCGCGGCCTCGGACCCGACGTCGTAGCACTCGGCTTCCATCCGGTGTGCGGTCACGTTCTCCGCTTCCACCGCGCGGAACGTGCCGATGCCCACGTGGAGGGTCAGGAACGCGATCGCCGTCCCGCGCCGGCGCACCCCGTCGAGGAGCGCCGGGGTGAAGTGGAGGCCGGCGGTCGGCGCCGCGACCGCGCCTTCCCGCTCAGCGTACACCGTCTGGTAGTCGTCCGGATCCTCGAGCCGGCGTTCGATGTAGGGCGGCACCGGCATCTCGCCGATCCGTTCGAGGATCGGCCGGAGGTCGCCCCGGTGCTCGAGGGTGATCGCCCGCGTCCCGGACGGGGTCCGGGGGCCGGCCGTGCCCTCCAGCACCCCGGGCGCGAACACGAGGCGCGCTCCCTCCCGCACCCGGCGTCCGGGGCGGACAAGCGCTTCCCATTGCGCGCCGGCCAGGGGGTGCAGAAGCAGCACCTCCACCTCCCCGCCGGTCGCCCGGCGCGCCCGCAACCGCGCCGGCAGCACCTTCGTGTTGTTGAGGACGAGCGCGTCGCCCGATCTCAGATAGTCGGGGAGGTCGCGGAAGACCCGGTGCTCGATCACCCCGGTCTCGCGGGAGAGGACGAGCAGCCGCGCGCTGTCGCGGGGTCGGGCCGGGCTCTGGGCGATCAGGTGGCGCGGGAGATCGTAGTCGAAGTCAGAGAGCTTCACGCACCCGTGTCGACCAGGATCACTGCGGTGGCGTGCGGCGCAGGTACTCGCGGAGCAATTCCTCGGCGCGTTCCGAAATCGGCGCCTGCTCGGGGCCTGCGGCACTGCCGACGAAGCGCGCGGACCGCCCTGGCCGTTCCTCGGCCCCCAGCAGGCGATCGACCGCCTCGCGGATCACTTCGGCCATGCTCCGCGCCGGTGGCTCCGCGCATACCGCGCCAGCGCTGCCCGCTGCGTGTCGGTGAGATACACCATCGTCTTCCGCATCGTGATCCCAGAATGATATATGGCGACGTATATGTCAACATCCCCACGGACGTCCATTGGGAGCGGAAAGGGACCGCCAAGCGAGCTCAGAGCCTGTTCGGGAGGCGGAGGGCCGCCGCGGCAGCGTGCTTGGGATCGCTCTTAGTACCGCTGCGCTATCACGACGCCGGTGTAGTAATATTTCAAGATTTGCTCGAACGTGAACCCCTCGACCGCCATCGCCCGGGCGCCCCACTGGTCGAGGCCGACGCCGTGCCCGGAGCCCCGCCCGGTGAACTCCACGCCCGCGCCGCGGCGGGCGGCCGTGAACATCGCGCTGCGGATGGTCCCGGCGCCGACGAGGAGCCGGAACCGGTTCGCGGTGATCTCCTGCACCCGGCCGTCCTGGCCGAGGAGCCGCACCGTGATCGCGCGGCCCCAGACTGTGGTGCGGCCCGGCTCGACCCGGTCGAGCGCCGGCACGTCCACGCCGCCCTGGCGGAGTGCGGCCTGGACCGCGGCGAGCGGGAGCACCGCGGTCCAGGCCACCCCGGGCGCGCCGAGGGCGTACGGGTCCGGCACCCCCCGCAGATACGGGTACACGCTCCCCCAGACGTTCTCACTGTCCTCGGTGTGCCCCCCCGAGTTGGAGTGGTAGGCGGCAAAGATCGGACGCCCCTCGTACGTCACGAGCAGCGCCCGCGTGGCGTCCACCGCCGCGTTGCCCGCAGGGTCTTCCCCGCCCATCCCGAGGTAGACCTGGGCGTCGGTCGTGGCGGGCAGGTCGTACCCCGCGGCAGACGCGGGGCCGCGGGCCTCGAAGAGGCGCTCGACCGCGAGCGTGCGCGCGGCGACGGCCTGGGCCTTCACCGCCTCCGGCGGCCAGCGGGGATCGATCTCGCCCTTCATGACGCCGTACAGGTACGCTTCGAGCTCGAGGTCGTTGACCGCCGTGAGCCGGCCCGCCGCCGTGCGCCGGAGCTCGATCACGCCGCGGTACGCCCGGCCCTCGACCTTGAGAAACCCCGCCTGCGGGGTCAGGCGGACGACGGGGCCGAACGTGGTGCCGCCGATCTCGAGGCCTGTGGCGCCGGGCAGCACCGTCCACTCCCCTCCCGGGAGGGTGGCCGCGCCCTCCGCGGCCGGGCCGGCGGCCGCGACCGGGCCGTCCCCCGAGACGTGGAGCACCGGCTGTTCGACCACGATCCCGACCCGCACGTTGAGCGGCTCCACCGCGCGCGCGGAGAGCGGCGGGAGCGCGGCCACGCCGGCCAGCACCACCGCCAGTGCCAGGCCGGCGAGCGGCCGGGGACCCCCTGTACGCTTTGCCGGGGTCATCGCCGCGCGAAGAAGAGGTTCAGCAGGATCGTCAGGATGAGGCTCAGGAGCAGGCTCCCGAGGAGCGGCACGTACAGCGTGAACCCCTTCCGCTGGACGTAGATGTCGCCCGGGAGCCGGGGTATCCCGCCCAGGAGCATCACGAGCCCTCCCATGATGATCAGGAGGATGCCGAGCGTGATGAGGAAGCGGCCGATCTGCGGCATCGTCACGAGAACAGCGTGCCCTGGCCGCGGCCGCCCCGGTCCGCCGGCCCGCCTGACCCCCCCGGGGGGTGCGCCTGCCCGGTGCCTGACGCCTGCGGCGGCGCCGCAAGGCAGAGGTGATCACACGCCGGCGCGGTCACGCGCCGGCCGGACTGCGTCCGCGTCAGGAATCCGATCTTCAGCAGGTACGGCTCGATCATCTCGACGAGACTGTCGACCTCCTCGTTGAGCGTGGCGGCGAGCGCCTCGATACCCACCGGCCCGCCGCCGTACACCTGGATTACGGTGCGCAGCAGCTCCCGGTCCTGCGCGTCGAGCCCGAGCGGGTCTACGCCTTCAAACTCGAGCGCCTCGCGCGCCACCTCGAGCGTGATTGTGCCATCCGCCCGGACCTGCGAGAAGTCCCGGACCCGGCGGAGCAGCCGGTTGGCGATGCGCGGCGTGCCCCGGGACCGGCGGGCGATCTCCGCGGCGCCCTCGTCGGTGATCGTGACGCCGAGGATCGAGGCGGACCGGCAGACGACGAGCGTGAGATCTTCCACCGGGTAGAAGTCGAGGTGGTGCGTGATGCCGAACCGCTCGCGCAGCGGGGAGGACAGGAGCCCCGCCCGGGTCGTGGCGCCGACGAGGGTGAACGGCTTGAGCGTGTACCGGAGGGTCCGCGCATGGGCGCCCTTCTCGATCACGAAGTTGACGCAGAAGTCCTCCATCGCCGGATAGAGGAACTCCTCGACCGCCCGGGGGAGCCGGTGGATCTCGTCGATGAACAGGACGTCCCCCCGGCTCAGGTTGGTGAGGATCCCCATCAGGTCTCCGCCGCGCTCGAGGGCGGGCCCGGACGTCGTCACGATGCTCGTGCCCATCTCGGCGGCGACCACGTTCGCAAACGTCGTCTTCCCGAGCCCCGGCGGACCGTGCAGGAGGACGTGGTCCAGGGCCTCGCCCCGCTCGCGCGCCGCCTGAATACTGATCTGGAGGCCGCTCGTGACGCGCGTCTGGCCGATGCACTCGCTGAGGACGCGGGGCCGGAGGCTCCGGATGAACTGCTCGTCCTCGGCGCCGTCCGCCGTCCGCCCGCCTCGCTCCCCCGGGGGGGCGGCCGCCCCCGGCGCCGTGGGCGCCCCCCGCGGCGGGGGATCGGGGACCGGTCCGACGGTTCGCTCCCGCGTCACGCCGGCGCCCCCCGCTCTGCGCGGTACACTTCCTCGAACAGATCCTCGGCGGAGGCGATCCCGGGGTTCCGGCGGAGCGCCTCCTCGACCATGCGCCGCGCTTCCACGGTCCGGTGGCCCAACTGCCCGGTCAGCACCTGGATGACCTCCTCGCGGAAGTCGACCGCGGGCTCGGGGGCCGCTGCGGGAGCCTCGCTGCGCAGGAGCGCGTACTTGCCCATCTTACCGTGCAGGGCGGCGACGATCTTCTCCGCGGTGCGCTCGCCGATCCCGGGCAGCCGTTTGAGGAACCCGACGTCCTTGCGCTCGATCGCGTCCGCCACCCGCTCGATCGGGTGGACGATCGCCTTCATCGCCTTGGTCGGCCCCAGGCCGTCCACGGTGATGAACCGCTCGAAGAACTCCTGCTCGATCTCCCGCAGAAACCCGACGAGGAGCGGCCGCGGCTGGTTCGCCGACACGTGATACGAGATGTGCAGCTCGACCGTGTCGGCGAGCCGGTGCGGCTCCGAGCGCAGCAGGTCGCGGAGGAACCCGGGCAGGTGCACCTCGTAGCCGACGCCGCCGCAGTCGACGACGAGCAGATCCTCATCCCGGCGCAGGACGCGCCCGCGCAGGAACGCGATCATGCCAGCCGCCGCGCCTCCGCCCCGCCCCGCAGCCGCGGCGGTACGCGAAGCGTCCCGAGCGCGGGCCCGCCCCGCCGGGAGAGCGCCGTGACCGCGACCGCAAGGGCATCCCCCACGTGCGCACCCGGCTCCTCGGCCAACCCGAGCAGTACCCGGACCATGCGCTGGATCTGGCGCTTCCCGGCCCGGCCAGAGGCGGCGATCGCGCGCTTGACCGCGGCCGGGGGAATCGGATCGACCGGCACGCCGCACTGCGCGGCGGCCAGGCTGATCACCCCGCACACGTGCCCCATGATGACCGCGGTTCTGGGAAAGCCCGGATGGGCGAAGAGGTCCTCGAGGGCGACCGCAGACGGCCGGGCGTCGGCCAGGACCTCGCGGATGCCGGTGTGCAACTCGTGCAGACGGTCAGGAAGGCTCCGGTGCAGGTCGGTGCGGATCACGCCGGCCTCCAC
>JAPVSX010000310.1:0-16371 GCA_047519495.1 Armatimonadota bacterium
GAGGTGTGAGAAGAGCACATCGCCAGGGTCTACGCGGAGTAGCGCTCAGCGGGGGCGCGCCTGCGGTCCTACCGGCGACCGGCCCGCCCGGCGGGCGGGCGTCCCGGGCGTGCGCGAGGGGCCGGCAGCCGATGGGGCCAGGGAGAAGTGCGAGTGGAGGGCGACCCAGCGCCTCCGCCGGCGCGCCAGGAAGAGGGTCGCCCGCCCCGGCCGGGGGAAGGTCCTCCCACCCGGGGCGACGCCGAGCGAGTCCCAGGGGACGATTACGCACAGGCCCGTCTCGTCTCCCAGACAGCGCATCTCCGCCAGCCGGAAGGTGAAGCGGCGGATGCGCGGCCAGACGTGCCTCCACTGGCCGCGCTCGAGCGGCCCGCGGCCGCGGATGACCGCGGCGTAGGTGCCGAAGGAATACGTATCCCCGGCGAAAAGCCGGCGGCCCGCCGCATAGTCGACCGCGCGGACGGCCCGCTGGAGGGCGCGCAGCCACCGGCGGGCCGCCGCGGCCAGGGGATGGTCTTCGGGCGGCCTGCGCGATCTCACCGGAGATCCCGCGGCGCCGGCTCTCCGGGCTCTCGCTCAGCACGGATCCTCGGAAATCCCCCAGGGCGTCCGGAGCGGAGTGCAATGATCTCGGCAGCGATCGCGACCGCGACTTCTTCCGGCGTACGGCCTCCAATGTCAAGGCCGATGGGCGCCCGGATCCGGACGAGCGCCTCCTCGGGCACTCCCGCTTCCACCAGCTTCCTGCACCGGGCCTCGTGCGTGCGGCGGCTGCCCAAGGCCCCAATATACGCTGCGGGCGTCCTGAGCGCGGCCTGAAGGAGCGGAATGTCAAACTTTGGGTCGTGGGTGAGGACGCAGATCACGGTCCGGCGGTCAACCGGCGCGCGGGCGAGGAACTCATCCGGCCACTCGACGACGACCTCGTCCGCGCCTGGGAAGCGGTCCGGGGTAGCCAGTGCAGCGCGGGCATCGCAGAGGGTCACCCGATACCCCAGAAGCTTCCCCATCCGAACCGCGGCGGCGGCGTGGGTCGTCGCCCCGAAGACGTACATCCGCGGCGGCGGCGCAAATGACTCGATGAACACTTCCGCCTCCCCGGGCGGCTCGCCCCGCACGCCGTAACGGCGCGTTCCGGTTTGCGCCTGCTCGAGCATCGCACGGGCATCCGCCGCGACCGCTTTCTCTAGGTCCGGATCGCCGAGCGCGCCCACGATTCGATTGGGAGCGATGAGCATGCGGGCTCCGGTGTGAGGGCCCAAGACCTCGGTCGCGAGCACGACCGGATCCTCAGCGCGAATCGCGCTCGCCAGCGCCCTGAAGATCTCGTCCATACGCAACGGAGCGGCGAAGAAATGCACGACCCCCCCGCAGGAGAGCCCCACCGCAAACGCCTCCTCATCGGCGATGCCGT
Source organism: Armatimonadota bacterium (assembly GCA_047519495.1). Classification (GTDB taxonomy): domain Bacteria; phylum Sysuimicrobiota; class Sysuimicrobiia; order Sysuimicrobiales; family Segetimicrobiaceae; genus JAPVSX01. The sequence goes on from JAPVSX010000310.1 coordinate 1,415, forward strand.
AGGTCAGCCGCTTGGGGCGGCCGGTGCGGATGATCTCCGCGGTCTCTTCAGCCACCGCGGCCTCGACGCACCCTGCGGATACGGAGCCGGCCATCTCCATATCCTCGGTCACCGCAAGCACGGCGCCGGGATCCCGGGGCGCCGAGCGCTCGATGGCGATGACGGTGGCCACAGCCACCTTCTTTCCCTCGTGGAGCCAGCGCTCAACCCTGTCGAGGACGTCCCTCACCGCACGCCCTCAGCTTTCGCGCGATATCCTCGCGAAGCGCCATCTTGTTGATTTTGCCGACGCTCGTCAGCGGGAAGCTGTCCACCACCTCGAGCCGTTCCGGGAGCTTAAACTTCGCGATCCCCTTCCCTCCCAAGAACGCGCGGAGCTCCTCCAACGCCACCCGCGCCCCTGCGCGGGGGATGACGTACGCGCAAATCCGCTCGCCCAGCACGGGGTCCGGCATCGCGACGATCGTCACGTTCAAGACGCTCGGGTGGCCCAGGATGAGGTTCTCGACTTCCTCGGCGGAGATCTTCTCGCCACCCCGGTTGATGAAGTCCTTCACGCGTCCCTCGACCACAAAATTTCCTGAGGGGTGGAGGCGCACCACGTCTCCCATCCGGTAGAACCCGTCCGCGGTGAAGGCCTGGCGGTTCTGCTCCTCCGCCCGGTAGTATCCCCGAATCGTGTACGGGCCCCGGGCCAGCAACTGCCCCCGCTGCCCCCCGGGAACCGACCGGTCCTCGTCGTCGACGATGCGCACTTCATCGCCGGGCGAGAGCGGGCGCCCCTGGGTCTCGACGATAACCTCCTCCGGGTCGTCAAGCCGCGTGTAGTTGATCAACCCCTCCGCCGTCCCGTACACCTGCTGAAGCCGGCAGCCCAGCCCCGGCCGGATGCGCCGCGCGGTCTCCGGGTTGAGGCGGGCGCCGCCGACCGTCACGAGTTCCAGACTTGTCAGGTCGTAGCGCTCCCTCTCCGGGGAATCGAGCCACCGGATCGCCAGCGCGGGGACGAGGCCGGTCGCGGTGACGCGCTCCCGCTCGATCACCGGGAATGCGACGTCGGGATCCGCGCTCATCGTCAGTACGACCGTGCCTCCATTGTGCAGCGTCCCCAGCGCCCCGGGGCACCCGAGAGGGAAGTTGTGCCCGATGGGAAGGGAGACAAGATACCGCGTCGTCCGGGAATAGCGGCACAACTCCGCGCTCGCCCGAAAGTTGTAGGCATAGTCGTCGTGCGTGCGGGGAATCAGCTTCGGCAGGCCGGTGGTCCCGCCCGAGAGCAGGAAGAGGGCGACGTCCGAGGGATCCGGCCGGAGGCGGTTCAGGGGCTCCGCCGCGGTCCCGCCTCCGGCCGGTGCGGCGAGGAGCGCCCGGAGATCGATGACGTCACGCTCGGGCCGCTCCCCGACGAGGAGCACGTGCCTGAGGGCGGGCACCCGGGCCTGGACAGCCCGGGCCAGCTGCACGTAGTCGAACCCGCGGAAAGTGGACGGAATGGCGTACGCGACCGCCCCGGAGAATTCCACGAGGTGCGCGATCTCGTGCTCCCGGTGCGGAGGAAGCGCGAGCACGGGCAGGGCGCCGAGCCGAAACAGGGCGAAGCACAGGTACAGGAACTCGGGAATGTTCGGGAACTGTACGACGACGCGGTCGCCGCGCCCAATCCCCAGGCGCCGCAGGTGAACCGCCAGGCGATCGGCGCGCTCGGCGAGGCTCCGGTAACTGACGCGCTCGCCGCCGCTCACGACCGCGGGGCTGTCGCCGTACGCGTCGGCCCACGCGTGCAGCAGGTCCCCCAGGGTCTGGCCTTGCCAGTAGCCTGTGCGCCGGTACGCCTCGCCGAACTCCGGCGGCCAGGGGGCACAGCCGTCCAGCACGGCACCCTCCTTCCTGCTGTATCACGCTCCCAGGCCCCCCGCCCGAGGGGAAGGAGCATCCTCCAGATCCAGAAGGTCGAACCCGCGGCTTAGACTTTTCTCCGCCGCTCGGCCAGCTTGGCCCCCGTCTTATAGTAGTCGCCACGCAGGGCCAGCTCGGCCTCCCCGGCAAATTCCGCCTCCCAGTAGCCCAGCTCGTAGCCGTACCAGGGCGCCTTCAGGGCGAGCTTCGGTAACCCTTCGGCCTCCCACAGTTCCAGCGCCCGCTCCATGTACTGCTTCCTGGGCAGCGCGACGGGTGGGTAGGCCCACTTGCGGGTCGCGTCGATCATGATGGCCGAGGTCCCCCGCGGCGGCGGGAAGGCCAGGGACTCGTGGGTGATCGTTCCCGGCGGCGCCGCCGAATGGTCCAGCATCGAGGCCTTGCCCATCGTAATTCGCGTATCCAGATGGGGCTGCATGCGGAAGGAGAGCGCCCAGTTCACCGAATCGGGATCCCGCGGATCGATGTCCTCGTCCACCGCGATCGCGATCTTAACCATGGTGGGATCGAACGCCACGGCCGCATTGAGCGCCTGCCATGGCTGGGACGGGTTGGTCTTTTTCATCTGGATCACGCAGTACTCCCAGCTGCCGCCGGACTCGAGGAAGGCCACGTCCAGGACCGAGGGGATGTTGCAGTCGTGCTTGAGGAACTTGTAGTAGACTCCCTCGTTGGCGATCTGGCGGATCTTGCTGGATTCGCTGGGCGGCATCTGGCTGATGATCGCGTGATAGATGGCATCCTTGCGCATCGTCACCGCCGTCACGCGGAGGAACGGGTTCAACACCCGATCCCCCATGTAGCCGCAGAACTCCCCGAACGGCGCCTCGGGCTCCAGATACTCCGTATCCATCTCCCCCTCGACCACGATCTCCGCGTCCGCCGGCACCTCGATGGGGACGGTCTTGCAGCGGACCACCTCCAGCGGCTCCCCATCCAGAGCCCCGGCCACGGCCAGCTCATCCATGCCGTAGGGCAGCTTGGCACACGCCGTGTGGGCCACGCTGGGCGGCCCGCCCATCACCAGGGCCGCCGGCATAGGTGTGCCCCGCTTCTTGTACTTCTCCCAATGCACGCGGATGTGCTGGGTGGGGTGGACGAAGATTCCCAGCCGGTCTTTGGCTTTGATCTGTGAGCGGTAGTTGCCGACGTTGCGGATGCCTGTCTCCGGGTCGACCGTGTGCCAGTGCGTCGCGGTTGAATAGGGGGCGTTGTCGTAGCCCGGCGTGGAAAGGGGAACGGGGATGCGCTCGATCCCGTCGCCGTCCCTCAGCAAGTCGTCCCCCGTAACCACGACCTCATGCACGGGCCCGGTTTCCACCCGCCGGGGGGGCAGCGGGGTCTGCATCGCGTTGACCCACTTCTCGCGCAGCTGTCCGATCTCGCAGCCCATGCTCAACGCGTAAATCTGCCGGGACCCGGCCATGATCCCGACCACCACCGGGATGCCGTATCTGCGTCCCTTCACGTCGGTCACGTTCTCAAACAGGAAGGCCTTGCGCTGCTCCTCCGGCAGGCCGCGAAACTGCAACCGCACGAACGGCATCAGCTCGGTGTCCTTGTTGATCGGCCGCTTGATGCGAACCAGCTTGCCCGCCGACTCCAGCAGCGTGATGTGATGCCTCAGATCCCTGAGATGCGCCACGTTCGTTAGATGCGCCACTCGAGCCCCCCTCCTGACCGGAATTTCCGATGCCGTGTGCTCCCTCCGCCGCGTTCACCGGGAGGGCTCTGAGAGCGCTCACGGTGTGACCGCCTCACGATGCGGGGTCGCCCGCCGCGGCAGCGAGTCCCTGCGCGAGCTTCACGAGCCTCTCGTGCGCCCCGTGCCCCAATTCCGCTTCCCCTTTCTCGAAGCACGTCACGGTCGCGTCGTCATCGTCGTCGCCCATGATGTTCTCTCCCATCGGGAACAGCATCGTGTTCTCCTTCTCGATATGGTGCTGCAACAGGTCCACGTACGCGCGGCAGGGGGCGAGCACGTCATCGACCCTCGCCCGGCCCGCTTCGTACCGGTCCAACATCTCGGCAAGCTCCCTCACCAGCGCCCGCCCTCTCTCGTGCTCCTCCAGCATGACGCCGATGGGCCCTCCGTCTCTCGGCATCCCGCGCCTCTCCAGGCAGGGAAACAGGCACCCCTCCTCCTTGCCGTGGTGGCAGCGGTCCACGAAGGACTGGCTGAACGTGACCAGGGTGCGGAGGAATTCGGACGGGACTGTACGGGTCCGGTCAGCCTCGTGCAGGACGCGGTCCAGTGCGCGAAGGACCCCCAGGATGCGGGAGTGATCTGCCACCAGATGTTCCGTCGACCGCATGGCTCGGGCCTCCCGGGGCATTCGTTCTGTTAGATCATCTCGTGCTGCTTCGACTCGATACCTCACGCTCCGCTGTCGGGCGGGCCGGCGGGGGCATGGCCCCCGAGGACGGGCCCGGAACGGCACTAGATCATGGTGAGGCCGCCTCCGACGCTCAGGGTCTGGCCGGTGATGAACGACGCCTGGTCCGATGCGAGGAAGAGCACGGCGTCGGCGACTTCATCGGGCTTGGCCAGCCGCTGGAGAGGTGTCGCCTTGACGATCGCGGTAATGAGCTTCTCGTTGCCGTCGGCGATCATCCCCTGCAAGAGCGGGGTGTCGGTGAGACCGGGCGCGACGACGTTGACCCGGATCCCGTACCGCGCCACCTCGCGGGCGATCGCCTTGCTGAAGGCGATCACGGCGCCCTTCGTCCCCGAGTACACCGCCTCGCCGGACGATCCGGACCGGCCCGCCTCGGAGGCCACGTTGACGATGACCCCGCTCCGCCGTTCGATCATGTGCGGCAGCACCGCGTGGCACGTCGCCAGGAGGCCGCGAAAGTTGATCGCGATCACCTTGTCCCAAAACTCCTCCGTCGTATCCACAAAGGGCGTGATGTGGTCCCACCCCGCCACGTTGACCAGGACGTCGATGCGGCCCCAGAGGGCCAGCACCTTCCGGATGCCGTCGGCGACGCTCGCCCGGCGGGTGACGTCCATGACGATCGGCAGGCCGTCCCCGCCTGCGCCGGCCGCCGCGCCGGCCACGCCTTCAGCCCCGTCGGCGTTGACGTCGGCCACCGCCACGCGCGCGCCTGCCGCGGCGAAGGCCAGACACACCGATTTCCCGATCCCGCTGGCGCCGCCGGTGACGAGGACCACCGTGTCGCGAAAGGTCATCGGCGCCTCCTCCCGGGCCGCGGCTAGAGCCGGTGCCCGCACTGGCCGCAGTAGGCCATGTTGGCGGGCAGCCCGCGGGCCCCGCACGCCGCACACGTCTTGGCCGGCGGGCCCCAGAGGTATTCGGTGGAGCCGCCATCGCGGGCCCGCTCCCGGAGCCCACGGTAGTCCGGGGCCCGCTTGTCCACGAAGGCCGTCATGCCTTCCCAGGGTTCCGGGGAGGCAAAGTGCAGGCTCAACCAGTCCCGGGCGTGCCCGGCGGTGAGGGTCCAGGCCAGATCCTTCCAGAAGTTCACCTGCTGCTTCGTGTACCGCGTGCATTCGGGGAACTTGTCGATGAGCTTCTGGCAGAGGTCGTTGACCGCGGCGTCGAGTTCCCCCCGCGGCACGACGCGGTTCACCAGTCCCCACTCCAGCGCCTGCCGGGCCGTGATGGGCTCGGAGAGAAGCAGCATCTCCCGCGCCCGGCGGTCTCCGATGAGGAGCGGGAGCCACTGGGTGGCCCCGCCGGCGGCGACGCTGCCGACCCGCGTCCCCACCTGGCGGATGGTGATGTCGTCGGCCGCGACGGCGAGGTCACAGGCCATGTTGAACTCGTTGCCTCCTCCGGCCACGATGCCGTTCAGGCGGGCGATCGCCGGCTTGCCGAGGTTGCGCAGCGTATCGTGGCATTCGATGAAGAGGCTCATGTACTTCCAGTAGTCGCGGGGCCGCTGGGTGTACTCGCCGGCGTACTCCGCGACGTCTCCCCCCGTGCAGAACGCCTTCTCGCCGGCACCCGTGAGGACCAGCACGGCCACGCCGTCGTCGAACGCCGCGTCGCGAAAGGCATCGCGCATCTCGGCCAGGGTCTGAGTGCGATAGGCGTTGTACACCTGCGGGCGGTTGATCGTCACGCGCGCCACCCAGTCGTGCTTCTGGTACACGATGTCCTGGAAGTGGAAACTGTCCGGGGACCGTGGCCGGACCGGCGTGTCGGCCCGTTCCTGGATCGCGCTCATGTCAGTTCCCCCTTCCTCGCGTGGCTCCCACGCCCTCGGGCGTCTTCTGCTCCGCCAGCTTGCGGAGCCGCTCGTGGGCCAGGAGCGCCGCCCCCATCGCCCCCGCATATACGCCCTGATCGTCGGGCGCCACGTGGAACGTGCACTTGAGCGATGTCTCCAGCACCTGGCGCATCAGCGGCACCCGGGTGAGGCCGCCGCTCAGGGCGTACTCCAGCTCGGGCTTCACGCGCTTGAACACCTGCCCGGCCCGCTCGGCCAGCGCCATCAGGGCCCCCGCGCAGACGTCCTCGGGGCTGCGCCCCTCCGTCAGGTGGTTGATCACCTCCGACTCGGCGAACACCGCGCAGGTGCTCGAGATCGTCGCCGGATTCTGCGCGGCGGCGGAAAGCCGCACGATGTCCGCGGGCTCGTAGCCCAGATAGCGCATCGTCTTCTCCAGGAACGCCCCGCTGCCCGCCGCGCACTTGTCGTTCAGGCGGAAGGACCGGACGCGGCCGCGGCCGTCCAGGCGGATGGCCTTCACGGTCTGGCCGCCAATGTCCAGCACCGTGCGGACGCCGGGGAACATCCAGAAGAGCGCACGGGCGTGGCAGGTCAGCTCGGTGATCGCCAGGTCGCGGAAGGGGACCATGTACCGGCCGTAGCCCGTCGCCGCGATGTAGTCCACCTGCTCGCGCGGCACGCCGGACGCCTCGAGGACCTGCTGGAGTCCCTGCTCCGCCGCCTTCTGGAAGTTGTAACCGCTGTGGAAGGTCACTTTGCCGAGCACCTGCCCCTCCGGGTCGACCAGGACGACCTTCGTGTAGGTGGACCCCATGTCCAGTCCCAGGGTCAGGCTCATGCGTCGCGCCTCCCTTCGGCGGCCTTGGCCGCCACCGCCCCGGCCTCCGCGCCCACGAGCGCGCGGTCCAGCGCGAAGAGCGCCGCTCCGATCGCGCCGCAATAGTGGGATTCCTCGCTGGCATTAACGGGCGCGCCGGTGAGCTCCCCGAGCAGCCGGACCATCGCGGTGTTGCGGGCCACCCCGCCGGTAAACGTGATCTCCGGCTCCACGCCCACCCGCCGCAGCAGGGAGAGGCTTCGGGAGGCGATGGCCACGTGCACTCCCATCAGGACGTCCTCGGTCTTCCGGCCCCTGGCCAGCCAGCCCAGGATCTCCGACTCGGCAAACACGGTGCACGTCGTGGTCATCGTGACGGCGTTCTTGGACGTCAGCGCGAGCGGGCCAAGCTCCCCGAGCGGGATCTCCAGCGCCTGCGACGCGGCGCCCAGGAAGCGCCCGGTCCCCGCCGAGCACTTGTCGTTCATGCAGAAGTCCAGCACCTGCCCGCTCTCGCTCACGCTGATCGCCTTGGTGTCCTGGCCGCCGATGTCCAGCACGCTGCGGGTGCGGGGAAAGAGGTAGACGGCGCCGCGGGCGTGGCAGGAGATCTCGGTCACCTGGGCGTGCCCGAACTGGACGCGGAACCGGCCGTAGCCGGTCCCGATGACGCACGCCACATCCGCTTCGCGGGCCCCGGCCGCCAGGAGGGCCTCGCGGAACGCGGCGGTGGCCGCGTCGGTCAGCCGGGCGCCGGTGTCGGTGAGCGCCCGGCCGATGATCCGGGTGTCGTCCATCACGACGGCCTTGGTCTGCGTGGATCCCACGTCCACTCCCGCGACCAGCATCTCCCTCACCTCCCCGCCGTGGCCCGGCGGCTGGCCAGCGACTCGATGAAGGCGTCGATCCGGTTCTTGAGCTGCGCGTCCGACCAGAGCCGCGGGTCCACGAGATCGGACTGGATGAACAATCCCGGGATGTCGAAGCGGGTACGCAGCCACTCGCGCACGTCCGGCAGGCCGGTGGAGGTCGTGCGGCACGACTTCACGCCGTGGAAACAGATCCCGTCGATGGACCACTCCCGAACCGTCTCTGCCAGCCAGTCCTGAGCGTAGAACATCGGCATGCTGAACCCCCGCCAGGCCGAGATCAGGAGTTGCTCGGCCAGGCTTTCGATCGGGCGCGTGAGGTCGTAGGCGAATCCGGGGGGGAAGCCTCCGCCGGCAAACACCATGTACGTGCTGTGCGCGAAGACCGCGCCCCACTCCTCGAACATCGCCGCGAATCGCTTGAGGGCGGCGTAGCAGGTGGTGCCGCTCAAGAGAAGCCGGTACTTCTCCTCGAGCGTCCCCATCCCCAGGCGGATCCGGTCCTGCATCTCCTCCCGCGCGAGCTCGAAGAAGCGGGACCCTTCGGGCGAGCCCCGGTAGATGTTGGAGATGCCCTGGAACACGAACCCATCGCGGATGGCGCTGAACGGGGCGGGCCGGTGCTTGTTGAGCGCCAGCACCTCGTGGTAGACCCCGGCCATGCGGTTCACCTCGGCCATCCCCTCACGCAGGCGGTCGATGTCGAAGGCCTTTCCGGTCAGCCGCTCGCAGAGGGCGATCAGCTCCCGCAGCTGCCCCTCCACGTAGCGGCGGTCGTTCTGGAACACCTCGCTGCCGGCCCGCGGCGCGGTTCCCGTCCCCCGCCAGGCCGGGAGATCGAGCACGAAGACGGGGCAGTGGTACATCTCCTCCCAGATCTCGGCCCACTTGATGTAGGTGTTGCACATGTTCGTGGCGATCACCAGGGCCGGCTTGGGGACCGTGCCGTTGGGATGCACCCGGTGCTTGAGCTGCAGGCCCACGTCCACTTTCACGTAGCCGCAGATGTCCGGAGAGTAGCCGTAATCCTCCGCGGCCTGCAGGTACGGCAGGGACTGACCGCGGACGGCGGTCTGAAGCGAGGTGATCTCGGGGCAGTTGACCGGGAGGTCGAAGGCCCGGAGGATCTCATTGAGCGATCCCATCACGAAGACATAGGCGGTGGGACGCCCCGTCTGGTCGGCGGCCGTCATCTCCTGCCACCACTGGTCCATCAGACGCTTGCTCTCATGGCGCAGCGCGCCGATGCGCCCGGGCGCCCTGGCCGTTGCCGTCGTCCCGCTCCGTTCAGGCCCCTCGGCCGTCATGGTCCGTCTCCTCCCGCGCGCCGCTACGCAAAGTCGAACAGCAGCGACTCGGCGAACGTCTCAACTTCCATCCGCATCTGCTCGAAGACCGTCATCTTTTCCTCGAACTCCATCACCAGGTGCCGGATCCCCGCCGCTTCCAGCGCGCGGATGTAGTTGACCTGTTCCTCCAGCCCCGGCTCGCACATCTTGGGCGCGGCGATGATCGCCGCGTCGGCGCGGGACTCCCGGATGCGCTGGAGCAGCATCTCCGGCTTGGGCTTGCGGGGATCGTGCTGCACCGCGCTGTAGCTCGATCCCTCGAGGTACGCGCGGGCCAGGCTGGCCAGCGGGTCGCCCTCGGTGAGGACGTCGCCGGTCAGCCAGCGCATCCCGATGAGCAGATCGTCGTCGACAATGTAGCAGGCGTCCTGGATGACCGCCAGCAAATCGACGGGGGGCTGCTCGCAGTAGCCGCCCTCGAAGACGACCCGGATCTTGTCCTGCCGCTTGGCCTGCCGCTGCGGCACCAGGTCCAGCACGCGGCGGAGCAGGGCATTGTGCTCGTCGCGGGGCATGAGGCCGCCGGCCCGCACGAGCGTGTAGGCCTCCACGGCCGACAGGAGCCACGGCGTCTCCCGCTTCACCCGGTACAGCTCACGCAGCAGCCGCCGGTTCTCGTTATAGAGGGCGATGCTTAGGCGCAGGCGGTCATCGGTGATCGGCCGCCCGGTGGTCTCCTCGATGATGCCGGCGAGGCGCCGGTACTCGTCCCGGAGGTAGGGCGCCGCGTGCGCCGAGGTGGCGTTCTGCGGCAGGTACAGGACCTGGCAGTTGACGTTCGGCAGGTTGCGCGCCCAGACGCCGCACGCGTTCCGGGCCGCGTCGCAGATCGGCGGGACCACGAACATCGACATGAAGTCAAGCCGGCCGGTGAGGGCCAGCTCCAGGGAGCTGCGGATGATGGAGCAGACGAACGCGGCGATCCGCGCGTCGGCCTTGCGGATCTGGAGCGCGCTCGTGGCGCCGAGGATCTTGAGCGGGAACATGCCGGCGGCGTGGGCGATCTCCTCCGGGAAGTACACCTGGAAGTGGCCGAGGACTTTGCCGCCGGGGTTGGCCTCCAGCCAGCGGCGGACGGCCGGGAACTCCGGGTCCTCCACCAGGGTCCGGCACTCGTCGAGGATTGCGTCCAGGTCCTGCGGCGTGGCCATCGCTCTCCCTCCTGCCTAGGCGTGCTTCCAGGACGGGGCGCGCTTTTCCAGGAACGCCGCGATGCCCTCGGCCGCATCGGCGGTAGGAAGCAGGTCCTGGCGGTACAGCGTTGTGGCGTCCCGCAGCGCCCGGTGCACGGCCTCGCGTCCGGGGCGGACGACCGCGCGCTTGGCGAGGCGGAGCGCCGCCCCGCTGCGGGACAGCAACGAGGCTTCGAGTTCTCCCGTCGCCGTCTCCAGCTCCTGGACCGGAACGACGCGCGTTACGAGCCCCAACCGCTGCGCCTCCGCCGCCGGGATGGACCGCCCCGTGAGCACGAAGTCCAGCGCGCGGGCGGTGCCGAGGAGGCCCGGGAGAAGGGCCGCGGCCACCGGCGGGAGCGCGGCGAGCGTGACCTCAGGCACGCCGAACGTCGCGTGCTCAGCGGCCACGACGAAATCGCAGAGGAGCGCAAGCTCCCATCCTCCGCCGATCGCCGGCCCCTGGGCCGAGGCGATCAGGACCTGATCGAGGGCGAGCATCCGCTCGGCCATCGTCTGGAACGCGGCCAGCATCGGCCCCGCGCGGTCGGGCGCGTGCGCCGCGATGTCTACTCCAGCGCAGAACGCCCGGCTCCCGGCCGCCGCGACGGTCACGACCGCCACCTCCGGGTTGTCTCGGAGCCGGTCACAGGCCGCCACGAGCTCCTCGATCATCGCCAGGGTCAGGATGTTGAGCGGGGGCCGGTCGAGCACGATCCGCGCCGACCGGCCGTTCCAGACCAGCGTTACCCGGCCGTGATCCCTGCCCATCGGTGCGCGCCTCCGTGGGTGGCGCCGTACCCGTCGAGGAAGATCTGCGCCATTCCGTCGGCCAGGCCGGCGGCGTCGCCGTCGACCTGGGGACGGTACCACATGTGGACCCAGTTGATCATGCCGAACAGGCTCATGGCCGCCAGCCGCGGAGGAATCGCGTCGGTCCCCAGCCGCTCCAGGACGGCCCGGCACGTCGTGTAATACCGGCGGCGGTGCGCGCCGATGCCGGCCGCGTGGACGCCCCGCAGCGCCCCCAGCTCCCGGGTGATCACCTTGATCTCGTTCATGTCGCGGAGGAAGTGATCGAGGTGGTTGCGGATGAGGACGCGGACCTGGTCCCGGGGGTCCGGGGTGCGGGCCAGCTCCCGGTCCAGGGCGTCGAGCAGCACCGAGAAGCTGCGGTCGCAGATGCGGTACAGCAGCTCCTCCTTGCTCTGTACGTAGTAGTACAATCCGGGAACGCTCATCCCGGCGGCCCGCGCGACGTCGCGGATCGAGGTGCGCTCGTAACCCTGGGACGCGAACAGCCCCGCCGCGGCTCTCAGGATCGTCTCTTGCCGGTGATCGTACCCCATAAGGTGATTCCGCCTCGATCGAGCGCTCGCTCGAACTTCAGACTGAGCGTAGCCCGCCCGAGGGCGGACGGCAATGAGGACGGCGGCCTATTTCCGTAGGGCAGATGCACTATCCGACGCCGCCGGGGGGCCCCGCCGGCGGCGCTACATCAGCCGGTGGCGGAAAGCGAAGGCGACCGCCTCGAGGCGGCTGTGGACGCCAAGTTTCGTGAGGATGTTCTGCGTGTGGTTGCGGACGGTAGCGGTGCTGACGAACAGCCGGCGTGCGATCGCCCCTGTGCCCTCGCCGCCGGCGAGCAGTTTGAGGATCTCCTGCTCGCGGGGCGTCAGGCGCTCGACCGGGGCCGCCGGCGGTTCCGGCCCCGGGGCGGCGGGCTGGAGACGGTCCAGCACGGCCTGCACCAGGGTCTGTGATCCCCGGGCGCTCGTGACGTCTCGGAACAGATGAATGACGATGTTCTCCCCTGCCGAGGGGACCAGGACCGTGCTCACGTTCAACCACCGTTCGGTGCCGTCGGCTGCGCGGGCGGCGACGTCGTAGGCGTGCGCGAGCTCGTCGCGGCGCGCCATGACCAGCACGGGACAATGGGGATGGCAGAACAGGTTGCCGTGCACGTCGTGGCCTTGGAACACGTCATGACAGGCGCGCCCCACCACCTGCGCGGCGGGGTAGCCCAGCAGTGACTCGGCGGCGCGGTTCCAGAGGATGATCCGGCAGGTGGGATCCACGGCCATCACGCCGTCGGCGGTGCGGGCGAACAGGTCGAGGATGTCCGCCGACACAGAGTCTCCGCCGCGCGGCCGGGCGGGTGCGGCGCGCGCGGACGCCTTCCGTGGCCGGCCGGACGGCAGTCGACGTCTCACGGCACCGCGCTCGTTCGGGGCGTCACGCCGGAAGTCCTGCCCCGGAATGAGGCAGATGACCCAGACGGATGATGCGCCGGGCCCTTGTCCGACCTCACCCGAGGATGCCCTGTGTATGCCTCCCGCGCAGCAGGTCTCCCGTCGCGAATCGAGCGAAGCGAAACGGACGGATGTCGACTGCGGGCTGAGTGCCCAGGAGGACGTCGGCGAGCACCTCACCCAGCGCGGGGCTGAGCTTGAACCCGTGACCGCTGAATCCGGCAGCCACGTACAGCCCGCGAACCGCGTCCACCGCTCCGAGCACCGGCTGCCAGTCGGGGGTCACGTCGTAAAGGCTCGCGTACCCGCCTCGCACCCGCGCGTCCGCGGCGCCGGGGAAGCGCCGCGCCCACCAGCGGCCGACCCGGTCGACGAAATCCAGGTCGACACCGGGATTGAAGCGGTCGGGCGCGACCAGCTCTTCGGGCTCGTCTTCCAGGACGCCCGCGAGGACCGTCCCGCCCGTCTCCGGGCGGGCATAGGAGCCCAGCGCCATGTCCTCGCAGACGATGCGCATGGCGCCAAAGCGCTCGGGCAGCATCAGCTGGACCACCTGCTGGCGAGAGCTCCTGATGGGGATGTCGACGCCGGCCGGCTCCAGCAGGAGCGGCGTCCAGGGGCCGGCGGCGACGAGCACCCGGCCGGCGTCGATCGTACCCCGGGGGGTCTGCACACCCACGACGCGGTCCTCCCTGAGGATGAGGCGTTCCGCAGGCGTCTGTTCCCAGATCTCGACCCCCAGACGGCGGGCCGCGGCGGCGAAGGCGGCCGTGGTGGCGTAGCCGTCGGCGAAGCCGGACTCGGGCTCGTACGCAGCCCCGGCAACGGCGTCCAGGTGCATGCGAGGCTCGAGCCCGGTCACCTCCTCCGGCGTCAGCACCTGCGCGCGGATGCCGAGGCGGCGCTGGAGCTCGACATTGGCGCGGAGCGCGGGCATCTGGTGCTCCGAGGCCAGGAGCAGGAATCCCGAGCGGGTGAAGTCGGCGGTCCCGCCCGTGAGATCCTGGAACGCCGAAAACATGTCCAGGCTGCGGGCCGCGAGGCGGATCAGGGGTTCGTACGAGTAGTGCAGGCGGACGATCCCGATAGACCGCGCGGTCGGACCCGAGCCGACGCTGTCGCGCTCTACCAGGATCACGTTCCCGCCCCGCCGGCGGGCGAGTTGCAACGCCGTACTCGTTCCTGTGCATCCGCCTCCGATGATGACGACGTCCGCCGAGGTGGCGCCGGGGGTAGTCATGTCGGCCTCACCCGCAGGGCGTTCCTATCCCCTTTCCTCGGCCGGCACGACGGGGGTCTCGAGGACGCCGAGCCTCGTGATCGCCACGCGCACGACGTCGCCGGCCCGCAGCCACCGCGGCGGCTTTCGGGCGAACCCGACACCGCTCGGCGTGCCGGTGGCGATCAGGTCTCCGGGCTCCAGCGTCAGCGCGCGGGAGATGTACGCGACGAGGTAGGCGACCGAGAAGATCATGGCGGCCGTGCCGGCTTCCTGCATCCGCTCGCCGCTCACGTCCACGGTGAGGGTGAGCGCCTGGGGGTCGGGCACCTCGTCGCGGGTGACGAGCGCGGGTCCGAGCGGGCCGGACTGATCGAAGTTCTTCCCGATCATCCACTGGGAGGTCCGGCGCTGGTAGTCTCGGATCGAGATGTCGTTGAAGATCGTGTACCCGGCGACGTGGTCGAGGGCCCGGGCTTCGGGGATGTCCCTCCCCCCGCGGCCGACCACGGCGCAGAGTTCGCCCTCGAAGTCGACCTGCGTGCTCGCGCGCGGCAAGACGAACGGCGCCCCCGGCGCCAGGAGGCTGTGCGGGAACCGGCCGAAGAAGATCGGGACCTCGGGGGGCTCGCCTCCACCCTCCCGGGCGTGTTCCGCGTAGTTGCGGCCGACGCAGAGGATCTTGGGCGGCGCCGGCACCGGGGGCAGGAGGCGGACCTCGCTGCGGCGCCACGCGACGCCGTCCGCCTCGAGGCCGCGGGCCGTCTCCGGATCCGCGAGTCCAGCCCGCACCGCGCCGGTGACCTCCCGGGCGAGCGCCAGCGCGTCCTCGCCGGTCGCGAGGAACTCCTGCATCGACGGCGGGAGCAGCACGCATGCCCGCGCGCCAGGCCGGGACAGCCCCCGGGCGGCAAAGTGCGCCCGGCCGGCGCGGGTCAGGTCGATCGCCCAGTCTCCCTCCAGCGCGCCGATCCGGGCCTGGCCGCGCGCCGCGAATGTGACGAGCCGCATCAGAACACCTCCGTGGATGAGGAGATATCTATTGGCCGCCGGTGCGACCCGCCCCTCTCCATACGGAGGCCCCCGCTGAATCGCCACGCAACGTCTCCGGGTCCGTGCGAGAAGCCTGTGCGTGACGCAACAACCTGCGTTCGCTTGA
>JAPVSX010000311.1:0-9155 GCA_047519495.1 Armatimonadota bacterium
GCCGCCGCCACCGCCACTCTGGCCGCCGCCACCGCCACTCTGGCCGCCGCCACCGCCACTCTGGCCGCCGCCACCGCCACTCTGGCCGCCGCCGCCACTCTGGCCGCCGCCGCCACCCTGGCCGCCGCCGCCACCCTGGCCGCTTTGCGGCTGACCCTCCCCGTTGGACGCTGCATGGACAACGAGGTCTGTGACGCTGACCGCGGCCGGAAGCCACCCGCCGGCCTTCATCGCCGCCGCCGTCCGCGCAACGCCGTCCACCCAATCAGCGCGCGAGGAGAGCGACGTCTCGATCGTACCCTTCGCGGCCCTTTCGGTGTTCACGGAGATGGTAGACCCGGCGCGCGCCCTGGCGAAGATGCCCGTGGCCGCGGAGATTGTCAGCGCGCAACCGTCGCCGGCGCAGGCAAACGTTCCTCGCAGTTGCCCGAACCGTGCGCTCGCTCCAGAAGGAATCCCGATCACCGAGACGACGAACGTCCCGCAGTCGCTGCCGGATGCGCACGACCCCCGGACGGCCGCAAGCGAGAGTACGGTGGGCAGTCCGCCTACACTGCCGGGAATCTTCGCCGCGCTCCCGGCCGCGGGGATCTGCGCCCGACCGAACTCATAGGTAAGGGCATATCCCTCGGCTGAAGCCGGCTGCACGAGGGCCGCGGGCATCACCAACAACGCACACGCCGCCACGGCGGTGATCCACCGAAGCCTGCGGAGGCCCGTGGTCACCATCCGACGCACCTGCCTCTCATGCAAGAGCCGCTTGTTCCGTCAACGCTCTACCGCATCCTGCAGCCGCTGCCGGTCCGCCGGCGGCAGGGTCGCGGTAATCTCGCCGAGCCACGCCGCCTCCCCATCCAGCGCGGCCGCAGCGCGCTGTATCCCCTGCGTGTTCCCCGACGCGACCATCTCGTCGATCTCGGCGATCCGCGCGTGCGCCGCGCGAACAAGAAGCTCCGCCTTATCCAGCGGGCTCGGCACGATCGCTACCCGGGCGTCGTCGAGTCCGAGCCGCAGGCCATACAGCGGGCCGCTCGGGGAGCCCAGGCCGTCCAGGACACCGGCGCCCAGGGCAAACGCCGCCACGATCACTGTGACCACGCCGCCAGTTCCCAGCCACCGCCCGGTCTGGCGCCAGGCAGCGCGCGCCGGATCGGCGCCGACTCGCCCGTGTTGGGCCGTCGCGAGGAGCGCCCGGCGGACCGCATTCCGCCCCTCGGGGAGCGGCACCCACTGGCTCGCCGCCCGCAGCCGACGCGCGGTATCCCTCAGCTCGATGATCTCGGGGGGAATACCGAGATCGGCGGGCGCGCCGGTCTCGTAGCTGCCTTCCTTGTCGAGCAGCTCTCGCAGCAGCCTCTCTAACTGTAACTGTGCTTCAGTGGTCTGGGGTGTGGGAGACTCCATCACGCGCGTCAGCCTCCTTCCAAATCCGCCGGAGGGCCGCCAGGGCGCGCAGTTGCAGGCTCCGCACGGCCTCCTCCGTCCTGTTCATGATCTCACCGACCTCGCGTGCGCTCAGACCCGCCACGATGCGCAGCAGCAACACCTGCCGGTGTTCGGGACTGAGCGCCTCCACACAGGTCCAGAGCCGCCCGCTCTCCAGCCGTCCGATCGCGAGTTCCTCGGGATCCGTCTCCTCTGCCGTGGGCTCCCGTGTAGCCATCGGCGGTGCTTCCGCCTTCTTCTGACGCCAGTGTCGGGACGCCAGATGATCGGCGATACCGACCAGCCAACTCCCCATCTGGCGCGGCCGGGTCCCCTTCTGAAGCGCCGCGAGTGCGATCGCAAACACCTCGGCCGCCAACTCCTCCGCCGCCTGCGCATTGCGGAGCCGCCCCAGCAGGTAGCGGAACACTCTGGGGTACTCGACATCATAGAGGGCAGCGAACGCCTCGGCGTTCACTCTGGGACAGACCCCCTGACTCCCGCCGGATGACGGAAAGCCGGGAACGGGTGATTCATACCCCTAGATCTGCCCTCCCCAATGTGCTCGCAGACCCCGTTTTGTGACGGGCGATTCCAGACGGCGAAAAGGCCGGTGAGGTTTCGTTTTGGACAGTGGGACGCGAATGACAAACGTGTGTGCGATGAACGTGCGTGCACAGCGGTCCCTACCATGGCTCACTGCTCAGCGTGTTCTCAAGACCACGAGCCGGTTCAGACCGGATTCGGCGCCCCACACCTCGCCCGGCCGCCCAGCGAGCTGGCGGATCGTCGACGACGCGCCGGGAAGCCGGTACTGGGTGAACATCTCCCGCGCCGGGTCAAACCGCACGACCGCATTGGCCCCCCAGTCGCTCAGCCACACCTTATCTGTGTCATCCACGTAGACCGCGTACGGCTTCGGGTCCTCTCCCGGCAGGCGCCACTCTCGCCACCGATCTCCCGGTGGGTCGTACATCGCCAGCCGGGCCCCGTCCCACTCGCTCACCCAGAGCCGGCCGTGGGAGTCCGACCAGATCCGGCGCGCACCCTGACGCGGTGTTGGGGGCTCAAGCATCGTCGCGGCACCCGTCGCCACATCGATCCGGCCGACGTAGCTGCCGGCGAGGGAGGCGAAGTACACGCCGCCCTGTGGGGTCGTCGTGATCCCGTACGGCCCGGCACCCCGGGGCGCGTCAAACACCCGCATCTGACCCGTCACGGGATCGAGGCGGCCGTAAATGCCGCTCTGGCCAGTGAACCACAGAAGGCCGTGCCGGTCAAATGTCGCGGTGTTCAGGTTTGCCCAGCCACGCCCGCCGGGAAGCGAGAAGCGCTGCACTTTCTCCGTCCGGGGGTCCACGCGCACGATCGCGTTCGCGCCCCCGTCGGTCACCCACGGCGCGCCGTCCGAGCCGATGATGACGCCGTGGGGAGCCGACCCGTCGCCGAGCTTGATGCCCCGGATGCGGCCGGTCGCCGGATCCAGGCGGCCCAGTTCCGCAGCCGTCTGCGCAGTGTACCAGACCGTGCCATCCGGCGCCGGCGCCACGTCGTGCGGATGCGATCCCGGCGGCACGGCGTATTCTCGGAGCGCGGGTGACGGCGATTGGGCGGGGGCACGTTGAGGTGCCGGCACGAGCAGCGCGAGCAGGACAGCGGTCGAGACGAACGCGGGCCTCAGCGTCCTCATCATGACCTCCCCTTCGACCCGACCGGGCCGGTGGGATAGCTGCAGACGGGCTAGCCGCTCACTACCTGCCGGAGGTAGGACACGATGCGGGGCACGGCGGTGCGGCCCGGCTCTTCCCCTTCGTACTCGACAGACACACACCCTGCGTAGCCGGCGGCGCGCAGGTGCCGGATCGCCGCCTCCTGGTCCACCCGTCGCGGCCACGGGTGTCGACACGTGTGAATTTGGCGTGGACGTGCCAGGCGCGCGCCGCGGTCCGGGCGATCGACGCCGCGAGACGTCGATCCAGGCCAGCGTCCGCGCCTCCTCCGCGCAGATGCGGAACCAGTCGGCGACCGTGATGAAGCCCGCCCCGAGGACGTCGTTGTACGATGGCGAGCTGCACGCCAGATACACCGCGTTACTTCTTCGCCACCGGCACAGGTCTTCCGCCCCGCCGTCGTTGATTTTCACGTTCGCCGGGCAGGGCACGGACCCCCGGCTCGGGCCGGCCATCTCCTCGCCCGAAGGGAACTCCAGGATGTCGTGCCGTAGAGTGCATATGCAGATCCCGGGACCCTGCCCGGAGGGGAGGACGCAGTGCGTCAAGCGCTGTTGCGGAACCTGTATACTCCCGCCCTCGCGTCGTACCTGGAAGGGCTGATCCCAGCGCGGCCACCGGTGCTCCAGGAGATGGAGGCCTACGCCGAGCGGAACCGCTTTCCCATCGTCGGCCCGGTGGTCGGGCAGCTCTTCTACCTGCTCACGCGGCTCGCCGGCGCCCGGCGGGTGTTCGAGCTCGGGTCCGGCTACGGGTACTCGACCGCGTGGTTTGCGATGGGCGTCCGTGACAACGGCGGCGGCGAAGTATTCCACGTCGTCTGGGATGAGCGCCTCTCGCAGTCGGCGCGCGAGTACCTGGGCCGGCTGGGCCTGGCGGAGCTCGTCCGGTTCCGCGTCCGGGAGGCCGTCGAGGAGTTGCGGCACACGACGGGGGCGTTTGACGTCATCTTCAGTGATATCGACAAGGAAGGGTACCCGGCGTCGCTGCCGGTCATCAAGCCACACCTCAACTCCGGGGGACTCCTGCTCGTGGACAACATGCTCTGGTCGGCCCGGGTGTTCGACCCCAAAGCCACCGATCCGGACACGGCCGCGATCCGGGCGTTCACGAAGGCGGTGTTCGCCGACCCCGAGTTTGTGAGCACGGTGGTGCCGCTGCGGGACGGCCTGCTCATCGCGCGGAAAGCGTAAGGCCCATCATGCGCAGCCGCCGATTCTGGAGGTACATCCGCCGGTACCGCGGCGCGTACCTGGTCGGGTATGCCGGCACCGTGGTCTCGATCGCCATGGCCCAGCTCTCGCCGTGGGTGCTCCGGCTCGCGGTCGACGGGATCCGGCGCGGCGTGCCCACGGCGCGGCTGGCCGCCTACGCCGGCGCGCTCGTGCTGCTCGGGCTCGCCGAGGTGGCCAGCAGCTACGTCATGCGCATCCAGATCCTGGGAGCGGCACAGCGGATCGAGGCGGAGATCCGGCGGGATTACTTCGCGCACCTGCAGCGCATGCACCTCGGCTTCTTCCAGCGGGTCAGCACCGGCGACCTGATGGCCCGGGCGGTGAACGACATCCGCGCGGTCCAGCGGTTCGCCGGGGTGGGACTGATGCGGTCCGTCCACACGAGCATCATGATCGTCGCCTCCGTCGCGTTCATGCTCTCGATCAGCGCCCCGCTGACGCTCTGGACGATGGCGATTCTGCCGATGGTCACGCTGCTGTTCCTCGCCCTCGGGCGCGAGATCCACCGACGGTTCGACGAGGTTCAGGCCCAGTTCAGCGCGCTGTCGACGCGCGCCCAGGAGAGCTTCAGCGGGATCCGCGTCCTCAAGGCGTTCGCCCGCGAGGAAGCCGAGGCCGCCCGCTTCCGACAGGAGAGCGAGCGGGTCGTCGACACCAACCTCCGGCTGGCGCGGATCCAGGGCGCGCTGTGGCCGGCGATCGGCCTGATCCTCGGCCTCGCGTCGGTCGTCCTCCTCTGGCAGGGCGGGGATGCGGTGATCCGGGGCCAGCTCACGCTGGGGCAGATGGTGCAGTTCTCGTACTACCTGACCCGCCTGAGCTTCCCGATGATCGCGTTGGGGTGGGTCACGAACCTCTGGCAGCAGGGCCGCGCCTCGATGAACCGGCTCGACGAGATCTTCACGACGACGCCGGAGATCCGGGACGCGCGCGACCCGATCGTCCTCCGGGAGGTGCGGGGCGAGATCGAGTTCCGAAATGTGTCCGTGGCGTTCGGCGGCGCCCCGGTGCTGCGGAACGTCTCGCTCCGGATTCCTGCCGGGCAGACCCTGGCGATCGTCGGCCCGACCGGAGCCGGGAAGAGCACGCTCGTCGGGCTCATCCCGCGCCTGTACGACCCGACCGAGGGGCAGGTGCTGGTGGACGGCCACGACGTCCGGCGGATCTTGCTCGAGGCGCTACGGCGCGCGATCGCGATCGTCCCCCAGGAGACGTTTCTGTTCTCGGAGACGCTGCACGAAAACATCGCGTTCGGCCTCGATGGCGGCGCCGCCGCGGCCGACGGGGACGGCCGCGGGGACGCCGGGCGCGTCCTGGACGCGGCGGAGATCTCGCAGATCGCCGTGGACGTCGAGGACTTTCCGCTCAAATACGGGACGATCGTCGGTGAGCGCGGCGTCACCCTGTCGGGGGGCCAGAAGCAGCGCACCGCGATCGCACGGGCGGTCGTCCGGGATCCGCGGATCTTGATCCTCGACGACGCCCTGAGCAGCGTCGACACCCACACCGAGCAGGCGATCCTCCGGCGGCTGCGCGGAATCGTCGCGTCGCGCACCAGCATCCTGATCTCCCACCGGATCTCCACGATCCGGGACGCGGACCGGATCGTGGTCCTGGCCGACGGGCGCATCGTCGAGCACGGGACGCACGAGCAGCTGCTGGCGCTCGGCGGCCTGTACGCGGACCTCTACGAGAAGCAGCTGATCCGGGAGGCCTTGGAGGCGGAGGACGCGCCGGGCGACGGCCCGGCCTCTCCTGGCGGCCTGTCCCGGCTAGGGGAGGACCCCCCGGAGGGGGCAGGCAGGCCGCCGGGAGCCGAGGCGGACCACGGATGAGCGTGCACTTCGAGGAAGACGCGATCCTCGGGAAGGCGTACGATGCCCGGCTGATGCGCCGCCTGCTCGGGTACGTCCGGCCATACCGCAGGACCGTCGTGCTCTCCATCCTCCTGCTCCTGGGGGCCTCCCTCGCGGATCTGGCCGGCCCGTCCCTCTACCGCGTGGCGATCGACCGGTACATCGCGCCCCACGGCACCTCGGGCCCGGTCGCGGCGGACCTGCGCGGCCTCGCCGGGGTGGCCGCGCTCTACCTGCTCATCCTCGGGGCCGGATTCGTCACCCGCTGGTTCCAGAGCTACCTCATGCAGTACGTGGGACAGCGCGTCATGGCCGATCTGAGGCTGCAGATGTTCGCCCATCTGCAGCGGCTCTCGATCGGGTTCTTCTCGCGGACCCCGGTCGGCCGGCTGGTCACGCGGGTGACGAACGACGTCGACGCCCTGAACGAGCTGATCACGTCCGGCGTCGTGGCGATCTTCGGCGACGTCTTCGCGCTGTTCGGCATCATGGGGATCATGCTGTGGATGGACTGGCGGCTGGCGCTCGCGACGTTTTCCGTCCTGCCGCTCGTGTACGCCGTCACCGAGCGGTTCCGCAGCCGGTCCCGGGGGGCGTACCGGGCGGTCCGCACGCGCCTCGCCCGCATCAACGCGTACCTCAACGAACAGATCATGGGCATGACGGTTACCCAGCTGTTCAACCGGGAACCGCGCAGCCTGCGCGACTTCGACGCGCTCAACACGAGCCACCTCGACGCGAACCTGGACGCGACGTGGAACTTCTCGCAGTTTTATCCGGCGATCCAGTTCCTCGGCACGGTCGGGGTCGCCGTCCTGCTCTGGTACGGCGGCGGCAGGGTGATGCGGAGCGCGGCCACGCTCGGCGTCCTTGTGGCGGCGATCCAGTATGCGGAGCGGTTCTTCGATCCGATCCGGGACCTCTCAGACAAGTTCAACATCCTGCAGGCGGCGATGGCGTCGTCCGAGCGGATCTTCCGGGTCCTGGACGAGCCGGTCACCGTGTCGGATCCGCCCGACCCCGTTCCCCTGCCCCGCGTCCGGGGCCGGATCGAGTTCCGGGACGTGTGGTTTGCCTACGAGGACGAAGCGGTGTGGGCGCTCCGGGGAGTGTCGTTTGCGATCGAGCCGGGCGAGCGCGTGGCATTCGTCGGGCACACCGGCGCCGGCAAGACCTCGATCATCAACCTCCTGGCGCGGTTCTACGACCCGCAGCGGGGGCAGGTGCTCCTCGACCGCGTCGACGTCCGGCGGGTCCGTCAGCGCGAGCTGCGCCGGCACATCGGCGTGGTGCTCCAGGACGTGTTCCTCTTCTCGGGGACGATCGCGCACAACATCCGTCTGGGGGATCCGGAGATCGCCGACGAGCAGATCCGCCGGGCGGCGGAGCACGTGGGGGCCAGCCGGTTCATCGACGCGCTCCCGGACCGCTACGAGACCGAGCTCCGGGAGCGGGGCGCCGGGCTGTCCGTCGGCCAGAAGCAGCTCATCGCGTTTGCCCGCGCGCTTGCGTCCAATCCGGAGATTCTCCTCGTCCTGGACGAGGCGACGAGCAGCGTCGACACCGAGACGGAGGCGCTGATCCAGCAGGCGATGGAGACGGCCCTCCGCGGCCGCACCGCGATCATCATCGCCCACCGGCTCTCAACGGTCCAGCACGCCGACCGGATCCTCGTGCTCCACAAGGGGCGGATCGCCGAGCAGGGGACGCACGCGCAGCTGCTGGCCCGCGGGGGGATCTACGCGAAGCTGTACCGGCTGCAGTATCAGGAGCAGGAGCCCGGCCGGGCGCGCTGACGCGCCCGGCCGGGCTCGAAGTCACCGGCGGCTGCGCCCGCTAGGGCTCGCACGCGTCTGCCATAATGACGCTTGCCGCCTGAGAATCCGGATGCCGGTCCAGCCGTCCAGCCGCCCATACCCGAAAATCGCCGAGCCGGTTGGTCTTGTCCGGCGTGTCCAGGCACTCCAATTTCGCCCTCAGGTAGTCCACGCCGGGAGCGGCGTCCACGATTGCGTCGAGCGCATCGGAGACTCCCGCCACGTAACCGTTCTGGAACTCTTCCGTGTGACTCAAGAGCCCCTTGCCGTCATACCATCCGGCCACCGCGAAAGCGGAGACGGCGCTTCCCAGGACGATCCCAATGACAACGCCAGCCGTAAGCTTCACCATGACTGCCTCCACCTCCTCAGGAGGATTCCAGGCCGTTGAACAGCATACCCCAGTCGGCCCTGGACCAGTCATGGACCCGTTTCACGATTTGAACGGCACGGGCAGCTCGACCGGCTTCCCTCCACCTCCCGCAGGACATCTCCGACAGATCACTGCACCCCAGCCACCCACCGGTTCGGCTGGAAATCGTACAAGCCGTCCTGATCGGTCAGCACGTTGTGCATGCGCGTCGCCAGCGCCGTCCGGGCGTTCGGATAGTACAGGATGACGACCGGCAGCTCGTCGGCAAACAGCTCCTGGAACCGGTCGTAGACCTCGCGGCGCCTGGCCGGGTCCGCGGTCGTGGCACCCTCCTCGAGCAGGCGATCCATCTGCAGGATCGAGTGGAACCCGAAGTTGTACTGGCCACCGGTCCGGTACTGCGACGAGACGTCCGGATCTGCCGGGCCGGCCCAGCCGAGCAGGGCCAGGTCGTAGTTCCCCTGGCGCAGGGCGGCGAGGTGGGTGGGGAAGTCCGACTTCTGGATGTCGACGCGGATACCGACGGCGGCAAGGTTTTCCCGAATGATGTCGGCCGACCGCTCGCGCAGGATGTTGCCGGTCGGCACTCGCATGAGCAACGTCCGCCCCCCGTCCCATCCGGCCTCCTGGAGAAGCGCCTTGGCCCGGGCCGGATCATACGGCCACGGCTTCACGTTCCGGTCAAAGTACGGGTTGGACGGCGGGATCGGCCCCTCGCC
>JAPVSX010000312.1:0-2479 GCA_047519495.1 Armatimonadota bacterium
TACGAGCGTCCGGCGGATCCCGCGGTCGCGTCGCTCGTGGGGGCCGCCAATTTCCTGCCGGGCGTCGTCGAGAGACGGGCGGGGCCCCCCGGTGGGGGGCAGGCGGGCGTCCGGATCCGGCTTCTCGACGGCGCTGGGGCGCCCGTCATTACCGTGCCGGACGCCGCCGCCGCCTGCGGTCGCGTGCTTGTCTGCATCCGTCCCGAGGCGCTCGAGATCGCCCCTGGGGGCGCGCTGCGGGGGCGCGTGATCCGCTCGACCTACCTCGGCAACCGGGTGGACTGCCTGGTCGAGGTGGGGACGCACGTCGTGCGCGTGGAGATGCCTTCGAGCCGGCGGCCGCAGCCCGGCGAGGAGGTCACCCTGGCCGTCCGGCGAGCGGTGGTCTATCCCGAGGCGGCGAGCGCCGCGACCTCGTCCGGCGACCGGACGACGTAGTCCGGGCCGCATGAAACGCGGTGACGATGGGGGCGTGGGAGGTGAACCCGTCCCTAGCGTTGTCCGGACGTCCGCCCCGCCGTCTTGTCGGTCTTCAGTTCCTGGAGGGCTCTTGCGAGGTACGGGGCGGCCTCAGAGGGGCGCTTCTGCGCGATCAGAAGCTCGCCGAGTTCGTTGCAGGCGGCGGCCAGGTCCGCCCGCATCCCCTGGCTGTCGAACGCGCTGATCGCCTGTTTGTAATGGCGGATCGCCTCCGGAAGGTGCCCGAGGCCCTGGTGCAGGCGCGCGCGGACCAGCTGGATCCGGGCCCCCTCCGTCACGTCCTGCAGCTTCTTCGTCAGCCGGTCCGCCTCGGCCAGCGCCTTCTCCGCGTCGGCAAACGCGCGCTTCGCGATGAACGCGCGGGCGAGCTCGGTGAGGGTGCGCGCCCGCCCGGGATCGTCGCCGATGCGCTCCTTGATGTGCAGGCTGCTTTCGAAGTTGTCGATCGCGTCGTCGATCTCGCCCTGCTCGAGCAACGTAATCCCGATGCTCGTGCGCGCCTGGGCGAGGAGGCGGATGTCCTCGAGGAGTTCGAAGATGTGCTCCGCCCGCCCCAGGTGCGCCAGGGCGGCGTCGTGGTTGCCGCTCTCGCGTTGGGCGGCGCCGAGTTGGACGTGGGCCATCCCGATCCGGTGGAGGTCTTGGGTCGGCTCGAGGATCGAGAGCGCCTCCCGGAACCAGCGGGCCGCCTCAGCGTAGTCTCCGATTTCCTGGTATGTGTTCCCGAGGTTGAGGAGGAGGCTCCCGGCAAGGGAGAGGTCCGGGTGGCCGAACTCCTGCACGAGGCGGTAGGCCTCGAGGAAGTGTTCGCGCGCGGCGGCCAGGTTGCGCTCGTAGTACTCGATCAGGCCGAGGACGAGGCTGACCCGCGCGAGGTGGCGTGGCGCGCGGGCCGCCACGGCGAGCTCTCTGCCCCGCTGCACATGCTGCCGGGCCAGGTCGAGGTGCCGCAGGCCGGCGAGCGCCGAGGCCAGGCCGATGTGGCTCTCGGCTTCGGCGGCCTCATCGTGCTGCTGTTGTGCGACGCCGAGCGCTTCCGAAAACGTCTCCGCCGCCTGGGTGAACTCCCCCCGCTTCAGCGCGGTCCAGGCCGAGGCCAGCGTGAGCGACAGCGCCTTCTTTCCGAGCGGCGTGCCTTCCTCAAGAAAGTACCCGACCGGCTTCTGCAGGCGCCGGGCCAGCAGGACGAGTGTCTCGATCGAGGGCTTGGCGCGGCCCTTCTCGACGAGGCTGATGAACCCTTTGGTCAGGTCGGTGCCGCCGAGCTGAGACTGCGTGAGTCCCAGCTCCTTGCGCCTCGCCCGGATGCGCTCCCCCAACGAAGACACGACAACCCTCCGTCAGTTAGCATTGCTCAACGCCCGGATACACAAATTTTCTTCGGGTAGGAAAACTCCTGCTAACCTTTCTTCCTGCGACGGAGTAGACAGACCCCGAGCCCGCCAGTAAAGGATTCCCAGCTAAATATCAAGTAATAGAATACCGGCCGTTCGGCGCTTAAACTCTACGGAGGTGCTGAGATGACGAAGCTCGTCGCGGTTCTGGCATTCGCGTCCATGCTGCTTGTGACCGCGCTGTCCTCGGCGAACGCGGCCCTGGTCGGACCAGGACATCTGATCACGGGTGGGGGAGCCCACAGCATCGTTTCGCTCCAACCGGCGGGTGATGACAACGGCGGTAGCCACTAACGGCGTCGCTGCACCAAGGTCGTCGTACGTCTGATTTGCCCGCGCCGAACGGCCGATCTTGATCCTGCCGGCTCCCCTCCAGCCACAGCGGGCACCGCACCGGGCGCCGGCCCATCCATCCTGGATTGTTGGATAACACGCCTGGGTTGTTGGATCGCACGGCCCGATCGAGCCTCGGCCACTGCGTGACGGCTGGCGAGACGGCGAGATCATGTTATAATCAGTCTGCGCATGGGCCCACGTAGCTCAGGCGGCAGAGCGTGTCCTTGGTAAGGACAAGGTCACCGGTTCGAATCCGGTCGTGGGCTCCA
>JAPVSX010000313.1:0-2188 GCA_047519495.1 Armatimonadota bacterium
CCGAGCTCCCGTGCGGCGATCGCGCGGCCGCGGTCTTCGGGGGTGGTCCCGGCCCGGGTGAAGTACGGGTCGGCCGCGGCGGCCCGGGTGGAGGGAAAGGTCACGATGTCGTGCGAGAACGCGAGCTGGTTCTCGTCGCTCGTAACGAACAGCGCAAAGTCCACCGCCCCGGCGCGGTGGCGGCTCGCCAGCGGCACGGCCAGATCCATCGTCGGCAGGTCGACCACGTGCCCGCGCCCAAGCGGCGCTGGGGCGACCAGGGTCTCGCGGTAGGCGTCCGGGCCGTCTGAGCGCACCCGCTGGAGAAACTCCGGCCCAATCACGAGCATCGCCAACTGCCCGGCCGCGTACCGCTCCGTGGCGCCGAGATACCCGCGCTGGAGCGTGTCGGCCGGGAACATGTCGCGCTTGAACAGATCAGCGTACCGCGCGAGCAGCGCCACGTGGGCCGGGCTGTTGAAGACCGCGCGGCGCCGGTCCGGGCTGAGCACCGGCAGCCCCTCCTCCTGGAACACCGTGAGCAGGCGGATCGTGTCCACGTTCGGCATGAACCCGTACACGCCGGTCTTCTGCTTGATCGTCACCGCGGTCTGGATCAACGCGTCCATGGTTGCCGGCGGATGGCCGGGATCCAATCCGGCGCGCCGGAACAGCGCCTGATTGTAGGCGAGGACATCGGGCTCCACATACCAGGGAATCCCGTAGGCGCGCCCCTGGACGCGCAACGACGCCCAGATATTGGGGAAGTAGCGGGCCCGCGCGGCCGCCGGGACGGCGGCGTCCATGTCCACGAGCGCGTGGGCCTGGGCCATCCGGATCGTGGTCTCGGTGTTCAGGTTGACGACGTCGGGGGCGACGCCCCCTGCGATCGCGGCCAGGAGTTTCTGGTCGAGGGCCTGCAACTGGACGTCGATCCACCGGACGTGCACGCCGGGATGCGCGTGCTCGTACCGGCCGATCACGCCCTGAACGTAGGCCGTGGACAACGGCTGGAGGGAAATCGTCCAGAACTCGAGCTGCACCCGCGGCACCGCGGAGGCGGCGCCGGTCCCGAGCAGGAGAGCGAGCATTGCGACGGCGGTGAGGTGGCGTCTCATCGTCCGGCTCCTCGGAACGGCTGGTGGCGCTTTCGGCGCCACGGAGGCCGTTCCTTGTGACGGGATCTGCGGGCTACGATGGAGACGGATGTGCTCGCGGCGCGCGAACTGCGCGACGAGCTCCCGCCGACCGGTCGCGTGCGAGGCGCGCCGGTAACGCTTCCCCTACCGATGTCCGGCGGCCTGCTGCACATAGCCCGCGTCAACCACATCGGCCAGGTTCATGAGCTTTGCCTTCGGCAGCCGGGCCGCGAGCTCGCCCTGGACATGCTGGAATCCCGCGAGTGTGGGCACGGGAGGGTCGGGCAGCACGCTTCCGACCCAATACGTATAAACAGCGTGCAGGAGGTCTTTATCTGAGCGCTTCAGGTATTTGGCGAACACCTCCTCCGTGAAGGCTCTGTGTCCCTTAGCGTACTTCACACCCTTCACAAGCGCCGCGGCAAACGCCCGGACAGCCTCAGGGTGCTTGGCGATGAAGGTGCGCGTCGTGACGATCTCGTTGTTCGGGTCCGGGACACGGTCCTTCGCGAGATCGTAGAGCACGTGAATGCCGACGCCGAGCTTCTCCAAGAGAATGTCCTCGGGTGGATTGACGACGATGGCGTTGATCTGCCCGCTTTGCAGCGCAGCTACGCGGTTCGTGAACGAGCCGCTCTGGATGATCGTGACATCCCTGGATGGGTCGAGGCCGAGTTGCTTCAGCACGTACCGGGTGGCCGTATCCGAGGAGGACCCAAACCGGCTCACCCCAATGACCTTCCCTTTCAAGTCTGTAGGCGTGTCGATCCCTTTCACCACCATCAACTCGTACGCCATCGTGTTGACCTGGCCCGCAATCGCAACAAGCGGACGGCCGGGGTCCTCTGCGTCGGCGCTGAGCACCGCGACGCCGCCTCCGGTGGCAAACTGCACTTCGCCCGCCAGAAGGGCATTGATCGCGTTGGTGCTTGAAATCAGCCTGAGGTCCACGTCAAGCCCGTGCTTCCTGAAGAGTCCGGCCTCGTGCGTGGTCCACATGGCGATGTTGCCCCCGTAGACCTCCGAGTACGCCATCGTGACCGGCAGCGCGCTCGCGCCCGCTGCGCCTA
>JAPVSX010000314.1:0-2201 GCA_047519495.1 Armatimonadota bacterium
CCTCCCGCCCACGCGGCCCCGAGGGCCCGGGCCAGGGCCCGGTGCGCCGTGCCGCGGGTGTAGACGAACACCTCACACCCCCAGTGCCGGGCCACCTGGATCGCCAGGTGCGCCGAGGCGCCGAACCCGAACAGCCCGACCCGCTCGCCCGGACGGACGTCGGCCAGACGCAGCGACCGGTAGCCGATGATGCCGGCGCACAAGAGCGGCGCCGCCTCCAGGTCGGAGTAGCGGGACGGGAGCCGGTAGACGAACTCCGCGGGCGCGACGAGCGCCTCCGCATACCCGCCCGGGACGTCGTAGCCGGTGAAGCGCGCGCGCTCGCACAGGTTCTCCCGCCCTTCCCGGCACCGCGCGCACGTCCCGTCGGCCTCGTACAGCCACGCGACGCCGACCCGGTCGCCTTCCCGCAACCGGGTCACCCGCGGCCCGACCCCGTCCACGACCCCGACGACCTGGTGTCCGGGAATGAGCGGCAGCGACGGGGGGCGAAGCTCACCTTCCACGATGTGTAGATCGGTGCGGCAGATGCCGCACGCCCGCACGCGGATCCGGACCTGCCCCTCGCCGGGCGCGGGCGTCGGTACGTCGGCCGGCTCGAGCGGCGCAGGCCGGGCGGCGAGCGGCGCGGGGTCCCGAAGCAGCAGGGCCTTCACGATCGGGAGCCTCCCTTCCGCCTCGCCCAACGCACAGCACAGGAATTCCCCGGCCGCAGGGACAAATACTCCTTCAACGCGCAGGACGTTTTCCCAGGGGGGCCGCCACCGTGCCGGAGACACAGGTCACACACGCCGCACTCGTCGAGGAGTACACCCGGGCCAACCCCCGCTCGCGCGCTGCGTTCGAGCGCGCGACCCAGGCTCTTCCGGGCGGCCTCACCCACGACGTCCGCGCGCTCACGCCGTTCCTCCCCTACATCGCGCGGGCGCAGGGCGCGCACAAGTGGGACCTCGACGGCCACGAGTACGTGGACTACGCGGTGGGCCACGGCGCGCTGATCCTGGGACATTGCCATCCGGCGGTCGTGGACGCGGTCGCACGCCAGGTTGGGCTCATGACCCACCCCGGCGCAAACCACCTGCTGGAAGTGGAGTGGGCGGCGCGCATCGAATCGCTCGTCCCGGGCGCCGAGATGGTGCGGTTCACGAACTCCGGCACCGAGGCGACGCTCCTTGCGCTGCGCCTCGCGCGCGCGGCGACGGGCCGGCCCAAGGTCCTGAAGTTCCAGGGGCACTTCCACGGCTGGCACGACGCTGTGATGCCGGGGCAGGCCTGGCCCTGGGACCAGGTGCCCGTCGGGGTGTCCCCGGCGGTCGCCCGGGAGACGGTCGTGCTGCCGGCGGATCTCGGCGCGGTCGAGGCGGCCTTGCGCGCCGATCCGGAGATCGGGACCGTGATCCTCGAGCCGAGCGGGGCCTCGTGGGGGACGCTGCCCCTGCCCGAAGGCTTCCTTGGCGGGCTGCGCGCGCTGACCGCCGCCCGCGGGATGATCCTGATCCTGGACGAGGTCATCACGGGGTTCCGGTGGGCCCCCGGAGGCGCGTCGCAGAAGTACGGCGTGCGCGGCGATCTCGTGACCCTCGCCAAGATCGCGGCCGGCGGCCTCCCGGGCGGTGCCGTCGCGGGGCGCCGGGATCTTCTCGAGCCGATCGGACTGCCCGGGGGGTCACGCCGCAAGATCCAGCATCCGGGCACCTTCAACGCCAACCCGGTCTCGGCCGCGGCGGGCATCGCCTGCCTCGACCTCGTGCGGGATCCAGCGCTCCAGTCGCGGTGCGACCGGCTGGCGGCCGACCTGCGCGGGGGGATGAACGAGATCCTCCGGCGCCGCGGGATCCGCGGCGTCGTGTATGGAGAGTCTTCGACGTTCCACCTGGCGTTCGATCCCCACCTCGAGCCGGGCGAGCCGAAGTCGCTGGGCGCGCTGTCCGCGGAAAGCCTCAAGCAGCAGCGCGGCCTGCCCCTCTTCGGCGCGCTCGCGCTCGCGATGCTGCTCGAGGGATCCCACGTCTTCGCCCTCGGCGGGTTCCTCAGCGTCGCCCACAGCGAGCAGGACATCGCGCGGACGCTCGAGGGGTTCGACCGGACGGTCAGGCGGATCGAGGACTTGCTGCCTGCGGCGTGAGCCAACACGCGCGTGAGCCAGGACGTGCCTCGATAGCCACGCTGGGCTCGGGCTGAAGGTGGAACCGCAGCGAAAA
>JAPVSX010000315.1:0-9571 GCA_047519495.1 Armatimonadota bacterium
GGCCGCCGGCGGCCGGCTCGGCTTCGCCGAGATCATCGCCCGGCACTTCGGGCTGCCCGGCGGGGAGCTGATCGGCCGCGGCACGGTCCGCGGCGAGCGGGGCGGGCTCCTGGGCGGGATCGTGCCGTTCTGGGAGGCGGCGTCCGCGGCGGTCCGGCTGCGGGTGGACCGCGAGACCGGCCGCGTGCGCGTGCTGGACTACGTCTCGGTCGCCGACGTCGGCCGGGCGATCAACCCGCAGCAGTGCGAGGGACAGGACGAGGGCGCCGCGATGATGGGGTTGGGCCACACGTTCTTTGAGGAGATGCGGTACGAGGATGGACAGCTCCTCAACGGCGGGCTGGTCGACTACCGCGTCCCGGCGTTCGGCGACCTGCCGGACTCGTTCCGGTCGGTCCTCATCGAGAACGAGGACGGGTCGGGGCCGTTCGGCGCCAAGGGGATCGGCGAAGGCGGCCTGATTCCGACCTCGCCCGCGATTGCATCGGCGATCTGGGAGGCGACGGGCGCGCACCCGCATGAGCTGCCGATGACGCCCGAGCGGGTGTGGCGGGCGCTCCGGAAGGTGCGCCCGTGATGGACCCGGCGGCGCTGGCCTGCGTCGGCCGGCCGGTCGTCCGCGTCGACGCGGTCGAGAAGGTGACGGGCCGCGCCGTCTACGCGTCGGACTTCGCGATCCCGGGGATGCTGCACGCGCGCATCCTCCGCAGCACCGCCCCTCACGCGCGGATCACCCGGCTCGACGTCTCCCGCGCGGCCGCGCTGCCCGGGGTGGCTGCGGTCGTGACCGGCGAGGACGTCCGGGACATCGATCCCTGCTACGGGCCGGCGTTCAAGGACCAGCCGCTCGTCGCGCTGGGGCGCGTCCGCTACCTGGGCGAGCCGGTCGCCGCGGTCGCCGCGGAGGACGCGGTGACAGCTGAGGAGGCGCTCGACCTGATCGCGGTCGAGTACGAGGACCTGCCCCTGGTCGCCACGCTCGACGACGCCCTGGCCCCGGGCGCCCCGCTGCTGCACGACCGCCTCCGTCCCAGCGGCCACTACCGCGACCTGTCGCGCCTCCGTCCCGTCCCGGGCACGAACATCTGCCACACCTACCACCTCACGCGCGGCCAGGGTGAGGCCGGCCTCGCGTCCGCGGATCTCGTGCTCGAGGACGAGTACACGTTTCCCGCCGTCCAGCACTACTCGCTCGAATCGTTCGTCTCGGTAGCCGTGTGGGACGCGGACGGCATCGAGGTCTGGACGGGGACGCAGCACCCGTTCCCGGTACGCAAGGAGCTCGCGGAGATGTTCGGCCTGCCCCAGCACCGGGTGCGGGTCCACGTGCCGCTGATCGGCGGCGGGTTCGGGCAGAAGTGTTACACCAAACTCGAGCCCCTGGCCGTCGCGCTCTCGCGGAAGGCGGGCCGGCCGGTGCGCGTGGCGTTGTCGATCCCGGAAGCGTTCCAGACGCTGACCCGGCACGCGGCGCGCATCCGCATCAAGACGGCCGCCCGGCGCGACGGCACGCTCGTCGGACGCCGCGTCGAGATGTGGCTCGACACCGGCGCCTACGCCGACGTCGGGCCCCGGGTCACCCAGAAGGCGGGGTACCGCTCGATCGGCCCCTACCGCATGGAGCACGTCGAGATCGACGCGCACTGCGTGTACACCAACAAGGTGCCGGCCGGCGCGTTCCGCGGGTACGGCGCGCCGCAGGCCGCGTGGGCCGGCGAGTCCCACATGAACCGCCTCGCCGGGGCCCTCGGCATGGATCCGGTGGAGCTCCGCCGCAAGAACCTGCTCCGCCGCGGCGAGCTGTACAACACCGGGGACACGCCCCTGGACGGCGACCTGCACGACGGGCTCGGCCGGGTCGTGCGGGCGATCGGCTGGGGTGGGGCGGCTCCCAGGGGCCGCGGCCGCGGGATCGCGGTCGGCCTCAAGGACGGCGGCGGCACCCACACCATCTCCACGTCGCTCGTGCGGCTGCACGCGGACGGCACCGCGACCGTCGGCGCCGGCAGCGTCGAGATCGGCCAGGGCGCGCGCACGGTGATGGCGCAGATCGCCGCCGAGGCGCTCGGCCTGCCCGTCGAGCGCGTGCACGTGCCGGCCCCCGACACCGACGGCACGCCCTACGACCAGGGCACGAGCGCAAGCCGCTCGACGACGCTCATGGGCTACGCGGTGCTGCAGGCCGCGCTGGACGTCCGCCGGCAGCTCGTCGAGATCGCGATGAATGCGTTCGAGGCGCCCCAGGACGTCATTCACCTCGGCGGCGGCGCGGCCTCCGCCGGGCCGCGCCGGCTCACGTACGCCGAGCTGCTCGCAGGCCACTTCGGCATGCCCGGGGGGGAGCTCATGGGCACCGGGGAATTCCGGCCGGGCGTGTTCACCGGTCCGCTCGGCGGCGCCACGACGTTCTGGGAGATCGGGATGGCCGGCTGTGAGGTCGCCGTCGACGAGGAGACGGGCGAGGTGCGTCTCCTCCGGTACATCTCGCTCGCCGATGTCGGCCGCGCGATCCACCCGGTGCTGTGCGAAGGGCAGGACGAGGGCGCGGCGATGCAGGGGATCGGCCACACCCTCAGGGAGGAGCTGGTGTTCGACCACGGGCAGCTCCTCACCGCCGGCCTGATCGACTACCGCGTGCCCGTGATGGACGACCTCCCCGGCGAGTTCCGCTCGATTCTGGTGGAGAACGCGGACGGCCCGGGGCCCTACCAGGCGAAGGGCGTCGGCGAGGCGGGCCTCGTGCCGACCGCCCCCGCGATCGCCGCGGCAGTCCATGCCGCGGCCGGCGTGTGGCTGCGGGACCTGCCGTTGACGCCCGAGCGGGTCTGGCGCGCGCTGCGGGCGACGCGGGCCGGCGTCCGGCGATGAGCGAGAGCGTGATCGGCCGGTCCGTCCCCCGGCTCGACGGGCCGGCGAAGGTCACGGGGCGGGCGCTCTACACCGGCGACCTGTACGTTCCGGGCATGATCCACGGCGTGATCGTGCGGTCCACGGTACCCCACGCCCGGCTGCGCGCGGTCCACACGGCCGAGGCCGAGCGCATCCCGGGGGTCATCGCCGTCCTCACCGGAGCCGACCTCGGCGGGATCACCCCCTACTACGGCCACGCGGTCAAGGACCGCCCGGTGATCGCGATCGACAAGGTCCGGTACATCGGGGAGCCCGTGGCCGCGGCCGCCGCGATCGACGAGCGGACCGCCGCCGAGGCCGCATCCCGCATTCGGGTCGAGTACGAGGAGCTGCCCCCGGTGCTGGACGTGGACGCCGCCCTCGCGCCCGGCGCGCCGCTCCTCCATGAGACGCCGCGGGCGTTCGGTCAGTACCGCGACGACGACCCCAAGGGCGCACAGGCGGCCGCGCACCCTCTTGGCACTGGACCGCAGGGCGCGCCGGCGGCCGCCGCGCGGAGCGCGCAGCCGTTGGGCTCGCCGGGCCCGGCAGGCGGAGCCTCCCCGTCGAACGTCTGCTACGGCGAGCGGTACGCGTGGGGCGACGTCGACCGCGGCCTGGCCGAGGCGGACGCGGTGTTCGAGGATACGTTTGCGTTCCCGATGGTCTACCACTACGCGATGGAGCCGTACACGGTGATCGCGTCCGCGGACCGGGACGGCATCACCGCCTGGGCGTCCGCCCAGCATCCGTTCCTGGTGCGCGCGGAGCTGGCCCAGATCTTTCGCGAGCGCCTGGAGCGCGTCCGGGTCGTCGTCCCCTACGTCGGTGGCGGGTACGGCTCGAAGTCGTACACGAAGATCGAGCCCCTGGTCGTCGCGCTCGCCCGCAAGGCCGGCCGGCCCGTGCGCGTCGCGTGCTCGGTCGAGGAGGCGATGCTGACCAACCGCCGGCACAGCGCGCGGATCCGCCTGCGGACCGGCGTGCGCCGCGACGGCACGCTCCTGGCGCGCGACTGCGTGATCCACCTCGACACCGGCGCGTACGCCGACAACGGGCCGCGCGTCGCCAACAAGATCGCGACCCGCATCCTCGGCGGCTACCGGTGTCCGCACGTTCGCGTCGAGGTCTCCGCGGTCTACACGAACACGACGCCCGCCGGCTCGTTCCGCTCGATCGGCGGGCCGCAGGCGGCGTGGGCGACCGAGTCGCAGATCGCGAGGATCGCGTCCCGCCTCGGGCTGGATCCCCTCGAGGTCCGGCTCCGGAACCTCCTGCGGCGGGGCGAGCGCGTGCGCGAGAACATGCGCCCGCTCGACACCGACCTCGGGCAGGGGCTGCGCCGTGCCGCCGCGGCGATCGGATGGGGACGGCCCGCCAGGCCCGGCACCGGCCGCGGCCTCGCCGTCGCCCCGACCGACGCCGGCGCGACCCCCACCGCCGTGGCGCTCGCCCGCCTCCACCACGACGGCACCGTGACGATCTGCGAGAGTTCCACGGAGCTGGGCCAGGGCGCGCGCACCGTGCTCGCGCAGATCGCCGCCGAGGAGTTGAGCCTGCCGCTCGCGCGCGTCGGCGTGGTCGCGTCGGACACGGCGGCGACGCCCTACGACCGCTCGACGGGCGCGAGCCGCTCGACCACCGTGATGGGTCTGGCGGTGCAGGCCGCCTGCCGGGACCTGCGGGCACAGCTCCTCGAGATCGCCGCGCGGCAGCAGGGCGTCGGGGCGTCCGCGCTCTCGGTCGTGGACGGCGCGGTCGCCGGTCCGTCCGGGCGCCGCCGTCCCTACGGCGAGCTCGTCCACGATTTTTTTGAGATGCCCGGCGGGGAGCTCGTCGGCCGGGGCTACATCCGGCCCGCGTTCGAGGACGGCCGGCTGCGAGAGCTGCCGGTGTTCTGGGAGGTCGGGTGGGGCGCGGCGGAGGTGGCCGTGGATCGAGAGACAGGCGTGGTGACCGTCCGCCGGTACGTCAGCGTCACCGACGTCGGCCGCGCGATCAACCCTGCCCTCGCCGAGGGACAGGACGAGGGAGCGGCGGTCCAGGGCCTGGGGCACACGCTGTGGGAAGCGATGGAGTTCGACGCGGGGCAGCTGGTCAACGGGTCGCTGATCGAGTACCGCGTGCCCGTGTTCGGCGACCTGCCTGCGGCGTTCGAGAGCGTACTCATCGAGGACCGGAACGGCCCGGGCCCGTACGGCGCGAAGGGCATCGGCGAGGGGGCGATCAGCCCCGTGGCTCCCGCGGTTGCGGCCGCGGTCGCGCAGGCGACCGGCGTGCACGTCACCGAGCTGCCGCTGACCCCGGAGCGCGTCTGGCGGGCGCTGCGGGCGCTCCGGGAGTGCGAAGGGGTCGTGGCCGCGCCCGGCGCCGCCGGGTCCGGCCGCGGGAGGCGGGACCGGGCGCCCAAAGAGGCGCGGTGATGGAGTTTCGAGATCTCCGGGAGTGGATTGCGGCGGTGCGCGCGATCGGCGGGCTGCGGGAGGTCAGCGGCGCGCACTGGGACCGCGAGCTCGGGGCGATCGTCGACCGCTATCAGCGGCGGATGGGTCTGCCGGCCCTCCTGTTCGACCGGATCGGCGACTACCCGGCCGGGTGGCGCGTCCTGGCCAACACCCTCACGAGCATGTCGCGGATCGCGCTGACCCTTGGCCTGCCGCCACAGTCGGACGCCCGCGCGATCGTGACCGCGTGGCGGAGGTACGCCCGGGAGTACCCGACGCTCCCCTGCCGCGAAGTGGCCGGCGGTCCGGTGAACGAGATCGTCGAGACCGGGAAGGACGTCAACCTCCTCCGGTTCCCGGCGCCCCGCTGGCACGAGAAGGACGGCGGCCGGTACCTGGGCACGGGATGCCTCGTGCTCCAGCGCGATCCGGACAGCGCGTGGGTGAACGCGGGCGTCTACCGCGTGCAGCTGCACGACGAGCGCCGGGCCGGGTTGTACATCTCGCCCGGCAAGCATGGGCGCCTGATCATGGAGAAGTACTGGGCGGGCGGCCGGCCCTGCCCGATCGCGGTCTCGCTCGGCCACGATCCGGTCGCCTTCCTCGTCGCCGGGCTGGAGGTCCCCCACGGCATGAGCGAGCTCGAGGTGGCCGGCGGGCTGCGGGGGGAGCCACTCGACGTGATCCGGAGCGAGTTCACCGGCCTGCCGATCCCTGCCCACAGCGAGGCGGTGATCGAGGGCGAGCTGCACCCGGGCGAGCTGCTGGACGAAGGCCCCTTCGGAGAGTGGCTGGGCTACTACGCCGGAGGCACCCGGCCCGCGCCGGTGATCCGCGTCACGGCCGTGCGCCGCCGGCGCGATCCGATCATCATGGGGAACCTGCCGGGCCGGCCGCCCAACGACGACACCTACTACCGGGGGTTCCTCCGCTCGGCCGCCATCTGGAGCGAGCTGGAGGGCGCGGGGATCCCGGGGGTCTCGATGGTCTGGTGCCACGAGGCCGGGGGATCGCGGATGTTCACGATTGTCGCCCTCAAGCAGATGTACGCCGGGCACGCGAAGCAGACCGGGCTCGTCGCCGCCCAGTGCCATGCCGGCGCCTACGCCAACCGGTGGACGGTCGTCGTGGACGACGACATCGACCCGACCGACACGGACGCGGTCATCTGGGCGATGTGCAGCCGCGTGGATCCGCGGGAGGATGTGGACGTCCTCACCGGCGCGTGGAGCACGCCGCTGGACCCGATGAGCTACCCGCCCGAGCGGCGAAATTTGAATGCACGCCTGGTGATCAACGCCTGCCGGCCGTGGGGCCGGGAGTTTCCGGAGATCTGCGAGGCCGGCCCCGCGCTGCAGCAGGAGGTCGTGGCCCGCTGGCGCGACCGGCTGCCGGAGATCGCCGACTGAGGAGGGACCGTATGGCCTGGACCGACTTCCGGCACTTCCTCCAGGGGCTCGAGGAGGAGGGCGAGCTGCGGCGCATCTCCCGAGAGGTCAACCCCGAATTCGAGATCGCCGCGTACGTCCGGCGCGCGTCGGATACGAACGGCCCCGCGTTCCTGTTCAACCGGGTGCGGGGGCATCCCGGCTGGACGGTGGCCGCGGGCGTGTACGGCACGTACCGGCGCCTCGAGCTGGCGCTCGGCACGGACATGCGCTCCGTCATCGACGTGTACGGCGAGGCGGTCCGCAACCCGCTCCCCCCGGTCGCCGTGGGAGATGGCCCGGTCAAGGAGGTCGTCCTCCGGGGCGACCAGGTGGACTGCACGCAGTTCCCGCTCGTCACGCACTCCGAGCACGATGCGGGGCGATACATCACCGCGGGGGTCGCGTTCGCGCGCGATCCCGAGACCGGCGTGCTCGGGCTCAGCATCCAGCGCATGCTGCTCCGGGGGCCCCGGCGGTTCGGGATCAGCCTGCCGGCCGAGCGGCGCATTGGCCGGGCACAGGCCAAGGCCGAGGACCGGGGCGAAGCGCTCCCCGCGGCGATCGTGATCGGCGCCGGGCCCTACGTGGACCTCGGCTCGCAGGCGAAGATCCCCCACGACGAGGCGAAGCTGGGCGTCGCCGGGGCGCTGGCCGGTGCGCCCGTCGAGCTGGTCAAGGCCGAGACCTGCGACCTCGAGGTCCCGGCGCGCGCCGAGATGGTCATCGAGGGGCGGATCCTGCCCGGCGTCCGCGAGCCGGAGGGGCCGTTCGGCGAGGTGGGCGGGACCTACGGCCTGCGCGACAACCGCCACGTGTTCGAGGTGACGGCCGTGACGACGCGCCGGAACCCGATCTACCAGACCGCCCTCACCGGCATGCCGACGACCGAGAACCACGTGATGGCGTGGCCGTCCGTCGCGGAGGCGGCGAAGCGGCTTGCGAAGCAGGCCTGCCCCGAGGTGCGGGACGTCCACGCGATCGGCCCGTACTACGTCATCATCGTCTCGATCAAGAAGCGGCTCGAGGGCGAAGCGCGGAACGTCATCCTGAGCGTGCTCGGGCCGACCGCGGGCGCGCCGCAGGCCAAGTGGGTGATCGTCGTGGACGACGACATCGACGTGCGCAACTGGGACGAGGTGCTGTGGGCGCTGTACACGCGCGTCCAGCCGGACCGGGACGTGATGATCTTCCCGGCGATGGTCGGCGCGCCGCTCGATCCCTCGGCGCCGATCTACCGGCACACGTCGAAGGTCGGGATCGACGCGACGGTGCCGCTCGGCGCGGACCGCAGCCGGTACGCGCGCGTGCTCGTGCCCGGCGCGGACGACGTGAGCTGGTAGACAGGGTGCGCTGCCCCCGGGTTGAGCGCCAGTTCTTCGCGCGGCGCGTCTCGGCTTGTGGGTGCGTTCGAGGTCAACAGCCACAGGAGGGACGCGGGACGGATCTTGCGCCCCTCCTGTCTGCTTCCAGATGATCGCCGCGATGATGGGCGGCGGCACGCACCCTGCGAACCGAACACCTCAGGCCCGCTGAGCCGTGCGTACCCTCGCCGCTATTCGACTGCGAAAGCTCCATGACGTCATTTCACCGTCACGGTGACCTGATCGCTCGCCGCACCCTGAAGGGGAGTGTAATCGTTATTATGGAGGCTCGCGCTCAGAGTGTGCTTGCCAAGCGTCATCTGAACGTCCGCGACGCTCGATGTGGAGACGCCGGCCATCTTGCCATCGACATAGAGGTGCCAGTGACCCTCGCCCGCCTTCGCCGGTGTTCCGACTGCCATCGGATTCGCCTTGAGCCCCCTGATCTTGACCCAGACGATCACGTACGGGCTCACCGTCGCCCGGTTGTGGGGGACGAGGATCTTGATTCCGGGTTGCCCGGAGGCCGGCGCGTACTTCATGGCGCTCTTGGTTCCGATTGTCACCGTGATCTCGGAGCTTTGCGCGCCGGTTACCGGGGTCCGGTCGTTGTTTTGCAACGCCACCTTGATCGTGTGCTTCCCGGGGTCCAGCGCGGGGTACGTATCGTTCGGAATGGATACGACATCGTCGGCTGAGAGACCGGCCGGCTTCCCGTCAACATAGACGGCCCAGTGCCCCTGCCCGAGCTTGGCCGCCTTGCCAATTGCGGCCGGGTTGAGAATGAAGTTCTGCACCCTCACTTCGATCACCATCAGGCTGCCGGACACCGTCGCGCCGCTCCTCGGCGATACGATCTGAATCGCCGGAGGACCGAATTGGGCGCCGGCCGGCGGCACGAGAAGCGCGGCCGCCACAACGAGAATGGCCGTTAATGTCACGGTCTTGTGCATTCGTCACCACCTCCAGGGAGAATAAATGCCCATGCCGACGCTATTGCAGACCCCTTCACGCACATGCAGAGGGGGTCGGTCGTCCCGGCCCCCTCCGCGCTTCATCGGTTGCTCAGTCGTCAGCGAATCCCCCCGGACTCGTCCTACAACTGCACGCCAAAGATCACCGTCAGATTAGGTGCCACTGTCCCCACCAGGACGATCGACAGCTGAGGGCCGTAGTCTTCTATCCTCGTCGCCACCAACGTGACCGTATTCACCGGCACGAGAACGACATTGGTCTGAATGGGCACCAGGAATACGCGGCCGTTGAGCTTGGGGCCTGCGGGAGTATTCAGGCGGACGAGTTGCCCTGGTGGAATCTTTGCGTCCGGCGGCACGAAGGCGAGGAATGTTCCCCCGCCGTTGCGCAAAACGGAGAGCACATAGCACCGGCCGGCGGGAATGAGAATGTTTCCGTACACGAGCGGGGTCGAAGGACAGAACGCCTGCCC
>JAPVSX010000316.1:0-5282 GCA_047519495.1 Armatimonadota bacterium
GGCGACTCGGGGCGGCGCCTGGCCCGAGGATCGGCCGTGATCATCGATCCCGGCCACGGCGGCGCGGACTCCGGCGCGATCGGGCCCTCGGGCCTCCATGAGGCCGACGTTACCCTGGGCATCGGGCAGATGGTGAAGCAGGCGCTCGAGCGCCAGAGCGTGCCCGCCGTCCTCACGCGGTCCGACGACTCGACGGTGGCCCTTGAGGACCGGCCCGACCTGGCCCAGCGAAACGGCGGGGTCGTGTTCGTGAGCATCCACGCCAACGCGGGCCAGGACCCCGCAGCGGCCGGGACGGAGACGTACTATAAGACACCGGAGAGTCAGGCGCTCGCGGCCATCGTGCAGGCGGAGGTCGTCCAGGCACTCGGGGAGCCTGACCGGGGCATCCGGACCGCGGACTTCTACGTGATCGTCAACACGCCGATGCCGTCGGTCCTCGTCGAGACGGCGTTCATCACGAATGCCAGGGAAGAGGAACTGCTGCGGGATCTGGTTGTGCGGCGCCGCGTCGCCGAGGCGATCGCCCGCGCGATCGTAAAGTTCCTGGCCGCGGAACGCCAGGCGACCGCGCCCTGAGGCCGCGCCGGCAGCCGGGCGTACGGCCGGGGCCGTGGGCCAGTACGTCCGGAGGAGCCGCCTGCGGCTGCCGCGAAGCTATGCGTGCCCGCCGCTTACCGCGCCACACCGCCTCAGTGCGACATTCCGGCGTGAGGCGCGACGGAGACCGCCCGACCGCGGGCGTCCTCATGGAAGGAGCCGTACATGCCGCGTCGCGACGGCCGCGCCCCGGACGAGCTTCGGGCGCTGGTCCTGACCCGCCGCTACAGCAAGTTCGCCGAGGGCTCGGTCCTCATCGAGCTCGGCGACACGCGTGTCGTCTGCACGGCCAGCGTGGACGAGAAGGTCCCGCCGTTCCTGCGGGGGACCGGGCAGGGCTGGGTGACGGCCGAGTACGGCATGCTGCCCCGTGCGACGCAGGAGCGGAGCCCGCGGGACGCCGCCGTGGGGCGGGTCGGAGGACGGGTCCACGAGATCCAGCGCCTGATCGGCCGCTCGCTGCGGGCTGCGGTGGACCTCGAACGCCTGGGCGAGCGCTCGATCTGGATCGACTGCGACGTGCTCCAGGCGGACGGGGGGACCCGGACGGCGGCCATCACGGGGGCGTTCGTGGCGCTCGTGGACGCGCTGATGCTGCTCAAGCGCACCGGGGCGATCCCCAAGCTCCCCGTGCGGGAGTTTGTGGCGGCGACGAGCGTGGGCATTGTGGACGGTGTGCCGGTCCTCGACCTCACCTTTGAGGAGGACTCCCGCGCCCGGGTTGACATGAACGTGGTCATGACGGAATCCGGCAAGTTCGTCGAGATCCAGGGGACCGGAGAAGGGGGGCCCTTCACGAAGCAGGACGCGTCGACCCTGCTCACGCTGGCGGAACGGGGGGTGGTGACCCTGATCGCCCGCCAGCGGCAGGCCCTGGCCGACGTCCTCACGGCCACGTGATGGGCGGGGATGGCGCGCCGCGGGGTCGCTCCGTCGTGCTCGCGACGCGGAACGCCGACAAGGTTCGCGAGATCGCGGCGATCTACGTCCACCTGAACCTCGACCTGCACACGCTCCGGGAGTGGCCGGAGATCGGCGAGTTCCTGGAAGACGCCGGGACCTACGCCGGCAACGCCGCGCGCAAGGCCCGGGCCGCGGCCGCGGCGACCGGGTATATCGCGCTGGCCGACGACTCAGGGATCGAGATCGATGCCCTCGGCGGCGCGCCGGGTGTACGCTCGCGCCGCTTCCTCGGCGAGGCCGCCTCGGACGCGGATCGGAACGCGCGCGTGCTGGCGCTGCTCGAAGGCGTTCCGGACGCGCGGCGCACGGCGCGCTACCGGGCCGCGGTCGCGATCGCGCTCCCCGGCGGCGACGTGCGGGTGTTTGAGGGGACGTGCGAGGGCGCCGTGGCGCGGCGCCCCCGCGGGAGAGGCGGCTTCGGCTACGACCCGATCTTCGTCGTGACGGAGGACGGGCGGACG
Organism: Armatimonadota bacterium; assembly: GCA_047519495.1. Classification (GTDB taxonomy): domain Bacteria; phylum Sysuimicrobiota; class Sysuimicrobiia; order Sysuimicrobiales; family Segetimicrobiaceae; genus JAPVSX01. The sequence continues at coordinate 2,025 of JAPVSX010000316.1, forward strand.
ATGGCCGAACTGCCGCCCGCGGTCAAGAACCAGATCAGCCACCGCGCGCGGGCGCTTCGGGCGGCCGAGCCGTACCTCGCGGAGTTGCTCGGGCCGGCCCGGGAGGAGCGGCGGTCCTCTGGCGCCAATAGTGCTGAGGTTCCGCGCGGCACGGAGCCAGCGCGCGGGCGTACTGGTTCACGCCGTAGGCCCGGGGTGCCGCGTGCCGGGCCTACGGCGTGGGCCGATACGTCCGGCCGGGATGATCCTGCTTCGGGAGGGCGGGAATGACCAGCAAGTTCCTGACCTACTGGTCGCTGACGTTCGCGATCTTCTTGATCTGGATCTTCTCGGTCGCCGTCGCGATGGCAGACGTCAAGGACGAATTGCTGGCGAAGATCCAGAAGCAGTGGGCCGCCCGGGCGAAGGCCCGGCTGCGGCCGGTCGATCCGCTGGCGGGCCGGTCCCCCGCGGAGACCATCACGCCCCGCGCGCTGGATGAGAAAGAGTCGTGGGTCCTGCACCTTGTGAGCCAGATCGCGATCGCCCTCAAGCTGGATGTGCGGATTCTCGTGCTCCAGGACTCCATGGGGCACTACCTCGTGCACTTCGCGCAGGGGAAGCGGCTCGAGTCCTACCGGGTGGACAAGGCGTGGGTCGCGGATGCGATGGCCGGGAAGGCCGACCAGCGCGAGCGGATCTTCACGGCGGTGGAGCAATACCTCCGCCAGCAGTTTCTGGGCGAGAAGCCCGCCCCGAAGCCCGCCGGAGCGACGGCGGCGGCCGGGGCTGCGGCGAGCGGGGCAGGGCGGGCTGCGGCGGCTGCGAAGCCTGCCGCGCCGGCCGGAGCGCCTGGGGGCGCGCCGGCTTCGGGGGCGGCCGGGACGCAGATGAGCCGCGAGGAGATGATCGCCGCTGCGAGGGCCAAGGCGGAAGCCCTCAAGGCGCAGCGGGCCGCCGGGGGCGCATCGCCGGCTCCGAGTCCGGCGGGGCCTTCGCAGCCCTCAGGCAGCGGTGAGACCCCACCGTCCTGACCTCCGCAGTTCCCCACCTCCAGGTCCGGCCGGCCGCGGCGCTGCTAGAGCGCGCTTGAGTCCCGTCCCAGGAGCCGGCGGCGGGCCAGCGGCACGGGCGGCGCCCCCAAGGCCAGCAGATTGTCGTGGAACGCCCGCAACGTGAACCGCTCCCCGTCCCGCGTCCGGAGGTCGTCGCGCAGCTTCCGGATCATGAGCTTCCCTAGCGTGTAGTTGAGGTAGCCGGGATCGAACGTCCCGCGCACCGCTTCCTTCTCCGCGGGCAGTGACTCGAGGTACGCGCACTCGACAAACATCCGCGCCGCGTCTTCAACGCGCATGCTTCGCGTGTGCATCTCGATCGAGACGACAAACCGGACGTTCCGGAGGAGCGCCTCCGCGAGCTGCGCCATCAGTAGCCCGGGGTCGTCCCGGCCGTACCCGGCGTCCAGCATCATCTCCTCGCAGTAGTGGGCCCACCCTTCCACGAACGAGTAGCTGGTGAGAACCTGGCGGACGCGGCGGGGAACGTGCTTCATGTGCAGGAAGTGGACGTAGTGGCCAGGGTAGACCTCGTGGATTCCCACGTCCCGCAGCGTCGCGTAGTCGAACTTGGTGAGCCACGCCTCGGTCTGCTCGGGCGTCCAGCCGGGGTCGGGCGGTGTGACGTAGTAGAACGATTCGGTGGCGGTCTCGAACGGGCCGGCGGTGTCCATCATGGCGAACGCCCACCGGGCGAACGGGGGTGTCTCCTCTACGCGGCAGCGGACCTCAGAAGGGATCGAGACCAGGCCGTGCTCCTCCACGAACGCGCGGAGCTCCTCGAGCGCGCGCGCGGCGTCGGGGATCAACTGCCCGGCGGAGGGGTGGTGCTGCGACTGGCGGCGGATCACCTCGGCGATCGGGACGCCGGAGGCCATCCGCGCGGCCGCCTGTTGGACCTGAGCCGCGTTTCGCGCCATGTCCTCCCGGCCGATCTCGAGCAGCCGGTCCAGGGGGAGGTCCACCATCTCGCCCACGCGCAGCATCGTGCCGAAACGGTCTTCGCCGACCGCGAACTCCTCGGTGGCCTGCGGCAGAAGGTCGTCCTTCAGGTACTGCACGAACGCCCGGAGGGCGGCACAGGCCTCCGCGTTGGCGCGCTCGAAGGCAGTCCAGTCCGGCCCGGATCCTACCGGCCGCACCGCGTCGGCCAGGTCATGCTCGTGAAACGAAATCGTACCCTCATAGACCTCTACGGCCGTCTCGACAAAGGGGCGGGGAACGCGGGGCCGCAGGACGCTTCGGGCGGTGCCGAGCACGTCTGGGACCTGCCGGATGTGCTCCACGAGCGACGCGACGCGTTGGGCAAGGGGGGCGTAGTTGCGCTTGATGTAGCCGCTCACGTCCAGGGCGCCGGAGAACGCCAGGGGATTCCGCTCGACCTCCCGGAGGGACTCCAGTTCGAACAACTCCTCCTCGACCGCGAGGCGCAGAAGGGTGTGGTCGTGGGCGTCGTCGTCATCGAGCGATGCGTCCGGTACGGCCGCCAGCCGGGAGGCGAAGCCTCGGAGCGCGCTGATCCGGGCGGCCCGTGCGGGCTCCCGGAAGTCCGGGACGCGCCCGTCGTACGCATGGAGGCCGAGCGAGGCCGCCATCGTCGGATGCGTCTCGAACAGCGCGGTGAGGAACTCGTCGGCGAGGCGGCCGACATCGGGCGAAGGCGTGGGTGGTGTCACGACGTTCGCTCCCTGGAGTGGATTGAAACCCGGCACTTCAGGACCCGCAAGATTTTCCCTGCGCCGGCGCGCGACTCCTTGGCGGTCGTGTTCCCGTCAGGTCGCAGTTTGACGGTGCCGGGGGCCCATGATAGCATCAAACCGATCGGGGCGTGGCGCAGCTTGGTAGCGCGTCTGCTTTGGGAGCAGAAGGTCGTCGGTTCAAGTCCGACCGCCCCGACCACCTCTACCACGAGGGCCAGTACCGCATCTACGATCCGGGCGCGTTTGCACAAGGACGCAAGGTCCTCGCCTGGGGCGGAGCATTCGGGCCGAGGAACCGACACAAACTTCCAGAGTTTCGCCGAAGGTACGCGGACCTCGCGCCCACGCTTGAGGGCTTTCTGGCGCTCCTCCATCTCCTCCTGATTCCGGTGAGCGAGGCCCGACCAAGGGAGCGCCTGGAAGCGGCTGTTGGCGCGCATCCTGAAGCGCGGTCGCGGAAACGCCGCACGGTTCCAGGACGAGGACATCCGCTACGTCCCCTGCCGCCCCGGGCGAGGAGTCCC
>JAPVSX010000317.1:0-4284 GCA_047519495.1 Armatimonadota bacterium
ATCGCGACGTGCGTGCCGTGTTCCTCACTCGATGCCGCGGCCCTGGCCGACGCCGCGGAGCGCCACGCCGTCGACCTGACCATCGTGGGCCCCGAGGGGCCGCTTGCGGCCGGCGTCGTGGACGTCTTCGCGCGGCGGGGGCTCCGGGTGTTCGGTCCGACCCAGGCCGCTTCTCAGCTCGAGGCCAGCAAGGTCTTCATGAAGACCCTCTGCCGGCGGTACGAGATTCCGACCGCGCCCTTCCGCGCGTTCGACGATCCCCAGGAGGCGGCCGCCTACCTCCGGTACCAGGGCCGGCCGATGGTCGTCAAGGCTGACGGCCTCGCCGCGGGCAAAGGGGTCGTGGTCGCGGCCACGGTTGAGGAGGGCGTCCAGGCGGTCGAGGCGATCATGGTGGAGCGCCGCTTCGGCGAGGCCGGCGCCCGCGTCGTGATCGAGGACGCGCTCCAGGGCGAAGAGGTCAGCGTGTTCGCGCTGTGCGACGGCACGGCCGCGGTTCCGCTCCTGCCGGCGCAGGATCACAAGCGCCTGGGGGAGGGCGACACGGGTCCCAACACCGGCGGCATGGGCGCGTACGCGCCGGTGCCCTCCGCGCGGCCGGAGATCCTCGACCGGATCACCGACCTGGTGCTGGAGCCGGCCGTGTGGGCGATGGCGCAGGAGGGGCGTCCCTACCACGGCGTGCTGTTCGCGGGCATCATGCTGACGCCGGACGGCCCGCGCGTCCTCGAGTTCAATGTTCGGTTGGGCGACCCGGAGGCGCAGGTGCTGCTGCCGCTTCTCGAGTCGGGCCTGAGCGAGGCGGCCGAGGCGGCATTGTCCGGGCGCCTGGACCGGTGGACCCCCCGGTGGCGTCCGCGGGCGGCGGTGTGCGTGGTGCTCTGCGCGGAAGGATACCCCGCGGCGCCGCGGACCGGCACGCCGATCGCGGGGCTTGAGGAAGCCGCGGCGCTCGAGGACGTGCTCGTCTTTCACGCCGGCACTGCGGTGCGGGACGGGCAGGTCGTGACCGCGGGCGGGCGCGTCCTGAACGTGGTCGGGCTCGGCGGCACGGTCGAGGACGCCCGGGCGCGGGCGTACCGGGCCGCCGACGTGATCGGGTTCGAGGGCAAGGTGTGCCGGCGCGATATCGGCGCGCGCGCTGTCGCCGGGCGGTCCGGCGAGGCCGGATACGCGAGTGATCTTGAGATAGTGCGCTAGCGATACTATAACGGTGCAGGCACTACCGCGGAGGAGGCGTCCACGATGACGGCTCACTCGGGCGCGTCACCCCGGGTCGGAATCCTGATGGGCAGCGACTCGGACCTGCCGGTGATGCAGGAGGCCGCGCGGATCCTCATCGAGTTCGGCATTCCCTACGAGATGACGATCGCCTCGGCGCACCGGTCGCCCTCGCGCGTCGAGAAGTACGCGCTCGAGGCGGAGGCGCGCGGCGTCCAGGTGCTGATCGCCGGCGCCGGGGCGTCCGCCCACCTGGCCGGCGTGCTCGCGGGACGGACGGCGCTGCCGGTCATCGGCGTGCCGCTCGCGGGGTCCCCGCTCGGCGGGCTCGACGCGCTGCTCTCGACGGTGCAGATGCCCGGCGGCGTGCCCGTCGCGACGGTCGGCATCGGGAACGCGCGGAACGCGGCGCTGCTGGCCGTGCAGATCCTGGCCGCCGGGGACGCCGCGCTGCGCGACCGCGTCCGGGCCTACAAGTCGCGGCTGGCGGCCGAAGTGGAGGAGAAGGCGGCGCGCCTCGCCTCGGGCGAGATCGGCATGGCGCCGCCTCGGCCCAGTCAGGAGCGGCGCTGAGATGCCGGTCACCGCGGTCGTCGGCGCGCAGTGGGGGGACGAGGGGAAGGGCAAGGTGATCGACACCCTCGCCCGCCACGCGGACATGGTCATCCGCTACAACGGCGGCAACAACGCAGGGCACACGATCCAGAACGAGCTGGGGACGTTCCGGCTGCACCTGGTCCCGTCCGGGATCTTCCACCCGGCCGCCCAGTGCGTGATCGGCCCGGGCGTCGTCGTGAACCCGGACGTCCTGCTGGCCGAGATCGCCGAGATCGAGCGGGTGGGGGTCCCCACCCAGGGCCGGCTCTGGCTCTCCGACCGGGCCCACCTGATCTTCCCGCACCACATCCTCACCGACGAGCTCGAGGAGGCGGCCCGCGGCGGCAGCCCGCACGGGACGACGAAGCAGGGGATCTGGCCGGTGTACAGCGACAAGGTCGCGCGGATCGGGATCCGCCTCGGCGACCTCGCGGAGGAGGCGCACCTCGCCGAGCAGTTGCGGTTCATCGCCGGGCGGAAGAGCGCGCTGCTCGAAGGCGTGTACCGGCACGAAGCGGTGGACGCCACGTCCCTGCGCGCGGCGTGCGCGCGGTGGTGGGAGCGCCTCCGCCCCTACATCATCGACACCCACCCGCTCGTGCAGGAAGCCCTCCGGGCCGACCGGATGGTGCTGCTCGAGGGGCAGCTCGGCGTGATGCGGGACCTCGACTGGGGGCTATACCCGTACGTGACGTCGTCCACGACGCTGCCCGGCGGCGCGTCCGCGGGGGCGGGGATCCCCCCGTATCGGATCACCCGGATCCTGGGGGTGGCCAAGGCGTACACGACCGCGGTCGGGTCGGGGCCGATGCCGACCGAGCTGCACGATCCGGCCGGGGACCGGCTCCGCGAACTGGGGCAGGAGTTTGGGGCGACGACGCGCCGGCCCAGGCGGTGCGGATGGTTCGACGGCGTCGCCGCCCGGTTTGCGGCGGAGGTGGCCGGGTTCACGCACCTCGCTGTCATGAAGCTCGACATCTTCGACACGTTCGACCGGGTCCGGCTCGGGGTCGCCTACCGCCTCGGCGACCGCACGCTGCACACGGTCCCGCACACCGCGGCGATGGCCCGGGTCGAGCCGGTCTACGAGGACCTGCCGGGGTGGCGCTGCCCGACCCACGGCGCCCGGCGCCTCACCGACCTCCCCCTGGAGGCGCGGACGTTCCTCCGGCGGATCGAGGAGATCGTGGGCGTGCCGGTCGCGATGGTCGGGGTCGGCCCGGAGCGGTCCGACGTCATCTTCTGCCAGGAGGGGTGGGCATGATCCCCCGGTACACCTCGCCCGAGATGGCCGCGCTGTGGAGCCCGGAGACGAAGTTCGCGACCTGGCTCGAGATCGAGCTCCTGGCCGCCGAGGCGCAGGCCCAGGCGGGGATGATCCCCCAGGACGCGGCGCGCCGGCTCCGCGAGCGCGCGCGGGTGACGAGCGTCGCGCGGATCGACGAGATCGAGGAGAAGGAGACCCGGCACGACGTCGTCGCGTTCCTCCGGGTCGTCGGCGAGACCGTCGGCGACGACGCCCGCTACTTGCATAAGGGGCTCGGCTCATCGGACGTCGTGGACACCGCCCTCTCGGTGCTGATGGTGCGGGCGGCGGACCTCATCACCGCTTCCGTGGAGCGCCTCCGGCGGGCGCTCGCCTCCCTCGCCCGCGCCCACAAGCACACCGTGATGGCCGGGCGCACCCACGGCGTGCACGCCGAGCCGATCACGTTCGGGCTCAAAGCCGCGCTCTGGTACGCGGAGGTCGGCCGCGGGCTCGAGCGCCTCCGCCGGGCCCGCGACGTGATCGCCGTGGGCAAGATCTCCGGCGAGGTCGGCACCTTTGCCCACACGCCGCCCGAGGTCGAGGCGTACATCTGCGCGCACCTGGGCCTCGCCCCCGCGCCCGCCTCCTCCCAGGTGCTCCAGCGCGACCGTCACGCCGAGTACCTGGCGCACCTCGCGGTCCTGGCCGGCACGCTCGAGAAGATCGCGACCGAGATCCGGCAGCTTGCGCGCACCGAGCTGCGCGAGGTGGAGGAGCCGTTCGGGAAGGGGCAGACCGGGTCGTCCGCGATGCCCCACAAGCGCAACCCGATCATCTCCGAGCGCGTCGCCGGGCTCGCCCGGGTCGTGCGCGGCCACGCCGCGGCGGCGCTCGAGGACATCGCGCTGTGGGGCGAGCGCGACATCACCCACTCGTCGGTGGAGCGCGTCATCGTCCCGGACGCGACGGCGCTCGTCGACTACATGGCCCGCAAGCTGACCGGCGTGATCGAGGGGCTCCGCGTGTATCCCGAGCGCATGCGGGAGAATTTGGAGAAGACCGGGGGGCTCGTCTTCTCGCACCGGGTCCTGCTGGCCCTCGTCGATAAGGGGCTGAGCCGCGAGGACGCCTACCGGATCGTCCAGACGGCGGCGATGCAGGCGTGGGACGGACGGGGCCGGTTTCGCGATCTGATCCGCGCGTCGGGCGCGCTCAGC
>JAPVSX010000318.1:0-3169 GCA_047519495.1 Armatimonadota bacterium
GTCGCCCCCCAGATCACTTCCTCACCCGCGCTGTAGAAGTACATCAGCCGCGGCGTGCCCTGGTGATCCCACACCTCCGTGCGGACGTTTCGGGGGTCGAGCAGAACTCGAAGCGGAACCTGCAGCACCGCGCGTACCTCCTGCGCGCTTGGCCGGAGACGGATCGGATACGGGATGAGCCCGACGAACGGGCTCACGAGGAAGCCGGAGACCGCCGTCTCCTCGTCGTCGAGCCGGCCCAGGATCTCCACGTCCTCCGGAGGCACGCCGATCTCCTCGTAGGTCTCCCGCAGCGCCGCGTGGAGCGGGCTCTCGCCGTCCTCGATGGCGCCGCCGGGGAACGAGATCTGCCCCTTGTGCCGCTCGACCTCGTCGGTGCGCTTGGTGAAGAGGAGCGCCGGCCCGCCGTCGGCGGCCACGAGCGGGAGGAGGACCGCCGCGCGCCGCCAGGAGGACGGAAGGGGCCGCTTCCGGACGGGCTGCGCGGCGAGCATGCGCCGGATGTGGGTACGGAGCGCTTCCGGATCGGCCAGGATGCGTGACGCCTGGGCCAGAGGATCAGATGTACCAGCCACCGCGACCTCCTTGCCTGCTGAGCACCATTACGACACGCCGCCGTCCGAGTCCCCCATCTACGGGAGCGCCGCCTGTCGTGCGCACGCCGCACGATGCCGGACACGCGGGCGGCGAGGCGCGTGTCGGCTCACGCCGTAGGCCAGGAGGAACATCTCCGGACCGCAGGTAATCTCAGAGGGGCGATGGGCGTCACCTGACAGGATAGGCGCCCTCCCACGCGCCCTGGAGGAGAGACCATGGCCGATCCTCTCACAGGCCCAGGCACGATGCGCGGGAGGGCGGTCGGCTCCGTCCCGCTCCCCGACGGGCGGGAGATCACGATCTACGCGGTCCGGCCGGTCGCCACCCTCCTCGCCTACGTCTCCGACGCCGACCGGCTCGCGGCGATGGCCGCCCGCCAGTGCTACACCGCGGGCAGCATCCTCGACCTCCCCGAGCCGCTGTCCCTGAAGACGACCGCGCGCATGGTCAACAAGGTCGTCTCAGCCGGGCACACGAGCTGCATCGAGCACAACCAGTTTGTGTTCGGGATCCGCGGGATCTCCCGCTCCTGCTCCCACCAGCTCGTCCGCCACCGCGTCGGCTGGTCGTACGAGCAGCAGAGCCAGCGGTACGTGGACTTCGCCACGCAGGACTTCGTCGAGATCGTCGTCCCCCCCACGATCCTCCGCCTCCCGCACATGCTCGAGGCGTTCCTGGAGCCGGTCAAGGGGGGGGTGCGGGCCTACTTCCTGCTGCGGGACGAGCGGGTCCACCAGGAGGACGCGCGCTACCTCTTCAACAACGCGTTCGAGACAAAGCTGATCGTCTCCTCCAACGCCCGCGCCCTCCTCCACTTCCTCGAGCTCCGCACGTGCAACCTCGCCCAGTGGGAGATCCGATGGCTCGCGCACCTGATGCGGGCGGAGTTGCAGCGGGTCGCGCCGGAGATCTTCAAGTTCGCCGGGCCGACGTGCATGACCCAGGGAATCTGCTGGGAGGGCGCCCGCGGCGCCAGGTGCCCGCGCCTCGCAACGAGCGGCGCAGAGCTGCGGGACCGCACGCCGTCGATGGCGGCGGAAAGGACATCGCCGGTTCCGTAGGGTATTGTCCGGAGGTATTCTCCGTAAGGTATAATTGACACCGATTCAGATCCAATAAGGAGGCAATGGGGATGACCTACGTCATCGCAGAGCCCTGCATCAACGTCAAGGACCGATCCTGCGTGGAGGTCTGTCCCGTCGACTGCATCCACCCGAAGACGGACGAGGATCAGGGCGAGGTCATGCTCTACATCCATCCGGATGAGTGCATCGACTGCGGGGCCTGTGAATCGGTGTGCCCGGTGACGGCGATCTTCGCCGAGGCGGACGTGCCGGACCAGTGGAAGAACTTCACGGAGATCAACGCCGACTACTTCAAGATGAACAAGGAGGAGTTCGCGGCCAAGCACGGCCGGAACCCCTAGGCCGGCTCCCCGCACCCCTTCCCGAACGTCAACGACACCTGTGAAAGGTCCCGAGACCTCCCGCAGGTGTCGTCCGGTGTGCGGACGGCGTCCCGGCCTACTCGCCCGCCGCTCCGGCCCGCGCCTTGCCCAACACCTCCTGGGCGATCGCGACGGCGCGCTCCACATCGGCCTGGGAGACGTCCAGGTGGGTCACCGCCCGGATGAGGCTCCGGCCCATCGCCCCCACGCGCACGCCGTGCGTCCAGAGGCGCGCCGCGGCCTCCTGGGCGCTGAGGCCGGTGCCCGACACGTCGAAGAACACGAGGTTGGTCTCCACGTGCTCGACGGTGATCCGGATCCCCGGGATCTCGGCGAGCCCCCGCGCGAGGATCCTGGCGTTGGTGTGATCCTGGGCGAGGCGGTCCACGTTGTGGTCGAGGGCGTAGAGCCCTGCGGCGGCGATGATCCCGGCCTGGCGCATCGCGCCGCCGAACAAGTGCTTGTAGCGCCGCGCATCCTTCATGAACTCGCGGTCCCCCGCAACGAGCGCTCCGACCGGGCAGCCGAGCCCCTTCGTCAGGCAGAACGTCACGGAGTCGTAGCCGCGGGCCTGCTCGTGGGCGGGGACGCCTGAGGCGACGACCGCGTTCATGAGGCGGGCGCCGTCCATATGCGTCCGCAGGTTATGGCGGCGCGCCATGTCGGCGACCGCCCGCAGCTGGTCGAGCGGCCACACGGTGCCGCCCCCGAGGTTACTGGTCTGCTCGACCGAGACCAGGCGCGTCCGCGGGCAGTGCGGGTCGTCCCGCCGGATCCCCTCTTCCACCTGCTGGGGCGTGAACACCCCGCGCGTCCCCTGCACGGCGTACAGCATCGCGCCCGAGAGCAGCGCCGGGCCGCCGGCCTCGGCGTTCACGATGTGGGCGGTCCGGTCGAGGATCACCTCGTCGCCCGGCCGGGTGTGGACCTTGACGGCGATCTCGTTCGCCATCGTCGCCGACGGGAGGTAGAGCGCGGCCTCCTTGCCGAGGAGCGCGGCCACCCGCTCCTGCAGGGCGTTGACCGTGGGATCCTCCTGCTTTTGCTCGTCGCCCACGGGCGCCTGCGCGATGAACGCGCGCATCCCCGGCGAGGGTCGCGTCGCCGTGTCGCTGGACAGGTCAA
>JAPVSX010000319.1:0-2368 GCA_047519495.1 Armatimonadota bacterium
ACGAAGCTTCCGCTCGTGCCTCCCGCGCCTCCGGAGGTGGTGATGGCGAGGAGAACAGATGTGGCGGCCGAACGGGCGGCCCTCGAGCATGCCGACCAGGCAACGCAACGGCCGCCGCCGCCGGGGGCGCCCAGATGGATGGCATGGGTGCCAGGTGCGGCCGTGGCATGGGCGCTCGCCTACGGGGCGGTGCGGATCTGGTGGGCGATGGGCGACGCCAAGTCGTCCTCGCCGCTGGGCACCGACCTGATCGGCTTCACCGGCTGGCGCGCCGTCGGCCTGTGCGCCGCGGCGGCGGGGGTCGCACTCGCGCTCAGGACGGCGCATTGGCGGTGGCCACTGGCGGTCGCGGCCTGGGGGGTGAGCGCTGCGCTGCTCGCGGCCAGCGCGCTGCTGCTGCTGGACGTGGTCGGTGCGCTATTTCCCGGCCTGGGGGTGTCGTTCCACCCGGTCGCGTTCGTGAGCCGGGCGGCATCCCTCGCCGGGGCCATCCTGGTGGGCGCGACCGCGGTAGCGTATCGGCGTCGCTGGCGCAGTGACTGCCTGTTCTGCGGCCGGACGCGCATCCGGCTGGGGCCGGAGCGGCCGCCGACGTGGGCCGGGTGGGCGGCCTACGCAGCGGTCGCCGGCTGCCTGGTCCGCCTCGGTGCCCAGGCGGCAGTTGGGTTCTACATGCTGCAGGGCGGCGGGTCGTTGTTGCTGTTCGAGATCGGTTTCCTCCTGGCCGGCACGGTTCTGCCGCTGGCGCTGATCCACTCGTGGGGTCGGGTCCTTCCCCGGTGGGCGCCGCTGCTGGCACGTCGGCGGGTACCTCGCTGGCTGTTGCTCGGACCGGCGTTCGCGATCGCCGGCGGCATGACGGCGTACTTCGGGGTCGCCACCGTGAAGCTCGCCGCCGAGACGCTGACCGGAACCTGGGACCGCGGTGCCGGGTCGCTGCCCCTGGCGTTCTTCTGGGTCGCGGTGCCCGCATACCTCGTATGGGGCCTTGGGCTGGGGGTCGCCGCGCTTGGCTACTACCAAGTCACCCGTCCCCCGTGCCGAGTGTGCGGCCGCTAGCCAGCATCGCTGATCCTGACACCGGCGTGGGCTTCGCTTATGTGCCGGACCGGCACGGCTTCCGACTGTGGGACGATCCGCGCGGGAAACGGCTCCGAGATGTCGTCTTTCGCCTGCCTCCAGCGGAGCAATAGGCATCAGGCGTTCGAGCCGCTCGCTGGCCGGAACCCCCCGGGTAGATGGCCGATCCCCGTCCGCGCCCCGCGACCTCTACGTGTTCGGCGCGGCTCGAGCCGGAGAAGCTGGGCTTCCTCCAGTCTGGGGACCCGTCACGCCAACGCCTCCGACGGTCGGGCCGGAGGTCCCTCCCGGACCGGCCCCGAGCCAGATCGCGGACCTCGGCGCTCGAGCGGCCGTCGAGGTCCACGGCATCCTCGAACCGGGCCGATCCGGTGGTGAGCGTGCCGGTCTTGTCGGTGCAGAGCACCGTCATCGCGCCGAAGTCCTCGATCGCGTCGAGCCGCTTCACGATGACCTTCTCCCTGGCCATCTCCCGGGCACCGGTCGACAGGCTGATCGTCTCGATCGCCGGCAGGAGCTGCGGCGTGATGCCGACCGCGAGCGCGAGCGAGAACAAGAGCGAGTCGATGGCGGCCCGATGCAGGGCGAGGTTGACGACGAACATCGCTGCGAGGAGGACGATCATCACCCGCACGAGCAGGACGCCGAACGCGCTGAGGCCGCTCTCGTACCGCGTCCGGGCCTTCCGGCCCCCGAGCTTGGCGCCACCACGCCGAACTCCGTGGCTCGCCCCGTGGCGACCACGAGCACCGTTCCTGTCCCGCTCAGGAGGGATCGAAGAGTGATCGTGGAGTCTCCTCGGTTTCACCCCGCGACGCCTACCAGCGCGTCATCCCCGGCTCCTCGGCTTCCTCCGCGTAACCCTCTTCCCGAGGGCCATCACCCTCCGTCCTGGACCCCCGACAGGGCGGAAGCGACCCCACGACACTCCGGAGCGCTCACTCACACGTCCCCGTCACTGGTTCCCGTCTTCCGGTAGCCCTCCCGCCGAAGCTTCGCGTGACGACCGCTCAGATGAACCATATGCCCCTCTACCTGCGGCGATCTTTTCGAGTACTGTCCAGTTGGGTGCACTCGGGGAGAGATCGTGGAGTCGCTCCCGGCCCCCAGCCTCTCCCCCTCGCCTCCACGCTCACTGCTCGGGATCGACTTCCGTCGTCCTGTCCGCCGTCGGAGATCCTAGATCAGCTGCGCGATCTGCTTGGTCTCAAGTCGCAGGTCAGGGGCTCCATTCCGGGGAATTCGGCACAGGTGTACGAATAGTGCATGACCCCTCCCGGAATCAGCC
>JAPVSX010000320.1:0-8695 GCA_047519495.1 Armatimonadota bacterium
ACAACGTGACGGTGGAGGCGGCGCTGATCACGCCGGTGGCGCTGGAGGAAGGGCAGCGGTTTGCGGTGCGGGAGGGGGGCCGGACGGTGGGGGCCGGCGTCGTCGCCAAGATCCTTGAATAGGGGAGATGCGAGCGCAGTCGGCACGAGGCGACGAGGGGAGGAACGGACGCGAGGGCCTGCCCTGAGCGCACGTTCGAATCCGTCCCTCGTCCGGAAGCGAAGGGCAGGCCCGCGGGGCCGGCCGGATCCATCATCGCAGACAGGGCAGTAGAGGAGCGGGGATGGCACAGAAGATCCGGATCAAGCTCAAAGCCTACGACCATAAGGTCCTCGACCAGTCCGCGGAAAAGATCGTGGACACGGTCAGGCGCACGGGCGCCCGCATCTCGGGCCCGGTCCCGCTCCCGACGGATCGGAACGTCTACTGCGTCATCCGGTCGCCGCATATCGACAAGGAGTCCATGGAGCACTTCGAGCTCCGGACCCACAAGCGGCTGATCGACATCCTCGAGCCGACGCCGAAGACCGTGGATGCGCTCATGCATCTCGATCTGCCGGCGGGCGTGGACATTGAGATTAAGCTCTAGATGCACCCCCTCGGGGGTGCAGGGAGTGAGGCACGATGGCGGCCATTCTCGGTAAGAAACTCGGCATGACCCAGGTCTTCGACGCCGCGGGCAACATCGTGCCGGTCACGGTTGTCGAGGCCGGGCCGTGCGTGGTCGTCGGCGTCCGCGCGCCCGAGCGGGAGGGCTACGCCGCCATTCAGCTCGGCTTCGGGGCGCTCCCGGAGTCCCGCGCGCGGAAGCCGTACAAGGGCGTCTTCGCCAAGCGCGGCCTCCAGCCGATGCGGGTGATCCGCGAGGTTCGGGTCAAGAAGAGCGAGACGTTCGAGGTGGGGCAGCGGCTTGCGGCGGACGTGTTCGCCGGAGGCGATCGGGTGGATGTCGTGGGCCTCAGCAAGGGGAAGGGGTTCGCGGGCGCGATCAAGCGCCACCACTTCGGCGGCCAGCGCGACTCCCACGGCGTCAGCCTGATGCACCGCGCGGTCGGGAGCATCGGGTCGAGCAACATCGCCCGAGTGTTCAAGGGCAAGCGGATGCCGGGACGCCTGGGCGGGGAGCGGACGACGATCCGCGGGCTCCGCATCGTCTCGGTGGACGCGGAGCGCAATGTGCTGCTGATCCGCGGCGCCGTCCCGGGCCCCCGGGGCAGCGTCGTCCTGGTGCGCAGCGCGGGAGGGGCCAAGGCATGAGCGCGGCTGCGGTGTACGACCAGAACGGCGCGCGCGTCGGGGAAGTTGAGCTCGCTCCCGCGGTGTTCGGCCTCCGCCCTCACTCGGCGGTCCTGCACGAGGCCGTGGTCTGGCAGCTCGCGGGGCGCCGGCGCGGGACGCACGCGACCCTGACGCGGGGGATGGTCGACCGGACCACCCGGAAGCTGTACCGGCAGAAGGGCACCGGCCGGGCGCGCCACGGGAGCCGCGGCGCGCCGGTGTTCGTCGGCGGCGGCATTGCGTTCGGCCCGCAGCCGCGCGACTACGCGTACGCGCTGCCGAAGAAGGTCCGGCGCCTGGCGATGCGGTCGGCGTTGTCGGCGAAGGCCGCCGACGGGCGGATCGCGGTGCTGGACCGGCTCGACCCGGCGCAGCCGAAGACCGGCGTGCTGGCCAGGCTCCTGCGCGCGGTCGGCGCCGAGGGCTCCGTGCTTCTGGTGACGGCGGCCCCGCATGCAGTGGTGGCGCGGTCGGCGGCCAACCTGCCGCGTGTGCGCGTGGCGTCGGCCGCGAGCCTGAACGTCCACGACGTGCTGGCGTCGGACCGGCTGGTGTTCACCCGGGAGGCGCTCGACCGGCTGACGGAGGTGCTGGCCTCATGACCCCCGGCTCCGGGCCGGTCGATCCGCGCGACGTGATCCACCGCCCGATCGTGACCGAGAAGAGCATGCGCGGGACGGGGATCAAGAAGTACACGTTTGAGGTGGACGGTGTGTCCCCGAAGCCGGTGATCCGGGACGCCGTGCAGCGCCTGTTTGACGTGACGGTCACCAAGGTGAACGTCATCCGGATCCCGGGCCGGGCGCGCCGCCGCGGCCAGCACCACTACCGCGAGGCCGGGTACCGGAAGGCGATCGTGACCCTGCGGGACGGCGACAAAATCGACCTGGAGAAGCTGACGTAGTAGCGCAGCACCCACGGAGGCCTGAGGCATGGGCATCAAAAAGTTCAAGCCAGTCACTCCCGGGCGCCGGTTCATGACGGTCTCCACGTTTGACGAGATCACAAGAACCGAGCCCGAGCGGTCGCTGATCGCGCCCCACCGCTCGCGGGCGGGGCGCAACGGCCAGGGCAGGGTGACCGTCCGCCACCGCGGGGGCGGCCACAAGCGGCGCTACCGGCTGATCGACTTCAGGCGGGACAAGGACGGCGTCACCGCGCGGGTCGCCGAGATCGAGTACGACCCGAACCGGTCGGCTCGGATCGCGCTTCTATTCTACGCGGACGGGGAGAAGCGGTACATCCTGGCGCCGGTCGGGCTCGGCGTGGGGGACGTCGTGACTTCGGGGCCCACGGCCGAGATCAAGCCCGGGAACGCCCTGCCGCTGCGCGCGATCCCGGTCGGGACGAGCGTCCACAACCTGGAGCTGCACAGCGGCCGGGGCGGCCAGCTCGTCCGCAGCGCCGGGGGTGCCGCGCAGGTGATGGCCAAGGAGGGCGACTACGCGCAGGTCCGCCTGCCGTCGGGCGAGGTGCGGATGATCCACCTCAACTGCCGGGCGACGATCGGCCAGGTGGGCAACCTCGAGCACGAGGCGATCAGCGTGGGCAAGGCCGGCCGGTCGCGCTGGCTCGGCTGGCGCCCCGCCGTCCGGGGGGTCGCGATGGATCCAAGCAGCCATCCGCACGGCGGCGGCGAGGGGAAGTCCCCGATCGGGATGCCCGGGCCGGTGTCGCCGTGGGGCAAGCCCACGCTGGGCTACAAGACCCGGAAGCCGAAGCCCAGCGACAAATTCATCGTGAAGCGGAGGAAGTAGGCATGGGCAGGTCCGTCAAGAAGGGCCCGTTCGTCGACGCTCCCCTGCTGACGAAAGTCCAGGCGCTCAACAAGTCCCGCGAGCGGCGGGTGATCCGGACGTGGTCCCGGCGCTCGACGATCGTGCCCGAGATGGTCGGGCACACGATCGCCGTCTACGACGGGCGGAAGCACGTCCCCGTGTACGTGACGGAGAACATGGTCGGCCACAAACTGGGCGAGTTCGCGGCGACGCGGACGTTCAAGAGCCACGGCGCCCGCGTCGAGAAGACCACGTCCGTCCGGCCCGCCGGCCCCGGCGGCGTGCCGGCGGCGGCCCCGGCGGCCACCCCGCCGGCGTCGTAAGCCGCGGGTTCGCGTGAGGGAGGGTGGTGATGGAGGCGAAGGCGGTTGCCCGCTACGTTCGGATCTCGCCGCGAAAGGTGCGGCCGGTCACGCAGCTGATCAAAGGGAAGGGCGTCGACGAGGCCCTGGCCGTCCTCCGGTTCACGCCGAACCGGGCGGCCCGGGCTCTCGCCAAGGTCCTGATGTCGGCCGCGGCCAACGCGGAGCACAACCTCGAGCTCGCCCGGGATACCCTCCATGTGTCTCAGGCGTATGTGGACAGCGGCCCGAGCGTCCGCCGCATGCAGGCGCGGGCGCGCGGGCGTGCCGACGTGATCAAGAAGCGCAGCAGCCACATCACCGTGGTGGTGGCAGAGCGTGAATAGCATAGGGGAGCATGATACCGCGCGCCCCAGCTGCGTGCTGGTGGAAGGCTGAGGGAGGCGAACTCGTGGGGCAGAAGATCCATCCGATCGGTCTGAGGCTCGGGATCATCAAGGACTGGGAGTCCAAGTGGTACGCCGACAAGAACTTCGCCGATCTGATCCAGGAGGACCAGGCGCTCCGGCGGCACATCAAGGGCAAGCTCGGGCGCGCCGGGATCTCCCGGATCGAGATTGAGCGGGCGGCCAACCGGGTCCGGATCACGATCCACTCGGCCCGGCCCGGGATCATCATCGGGCGGGGCGGCACGGGCATCGACGCCCTGAAGAAAGAGCTCGAGGCGCTTACCGGCAAGACGATCCAGTTGAACGTCCAGGAGATCCGGCGCGCGGAGCTCGAGGCGGTGCTCGTCGCCCAGAACGTGGCGAGCCAGCTCGAGCGGCGGATCGCGTACCGGCGGGCGATGAAGCAGGCGGTCGCCCGCAGCCTGCGCAGCGGCGCGAAGGGGATCCGGATCGCCTGCAGCGGCAGGCTCGCGGGCGCGGAGATCGCGCGGTACGAGTGGTACCGGGACGGCCGCGTGCCGCTCCACACGCTGCGGGCGGACATCGACTTCGGCGTGGCCGAGGCGCTCACGACGTACGGGCGGATCGGCGTCAAGGTGTGGATCTACCGCGGGGACGTGCTCCCCGAGCGCCGGCGGCCGGGCGAGCTGCGGGGCCGGCCGGGCGAGACCGTGGTGCTGCCCTCGAGGCTGCCCCGGGTGGTCGTGCAGAGGAGGCAGGAGACGCATGCTGATGCCCAAGAGGGTGAAGTTTCGTAAGGCGCACCGGGGGCGGATGCGCGGAGAGGCGCACGCCGGCGCGTCCGTCGCGTTCGGCGAGTACGGTCTGCAGGCCCTCGACCGCGGGTGGATCACGAGCCAGCAGATCGAGGCGTCCCGGCGCGCGATCACGCGGTTTATCAAGCGCGGCGGGAAGCTCTGGATCCGGGTGTTCCCGGACAAGCCGGTGACGAAAAAGCCGGCGGAGACCCGCATGGGCAGCGGCAAGGGGAACCCCGAACTGTGGGTGGCCGTCGTGCGGCCGGGACGGGTGATGTTCGAGCTCGCCGGGGTCACCGAAGACATCGCCCGCGAGGCGATGATGCTCGCGGGCCACAAGCTGCCGATCAAGAGCCGGTTCGTCGCCCGCGAGGACCATGCCGAGGGCGGGCGCGCCGAAGGAGCGCAGGCATGACGAAGGCGTCGGTCCGTGATCTCACGGACGCCGAGATTCAGAAGCGTCTCGCGGAGTCGCGGCAGGAGCTGTTTACGCTCCGCCTGCAGCGGGCGTCCGGCAAGCTCACAAACCCCGCCCGGGTGACGCTGATGCGCCGGACGGTGGCCCGCCTGCTCACGGCGCTGCGCGAGCGGTCGGCGGCTGCCGGGCCGGTCGCCGGAGGGAGAGCGTAATGGCCGAGGCGGTTGGCCAGGCGGCCGTTGGAACCCCGTCGGGCGAGGGCGCGCGGAGGATCCGGAAGACCCGGATCGGCCTCGTCGTGAGCGACAAGATGCAGAAGACGGTGATCGTGGAGATCCGGAGTCGCGGCCGCCACCCGCTGTACAAGAAGATCGTGGGGCACCACCGGCGGTTCAAGGCCCACGACGAGCGCGGCGCGGCGCACGTGGGCGACACGGTACTCATCTCGGAGACCCGTCCGCTCAGCAAGGAGAAGCGCTGGCGGGTCGTCCGGGTGCTGGAGCGGGCGCGCTAGGCCCCCACGCCCCCGCCTGGTCTGGGTATGAGTGGAGGACGACGGTCATGATTCAAAATTACACGCGGCTCAGGGTCGCCGACAACACCGGGGCGCGGGAGATCATGTGCATCCGCGTCTACGGCGGGTCCCGGCGGCGCTACGCCGGGATCGGGGACGTGATCGTCGCCACCGTCAAGCAGGCGATCCCCAACAGCGGAGTCAAGAAGGGGGAAGTCGTTCGCGCGGTCGTCGTGCGGACCACCCAGCCGACCCGCCGGCCGGACGGGTCCTCGATCCGGTTCGACGACAACGCGGCGGTGCTGATCACCGACCAGAACAACCCCCGCGGGACCCGGATCTTTGGCCCCGTGGCGCGGGAGCTGCGGGAGAAGCAGTTCATGAAGATTATCTCGCTGGCGCCGGAGGTTCTCTGATGTCCGGGGTGCGGAACACGGTGCACGTACGGCGGGGCGACACCGTCGAGGTGATCGGGGGGCGCTACCGCGGGAAGCGCGGCAAGGTGCTGCGGGTGCTCCCCGGAGCCGGCCGGATTATCGTCGAGGGCGTCATGGTGGCGAAGCGCCACACCAAACCAACCGAGAAGATGCCGAGCGGCGGGATCGTGGAAAAAGAGATGTCCTTCCCCGCCGGCAAGGCGATGCTCGTCTGCACGCGGTGCGGCCGGGCGGTCCGGTTTGGCCACCGGATCCTGGATGACGGCACCAAGGTGCGCATCTGCCGCCACTGCGGCGAGATCATCGACAAGACGTAGGAGCCCGGGCGCAACGCGGAAAGTGACTGAGGTGTCGGATGGCACGGCTGCGTGAGAAGTACAAGACGGAGGTCGTGGGCGCCCTGCGCCAGCGGTTCGGTTACGGGAACGTGATGCAGGCCCCGCGCGTCGCGAAGGTCGTCATCAACATGCGCGTCGCGGACGCCCTGCAGGACCAGCGGCACCTCGACAAGGCCGTCGAGGAGCTGACGCTGATCAGCGGCCAGCGGCCGGTGATCACCCGCGCGCGCCGGTCGATCGCCGCGTTCAAGCTGCGGGCCGGGAACGCGATCGGGTGCAAGGTGACGCTGCGCGGCGAGCGCATGTACGAGTTTCTCGACAAGCTCTTCAACATCGCGCTGCCCCGGATCAAGGACTTCAAGGGGCTGACGACGCGGTCACTGGACGGCCGGGGTGGCATGAACATCGGGATCCGGGAGCAGCTGATCTTCCCGGAGATCGACTACGACAAGGTGGACAAGATCCGCGGGATGGACATCTCGGTCGTCACGACCGCGCGGACGGACGAAGAGGCGCGCGAGCTCCTGCGCGCACTCGGCGCGCCGATCCGCGAGGGCGCACCCGCCGGGGGGGCGTAGGGAATGCCGAAGAAGGCGCTGCTCATCAAGTGGCGCAAGCCGCCGAAGTTCAAGGTGCGCCGGTACAGCCGCTGCCGGAACTGCGGCCGGCCCCGGGCCGTGTTCCGGAAGTTCGGCCTCTGCCGGATCTGTCTGCGCACGCTGGCTCACCGGGGGGAGATCCCCGGCGTGGTCAAGGCGAGCTGGTGAGGTGACGAGGGCGTGGGCGTGATTACCGATCCGATCGCGGACATGCTGACGCGGATCCGCAACGCGATGACCGCGCGGCATGACCTGGTTGTGGTGCCGGCGTCGCGGATGAAGCTGGAGATCGTGAAGATCCTGAAGGCCGAGGGCTTCATCGGCGACTACGAGGTCGACAAGAAGTTCCCCGAGACGATCCGGATCCGCCTGCGCTACGGCGAGCGGAAGCAGGGGATCATTACGGGGCTGCGCCGGATCAGCCGGCCCGGCCTGCGGATCTACGCGCGGCGGGCGGATGTGCCCCGCGTCCAGGGCGGGCTCGGCGTCGCGATCATTTCGACGTCCCGCGGGATCATGACCGACCGCGAGGCGCGCAAGGCCGGCGTCGGAGGCGAGGTGCTATGCTATATCTGGTGAGTTCCATGCGGCGCGTGCGGAGGGAGCAGGGGGGGTGTCCATGTCGCGCGTAGGCAGGCTGCCCATTCCCATCCCGTCCGGGGTCGATGTCAAGATCTCGGGCGGGACGGTCGGCATCTCGGGGCCGAAGGGGAAGCTGGAGCGCACCGTCCACCCGGACATGCGGGTCGCCCTCGGCGACGGGCGGGTGGTCGTGACCCGGCAGAGCGACGACCGGTTCCACCGCGCCCTGCACGGGCTGACGCGGGCGTTGCTCGCGAACATGATCCAGGGCGTCACCAAGGGGTACCAGATCGAGCTGGAGATCCAGGGCGTCGGGTACCGCGCCCAGAAGCAGGGCCAGCGCCTGACCCTCCAGGTCGGCTTCTCGCACCCGGTCGAGATCACGCCCCCGCCCGGCGTGACGCTCGATGCCCCCCAGCCCACCCGGATCGTGGTCGGCGGGGTCGACAAGGAACTCGTGGGCCAGATGGCGGCGAGCATCCGGGCAATCCGGGAGCCGGACCCGTACAAGGGGAAGGGCATCCGGTATGTGGGCGAGCGGGTCCGGCGCAAGCCGGGGAAGGCGGGGAAGGCCGCCGCCGTGGGCGCGAAGGCCTGAGGGGAGCGTATGCTCAAGCACAGAGACCGCAACGAATTACGGCAGCGCCGGCACCTGCGGATCCGCCGGGCCGTCCAGGGGACGCCCGAGCGGCCGCGGCTGTCGGTGTTCCGCAGCCTCGCCCACATCTACGCACAGGTCGTCGATGACCGGGCGGGCCGGACGCTCGCCGCCGCGTCGACGCTCGACCCCGAGATCCGGTCCCAGGCGGGGAGCGCGAAGAAGGCGGAGGCCGGGAAGCTCGTGGGCCAGTTGATCGCCCGCCGGGCGAAGGAGCGGGGGATCCGCCAGGTCGTGTTCGACCGGGGCGGCTACCTGTACCACGGCCGCGTCCGGGCGCTGGCCGAGGGGGCCCGCGAGGGCGGGCTGGAGTTTTAGGAGGAGGCACGCATGCCGCGAATCAAGGGCAAGGGGAAGGCGGGGAAGGCGGGGAAGGCGAGGGGCAAGGCGCGCAAGATCGAGGCGCCGCCGGCACCGAAGCCGGCCGGCCTGGAATACCTGCACCGCCGGGTCAACGCCGACGCGGTCAATCTCACGATGGAAAAGGCGATCTGGATCAACCGCGTTGCCAAGGTGACGAAAGGCGCAAAGCGCTTCAACTTCAGCGCCCTCGTGGTCGTGGGGGACGAGCACGGCCATGTTGG
>JAPVSX010000321.1:0-13302 GCA_047519495.1 Armatimonadota bacterium
AGTCAGATCCACGGCGGCGTGATCCAGGGGCTCGGGATGGCGGTCCGGGAAGATCACGTGACGGATCCGGAGAGCGGCACCGTGCTCGACCTCGGGTTCGACACGTACGCGGTCCCGCGCCTGTCGGTGATCCCCGCGATCGAGGCGCTCGCGGTCAACCAGCCGGATCCGATCGCCAACAACCTGGGCGCCAAAGGCGCCGGCGAGCCGCCGATCATCCCCGCGCCCGCGGCGATCGCCAACGCCGTCGCGAACGCGCTCGGCGTGCGGGTCCTGTCGCTTCCGATCACGCCGGCGAGAGTGCTCCGCGCACTCGGGCGGATCGAATGAAGACCCGCCGGCCCACCCCGCGACCACGTGTGAAGACACGTCGGTTCGCCGCGCGACCACGCGGCCCCGCGCGCGCCTACCGGTACATCGTCTGCGACGTCTTTACCTTCGAAACGAAGCTGCGTGGCTATTCTTGACATCTGCCTAAACTATGCATCACAATGCATGATATGAGAACGACCTTGAACATCGATCCATCCCTCATCCGCCGGGCGGCTCGGCTAACCGGGGTCTCGAAAAAGACGGCGCTGGTGCGCATGGGCCTGGAGGCATTAATCGCCCGTGAGAGCGCCCGGCGGTTGGCAAAACTCGGCGGGACTGAACCGGACTTGAGGGCTATCAGGCGGCGCCGGCCAGGCCGGGTTGCATGATCCTCGTCGACACGTCCGTCTGGATTGATCACCTACGCACTGGTAACCGCACACTGCAATCGCTCCTGGGGGACGCGGAAGTGCTGACGCACCCCTTCGTTGTGGGGGAGCTGGCGTGCGGTACCTTGCGTCATCGCGACGAGGTTCTTACACTGCTCCGGGTCTTGCCGGAGGCGCAGGCCGCGGAGCATGTGGAAGTGATGGGCCTTGTTGAGCGAGCGCGCCTGTACGGACATGGCATCGGCTGGATCGATGCGCATTTGCTGGCATCTGCGCGTCTGTCCAGTGCCCCTCTGTGGACCCTCGACAGACGGCTCTTGAAGGTGGCTTCAGGGTTGAAACTTGCGTTTGAGGCATGAGGCGGTAGGGGAGCCACGCCTCCTAGTGATGCCTTGCGGAGGTTCAACGAGGGTTGGGAAGAAGGGACGTGAGGGACTCCGCGGAGCCCTCGCGGCCTCTTGACCTTTGCCGGGCTTTTTCAGGGAAGCAGCACTAGCGCCGGCTGCCCTCCAGGGCCAACAGCTCACTCTCTGCCCGCTTCAGTTGCGCGAGCGACGCCGCGTACCGGGCGCCCCGCCCGTCGTGATGCTCGATCAGGAGCAGCTCCACCGGATACAGGCGGATGGCTTCTCGGAGCTGCCCGGCCGCCCCTGCGCGGTCCCCCGCGGCGATGAGGACTTCCCCCAGCCAGACGCGATAGCGCGGCGTGTACGGGTCCAGCCGGATCGCGTCTCGCATGGAGGCCGCGGCCTCGATGTGCCGTCTCTCCGCCCAGCGGAGCCGCCCGAGCTCCATGCGGGGGTACGCGTCCCACGGGTTCAGGCGGATCGCGAGCAGGTACAGCTCGGCCGCGCGGCCGCGCATCGTCTGCCACGGCCCCGTCGAATTGCTGATCCGCCGGAGGTAGAGGTCCGCCAGGAGGTCGCCGAAGTAGGCGGGCACGGCGCCGTTCAGCGGATCGGCGGCCAGGGCGGCGCGGAACGTGTCCACTGCCTGCCGGTAGTCCCCGGCCTTGACCGCCCGGGTCGCCTGGTCGTGGAGCTGGGTCGCCACAACCGGCGGCGCGAGTAGCGGTGGGAGCCAGAGGAGCACCGCAGCGAGCGGGAGGATCATAAGGCGCCGCCGGATCCCCAGCCGGGGGCGGTCGGCGAGCGAGACGTGCGCGGCCACCGCCGCGCTCAGGGCGAGCAGCGCGACAACGTTGGTGACGACGAAGAGGTTTTCGTCGACAATACTGGTGGTGCCGATCCCGACGGCCCCGGCGGCCCAGGCGGCCAGCCACGCCCGCCCGTCAGGACTGCCGTGGACGTACCGATCGCCGGCCCGCCACACCCCCCAGAGGCCGGCCAGGGCCAGCAGGGCAGCGCCCACGAGGCCGTTCTCGGCGAGGACCTGCAGGTAGTCGTTGTGGGCAGACCCGGGGATCCCGAGCATCGCGTACGTCGCCAGCGTCCCCTGCCGCCGGTACGGCGAGTACGCCGCGTTGAACGTGCCGATCCCGGTGCCCCAGGTGCGGTGCGCCTGCCACATCGCGAGCGCCGTGTTCCAGATGAAGAGGCGGCTCGTCGCCGTATCCTCCTGCGCCGGGGCGATGCTCTGCGCCCGCAGTACGACCGCAGGCAGCCGGACGGCGGCGATGCCTGCGACGACCGCGATCAGCAGCAGCACCGGCCAGGCGCGGCGCCGCACGGGCCAGAGCAGGACGGCGCCGGCGAGCCCAAAAACCGCCAGCCCGGCGTACCCGCCGCGCGAGTACGTCAGCACGAGGGCGGCGACCTGGACGACGAGGGCTGCGGCGGGGAGCACCCGCCAGGCGAGCGGCAGCGAGATCGCGAGGATCGCGGCGCCCGCAATGCCGAGCAAGAGGAAGCCGGCCAGGATGTTCGGGCTGGCGAGCGTGCCGTAGACGCGCGTCCGAATGACGCCCGCGAACGCCTGACTGAGCCAGTACGCGGGCGTGGGCGCTCCGCTGGCGTACTGCTGGAGGCCGGCGAGCGCCTCGCCGAGGGCGACGAGGACGAGCCCGCCGACGAACGCGTGGGTCTTCAGGGAATCGTTGAGCGCGACGAGGACCGCCAGCACGTACACGGCGGCGGCGATGAGAAAGAAGATTTCCTCCCGCGTGGCATAGAGGTCGGTGGTGTGGAGGAGCGACGCCAGGCACAGACCGGCCACGGCCGCGAGGCCCCACAGGGGGGCGCCGGGCAGCGCCCGGCCGCCGAGGAGGCGCCGCAGCCCGGCCGCCGCCCCGAGGGCGAGCGCCGCCTGCTCGAACACGAGCAGCTTCCCCCGGTTCTGGATGAACTCGGCAGAGGGCATAAACGTCAGACCCCGGACCGCTGCGGCGGCCAGGAGCCCAAGCGCGCCGAGGAGGATCAGCCAGTCGAGGATTTCCCCGAGGGCGTCGTGAAACGAATCTTGCATCTCCGCAGCGATGTGTTGAGGTGGTACTACCTCCCCAGCCATCCGCCATCCACGGCCAGCAGGTGGCCGTGCACGTAGTCCGCCGCCGGCGACGCGAGAAACACGACGGCGCCGCCGAGATCTTCGGGGCGCCCCCACCGGCCGGCCGGGATCCTGGCCAGGATCGCAGGGTTCCGGTCCGGGTCTTCTTGGAGCGGGCGGGTCAGGTCGGTCGCGATGTACCCCGGCACGATCGCGTTGACATTGATCCCGTGCGGCGCCCACTCGTTCGCAAGCGCCTTGGTGAGCTGCCCCACCGCCCCCTTGCTCGCGGCGTACGGGCTCACGAGGATCCCGCCCTCGAAGCTCATCAGGGACGCGACGTTGATGATCTTGCCGCGGCGGCGCCGAAGCATGTCGCGGGCGGCGTCCTGGCAGAGCCGGAACACCGCGTGCAGGTTGACCTGGAGAACCCGGTGCCAGTCGTCCGCCGTGACCTCAATCGCCGGCGACCGTGTGATCGTGCCGGCGTTGTTGACGAGGATGTCGACGCGGCCCATTGCATCGACCGCCCGGGGGATGACCCGCTCGACCTGCGCGGGGTCCTCGAGGTCGGCGTCCGCGAGGACGCAACGCCGGCCGGCCCGCTCGACGTCGGCCGCGAGCTCGGACGCAGGGCGGCGGCTGACCGCGACGACGTCCGCACCCGCAGCGGCCAGGGCAGCCGCCAACGCCCGGCCGATCCCCCGCCGGGCGCCGGTCACCACGGCCACCCGGCCGGTCAGGTCGAACATCGCGGCGATGCTCATCACGTCCCCCTGTCCGGCGCCTGCATTTCTGCCTGGGGAACTCTTCGAACCCGCGGGTCCCTCCCCCCTCTTCGGTGAGCGATCCGCCCGGCATCACCCAGCGTGTCACTCGCCAGCCCAGTGCCTCGCAGGGCCGCCGCGGCGTGCCCGCACGGCGCCACCGCGACAAGGAACGGCCGCCGGCAGCGGCGAAACCGGGACCAGTCGCAGAGAGGAGCCGGACCATGAGACGCAGCCTCGCCGCCGTCGCGCTCGCCGCCCTGCTCGGCGCGGGAGCCGCGGCCGCGGCTCCCCAGGCACAGCTCGAGTTCTGGACGATCTCCCTCCAGCCGTTCTTCACCACCTACATCCAGGGTCTCATCAGCCGGTACGAGCGCGCGCACCCCGGCGTGCGGATCAAGTGGATCGACATCCAGCCGCAGGCGCTCGACCAGAAGCTGCTGGCAGCCATCGCCGGCGGCGTCGCCCCGGACGTCGTCAATCTGAACACCGAGGCGACGATCCGCATGGCCGAGGCGCACGCGCTCGTCGATATGGACGCCGCCGTGCCCCCCTCTCTGCGCAGCCGCTACTTCCCCAACATCTGGGCGTCCCTGCGCCTGGGCGGCCGGGCGTACGGGGTGCCCTGGTACGTCGTGCCCAACGTCCTCGCCTACAATCAAACGCTGTTCCGCCGGGCGGGCCTCGATCCGGCCCATCCGCCGGCCACCGAGGATGCGTTCATCCAGGACGCGACCCTGCTCAAACTGAAGGCCGGCGTGTATGGGTTCATGCCCAACGTGGACGGCATCCGCTTCCTGAAGGTGTTTCAGGAAGACGGCCTGCCGGTGCTGAGCCCCGACCGGCGGCGGGCGGTGTTCGACGGCCCGGCGCACGTGGCGCTCCTGGCGCGGTACGTGGAGCTGTACCAGCACGGCATGTTCCCGGACGACACCCTCCAGCGGGGGTACCTCGGGGCGACCGAGCGGTACGCGGCCGGGCAGCTCGCGATGCTCACGACCGGCCCTCAGTTCCTCCTCCGGGTGCGCTCGGACAGCCCCGACGTCTACCGCGAGACCCTGGTCGCCTCGGCCCCGCTTGGAAGGGGGCACGTGCTCGACCTGCCGACGATGGACCTCGCGGTCCCGCTGGCGAGCCGCCACCGGGCGGAGGCGGTGGACTTCGCCCTGTTCGTCACGAACGACGAGAACCAGCTGGCGTTCTGCCGCCAGGTCGTGATCTTTCCCTCGGCCCGCGCCGCGGCGGCCGACCCGTACTTCACCCGGGCGGGCGCGAGCCCTGAGGACCGGGCGCGGGTGATCGCCGCCCGCGAGCTCGGGGCGGCCAGGGATCTCACGGTCGTGGTCCCCCACAGCGACGACCTGTTCCGGATCTTCCGCGAGGCCGTCGAGAACGCGTTCTACGGCCGGATGACGTCCCAGCAGGCCCTGTCGTGGGCGGCGAAGGAGTGGAACAGCCGGCTCTAGTGCTCTCCCGCGCCGCCAGACGCAGCCGCTCAACCGGGCCGGGCCTGAGCCCACGGCCTAGCCAAGTGCGCGCGTCGGCCAATACGTCCCGCCGGCGCGCCCTTACCGCGTACCTCTTCCTCTTGCCGGCGCTCGTGCTGCTTGTCATCTTCACCTTCTACCCGGTCGTGTTCGGTACAGCGCTGAGTCTCTTCGACTACGACGTGATCAGCCCGCCGCGGTACGTGGGGGCAGCGCACTTCCGGGCGCTGTGGGGCGACCGCTACTTCTGGATCGCCCTCCGGAACAGCCTGACCTACCTGGCGGTCGTCCCGGTGCTCCAGTTTTGCGCGATCGTGCTCGCGCTCTGGGTCCGGCGTCCCCTGCGGGGGATCGCCTGGTTCCGGGCCGCCTACTACCTGCCGGTCGTGACCTCGATCGTCGTCGTCGGCCTCCTGTGGCGCTGGCTGTACGACGAGGCCGGCCTCGTGAACTACCTGCTCCTCCGCCTCGAGGTCACCCGCGCGCCCATCCACTGGCTGACGAATCCGTCGATCGCACTCTACGCGGTGATGCTGGTCACGCTCTGGAAGGGGCTCGGGTATTATATGGTGATCTACCTGGCGGGTCTCGAGGCGATCCCGCCCGTGTACGACGAGGCGGCGGCGCTGGACGGGGCCGGCCCGCTCGCGCGCCTCCTCCGCGTCACGATCCCGCTGCTGCGTCCGAGCATCCTGCTCGCCGGCACGCTCTCGGCGATCTCCGCGCTGCGCGTGTTCGAGGAAGTGTACGTCATGACCGGTGGCGGGCCGGTGTTCTCGACGTACACGATGTTCTATTACATGTTCGATCAGGCGTTCACCGCGCTGCACCTCGGCTACGCCGCGGCGGTCGGCGTCGTCCTGGCCGCGGTCACGATCGTCCTCTCCGTGATCAACTTCCGGCTGCTGCGGCAGGGGGGGCTCTCTTATTACTGACCGCCCCCTCCCCCGCCGCCGGTCGTGGCGGGGCCTCGCCACCGCGGCGCACTACCTGGGGCTGGGCGCCCTGGCGGTGGTCACGATATTTCCGTTCCTCTGGCTCCTCGCGACGGCGCTCAGGGCGAGCGGCACCGTGTTCGCGTTCCCTCCCGTCCTCGTCCCCCGCCCCGCGACCCTCGCCAACTTCGCCGGCGTCTGGGAGACGATGCCGATCGGCCGGTTCTTCCTCAACACCGCGTACATCACCGGGATGGGAATCGCGCTGACGCTGGCCACGAGCGCCCTCGCCGGGTACCCGCTCGCGCGGATGCGGTTTCCGGGACGGGACGTGATCTTCTACGCGATCGTCGGCAGTCTCATGCTCCCCCAGCACGTCGGCCTCATCCTCAACTTCGTCACCCTGATGCGCCTGCACCTCGTGGACACGTACGCCGCGGTCTACCTGCCGAGCGTCGCGAGCATCTTTGGGATCTTCCTCCTGCGGCAGGCGTACCTCGTCATCCCCCAGGAGATCGAGGACGCGGCCCGCATCGACGGCGCCGGCGAGCTGCGCCTCTGGGCGCAGGTGATGCTGCCGTTGGTCGCCCCTGCGCTGGCGACCCTCGCGATCGTCGAGTTCACCGGGTACTGGAACTCGTTTCTCTGGCCGCTCATCGTCCTCAAGTCGCCGGACCACTACCCGCTCGCCGTGGGCCTCCTGTACCTGTCGGGCCTGTTCGCGCACAACACGCGGTACATCGCGGCCGGCGCCGTGCTGATGACGCTCCCGGTGATCGTCGTCTTCCTCCTGCTCCAGCGCTACTTTCTCCGCGGGATCATCATCGGTGCCGTTCGGTAACCAGCCCCGTCCGGCATCTCCGCGGCCGTCCGAATGGGCATCACCGAGATCGGCGCAAGGAGTATGCGGCCTTCGGCATGTAAGTTAGCAGTGTGCGGGTTGCGTTTCTCCCCCTCGACGACCGGCCGATCACCAGGGAAGCCTTCCTGTTGCTCGCGGCAATTGCCGGAGCCGAGGTGCTGACCCCGCCTCGGGAACTCCTTGGGAGCCTCAAGGTCCCGGCCGACATCGCGGTCCTGTGGGAGTGGGTGGATGGTCCGGGCGCGGAGGCTGACCTCCTCATCGGGTCGGCGGAACTGATGATTTACGGCGGCCTCGTCCCGTCGCGGATCGGGCGCGAGCCGCTCGACCGGTGCCTGGGACTTGCCGCCCGGTTCGGCGAGGCGCGCCGGGCTGCACCCCACCGGAAAATCTTCCTGTCCGCGAGTAACATGCGCCTGCCGGCCACGCCGGATGCGACCGAGGAGCCGGACTACTGGGCCGAGTACGGCCCTCAGATCTTTGCCTACAGTTACCACCGGGACCGGTACGAGCAGACGGGTGATCCGACCTCCCGGGACGCTGCGGAGGCCGGTCGAGCGGCGGTGCCGCCGGCGGTGCTGGCCGACGTCCGCCTGCGGCGCGTCCGGAACCTCGCCGTCCTCTTCGCGCTCGTGGATCTGGCGGCCCGAGGCGCGGTCGACGCCCTCCTCGTGGGACAGGATGATGCGGCCGAGTTCGGGCTGACGCGGCGCGACCTCCGGGCGGTCGAGGCGGCGATTCGCGAACGCGGCGCCGCCCAGCGGGCGTGGGTCACCTATGGGACCGACGAGCTGGCCGTGCGGCTGCTGGCCCGGGCGGTCCTCACGGCGCGGGGGGAGCACCCCGGGGTCGGCGTGGCGTACTCGTATCCCGAGGACAGGCAGGCGATCCCACGGTACGAGGGCCAGGCCCTTGACCTCACGGTGACGTCGCACATCGCGACCGCGGGCTGCCGTCGGGTCCAGGCGGACCCCGACCTCACGCTGTTCATCCACAATTTCCCCGGCGTCCAGGAGGAAGCGCCGGATCAGCGGCCGTACGATCCCGGCGAGCTCGACACGTTCTGCGGCGCGCTGGCCAGCGCTGCGGCGTCTGTGCATCCATGCGCCCTCGCGGACATCCGGTACAGTAACGGCGCAGACCGCACGCTCGTCGGCCGGCTGCTCGAGGTCCCCCGGGCCTACGGGATCCGGGCGTACGGAGGCTGGAACACGATGAGCAACACGCTCGGCATGGTGCTCGCGCAGGCGCTGCTCGCCCCAGGGGACGCCGGCCTGACGTTCACGGTGCTGCGCTTTCTCGACGACTGGGCATACCAGGCGAACGTCCGCCAGCGGCTCGCGGCCGAGGTGCTCCCGCGCTATCCCGGCGCGACCGTGCAGCACCTCGGGCCCGCGTACGAGGCGTGCGCGGCTGCGGCGCGGGCGTGGCTCGAGGCGGAGTTCGTGCCGCCGCTCAGGCGGTGCTTCGGCTGCCGGATCGCGGTCGAGCGCGTGGACTTCCCCTGGCAGCGCCTGTTCAACGTGGACCTCGCGATCCGTGTCGACTGACCTCCGGCTCGTGCCCTTCGACCGGGGACTGGTCCGGGAGATCGTTGCCGTCTGGAACGCTGCGGCGGGCGAGGCGTTTCCCCTGCGCGAGACGCTGTTTCGCCAAAATACCGTGGACGATCCCCACTTCGATCCTGACGGGTGCCCGGTGGCGCGTGCGGGGGACGACCGGGTCCTCGGTTTCTGCATCGCCAAGGTGGCGCGCGAGCCGATCGGGGCGGACGGACTGCTCCCGGACCGCGGGTGGATCAGCTTGATTGCCGTGCATCCCTCGGCGCAGCGGCGGGGCATCGGCACGGCGCTCCTGCGCCGGGGTGAGGCGTTTCTCCGCGACCGGGGCCGGCGCCGCGCCGTCCTGGGCGGCGACCCGGCGCACTTCTTGGCGGGGATCCCCGGTGGGACGCCCGCCGTCGAGTTCTTCGCGGCACGCGGCTACCGGCTCCGGGGCGCCGCGTACGACCTTCGCCGGTCCCTCGCGGACTACCGGACGCCGGAGGCGGTCGCGGCGATGCTGCGGGGGCATCCGGACCTCGAGGTGCGTCCGCTCCGGCGCGGCGAGGAGGCCGCGCTCCTCAGGTTTCTCGATGCGGTCTTTCCAGGACGCTGGCGGTACACCCTGGGGCGCGTGCTGGCCGGGAGGGGCGCGATCGAAGACGTCATGGGCGTGATCCGGGGCGGAGCCGTGCTGGGCTTCGCCCACCTCTTCCACCCGACCTCCCGGTGGATCGGCCCGAGCATCGCCTGGGCCCGGCCCGGCGGACCGCGCGCCGGCGGCCTGGGGCCGATGGGGCTCGCCCCCGAGATGCGCGGGCACGGATTGGGACTCGCGCTCCTGGACCGAGCGATCGTCCACCTGGCGCGCCTCGGCGTGGAGGAAATGGTGATCGACTGGACTGTGCTCCTGGACTTCTACGGCAGGCTTGGGTTCGCGCCATGGAAGCAATACCGGCACGGGGAGCGAACTCTCTAGCGATGGCGCCGATGGACAGCCGGGATCTCGTCGGCCAGCTGCTCATGGTCGACTTCACCGGGCACGCGCCGTCCCCGGACGTGGAGCGCCTCATCGTCGACGAGGGGATCGGCGGCGTCATCCTGTTCGACAAGAACGTCGCGGCGCCGCGGCAGGTCGCCGTGCTCACGAACGCCCTCCAGGAGGCCGCGGCCGCGGCGGGGCGGCCGCCGCTCCTCATAAGCGCGGACCAGGAAGGCGGCCCGGTCGTTCGCCTCCGGGCCGGCGCGACGCACTTCCCAAGCGCCATGGCGTTCGGCGCCGCCGGGAGCGAGGCGCTCGCGGCCGCGGCGGCGGGCATCACGGCGCGGGAGCTGCGCGCGGCCGGCATCCAGATGAACATGGCGCCGGTCCTCGACGTCAACAGCAACCCGGCCAACCCGGTGATCGGCGTCCGCTCGTACGGGGAGGACCCCCGCCTCGTCGCGCGGCTGGGCGTGGCGTCGATCCGCGCGATGCAGGCGTCCGGCGTCCTGGCCACGGCCAAGCACTTCCCCGGGCACGGCGACACCTCGCAGGACTCTCACCTGGATCTGCCGGCCGTCCCCCACCCCCGCGCCCGCCTCGAGGCGGTCGAGCTCCTGCCCTTCAGGGCGGCGGTGCAAGCGGGCGTCGGGGCGGTGATGACAGCGCACGTCGTCTATCCGGCGCTCGACCCCGAGCGGCCGGCGACGCTCTCGCCGGCGGTCCTCAGCCTGCTGCGCCGGGAGCTCGGCTTCGCGGGACTCGTCGTGACCGACTCGATGGCGATGCGGGCCATCACCGACCGGTGGTCGCCCGGCGAGGCGGCGGTCCGGGCCGTGGCCGCCGGTGCCGACATCGTCCTGGCCTGCGGCCCGGCCGCGGCGCAGCGCGAGGCGCTCGCGGCGGTGCGCCGGGCCCTGGACGCAGGAACGCTTCCGGCGGATCGGGTCACCGACGCTCTAAGCCGCATCCAGGCGGCCAAGCGGCGGCTTGGGCTGTTCGAGCGGGCGGCCGTCTCCCCGAACGAGGTCGAGGCCCGGGTCGGCGTGCCGGCGCATCGCATCGTCGCTGAGCACGTGGCGGAGGCCGCCGCGACGCTCGTGCGCGATCGCGGAGGCATCCTGCCGCTCGGCGCCGGTCCAATCGCGGTCATCGGTGAGGACGGGGGCGCGGAAACGGCCACGCGCTTCGTGCGGGCGCTCCACACCGTCGGGCGTGACGCGGCTCTCGTCCCGCCTGATCGTCTCCGGGCGGCCGGCGCGGGCGCCGTCTTCGTGGTGGTCTTCGACGGTAGATCGGCGAGCCGGGAGTCCCGTGACCGGGCCGTGCGTATCGTCCAGGCTGCGCTGTCGCGGGGCCCGACCGCTGCGGTGGCGGTAGGCGCGCCGTATGTCCTGGCCGGGATCCCCGAAGGAGCGGCCTGCGTTGCCGTCTACGGCTCGGATCCGCCGTCGCTCAGCGCAGCGGCCCGTGTCCTGCAAGGGTCGCTACGCCCCCGGGGACGGCTGCCCGTCTCCCTGGGGGCAGCCTGACCCTTCTTGCCCCCGCGTGCGCTACGCCCCCGCCGGGCTCAGCCGGCCAAGCCGGTGCCTCAGCCGTTCCACGAGTCGTGAGAGGTCCTGGGCCGCTCCATCCGAAGGCGCCCCGCTGAGCGACCGCGCGATGGTGAGGGCTTCCGCGGCGGCCCGCCTGGCGCCCTCCAGATCTCCGCGCCGGCCCTGTGCCTTCGCGACCTCCTCGAGGACGTGCGCGCGGTAGCGGTCTGGCCGTACCCAGGCGCCGGCTTCCTCTTCCCAGCGGGCGCAGATCCGCTCCGGCTCTCCCAGGAGGCGATGCTGCCGCACAAGGCGCCGGAGGATCCGCCAGCGAGCGCGGGGCTCGCGCACCTCCTCCGCGGCGCGCTCGAAGCAGCCCGCCGCCTGCCGGTGGCCGCCCCGGCGCGCCAGCAGCACCCCTGCTCCTTCCCAGTCCAGCGGCACGCCCGCGCGGCGGGGATCGCGCAGGATGCGGGTCACTTCCCCATGGAGGACGACCATTGCCAGGAGGTCGGCGCGGTTGTGGGCGAGGATCGGATCGAGGATCGCCCGGTCCGCACTCCTCAAATATTCGACGTACATCGCCGGGATCCGCCAGCCTGGTACGTCGTCCGGACGGGGCGCGCCCAGCACCTCCGCCTCGAGCGTGCTCAGACGGTGCGTGCCGAGGACGCGGTGCCACAGCCACCGCGCCGGATGGATCAGGTCCGTGTGCGCGGCGACCGGCGCCGGCTGCTGGCGGGCCAGGATGAACCGGGCCTCGAGGATCGGCCAGTCGAACCGCCGGCCGTTGAACGTCACGAGGTGGCTCGCCCGGCCCAGGCGATCCTGGAGGGTCGCCAGCAGGTGGCGCTCCGCGCTCAGCCGGCGAAGGAGAAACTGCTCCGTGACGAGCGTCTGCCCGTCGAGGTAGGCGAGGCCGACGAGAAACGCGTACGTGCCGGTGCCCCCCGCCAGCCCCGTCGTCTCGGTGTCCAGCCAGATGGTGCGCTCGAGCTCCATATCGACGCCGGCGCCCGTCCTCGCCGCTTCGCGAGGGCCCCTCGGCGGAGGGGGCTGGCAGGTAGCCTGAGGGAACTGGCCTCGCACCGCCTCGAGCGCTTCGCCGAGGACGCACCGGCCGTGGCGGTGATCGGGGGCGTACCGGGCCCGCACGACCTCCACGCCGTCGCCGCTACCGTGGAAGCGCTCGGGCGCCGGCCGGGACGCCCCGGCGGTGCCGTCCGGCCGGGCCGGTCGCGCGACGCCCGCGGCACCGAGGCGCCGCAGCCGCTCGCGCAGGCCCGCGGGCGCCTGGGGGGCGGCCGGCGGATCAGGCGGGCACACAGACATCGCGGAGGAGGCGGAGCGTCCGCCGCTTGGCCTCCGGCCCGAGTTCGAGCACCGGCCCGACGCACGACGGACAGCCCTCCGCGCACCCGCAGCTCTCGGTGAGCCGGGCGGCGGCATCACACAGGTCGCCGCGCAGCGCAAACAGCCGCTCGGACTGCCCGACGCCGCCTGGAACCTGCTCGAACAGCGTCACGGTGGGCTCCCCGGTGTGGGGTGAGCGGATCTCGACGGTCGAGCCCAGGTCGCGCGGATCGCTCATCAGGTAGAGGGGCGCGACGTTCTGGAGGGCGTGGGCCATCCCGAGGAGGGCGCCCTGGAGAGCATCCGCGTCCATCTCGGGGACGCGGTGGCGGGGGAAGATCCACCACGCCGCGGTCGTGTGCAGGGTCGTCTCCGGGAGGTGAATCGTGCCGAACCCGACATTCTCGTGCGTCGCGAGCCGGAGCTTCTTGTAGATCGTCGGGCGGAACGTCACCGCGACCTCCCCGTGCGCGGCACACGTTTCCCCGGCGAACTCCTCCATGACTCGCACGTCCACGGCGATCTGGGCGTCGGTGTAGTAGTCCACGTCGACACGGTGGACATACGCCTTGCGCTCCTCCCAGTCGAGGCGGTCGACGTGGTACTGCGTCGACTCATGCAGGTAGATGGCGCCTGTATGAACGAGGACCTGGGCTGCGAACAGGTCGACCTCGCCGATGACCCGGGGCCGATC
>JAPVSX010000322.1:0-2089 GCA_047519495.1 Armatimonadota bacterium
TCGAGACCGCGCCGTGGATGAGCATCTTCCCGGGCCTGGCGATCATGCTGGCCGTGCTTGGCTTCAATCTGCTGGGCGATGGCCTCCGGGACGTCCTTGACCCGCAACTGCGCGGCCGCTGACCAACGCCGCGCGCCGAATCGGCAGGGGACGTCCGCTCTTCGGGAAGACACAGCCCGACTGGATTCCCCCGTGTCAAGCACGGGGCAGGCTTTGTCAAGCACGGAATGACGGGCGAGAACAGGAGACGATACCCCGCGGCTTGCCGCGGGGTTGTTCATTGCTTGACAAATCGACGGTGGTGGGAAATACAGAAGAGAGTAACTGACGCAGGTGGGGGGTGTCGGAGGTGGAGTTCGTGGCACGCCGATTCCGTTGGGTGTGCGTTTCCGGCTTGCTCGGCCTGGGCGTTGTTGTCGCTGTGGGAACCGTCGAAGTGACGGGGAGCGGCGCCGGGGCGGCCTCTCCCGCCCACGAGGCCGCGGTGCTACAGCACCATAACGACGCAGCCCGAAGTGGGGTCTACATCGCGCCAGCGCTGACCCGCGCCGCCGCCGCCGGACTCCACCGGGAGTCCGCGTTCCACGTGCCCCTCCAGGGACCGACGTACGCGCAGCCACTCTTCTGGGCCGCGGCCCACCCCAGGGATCGGGACCTGATCATCGCGGTCACCGAACAGAACCGCGCGTATGCCGTGGACGCCTCGAGCGGCGCGGTCGTCTGGCAGCGATCGCTTGGCGCACCGGTCCCGCTGCGCGCCCTCCCGTGCGGGAACATCGACCCTCTCGGGATCACCGGGACGCCCGTCATCGACCCGGCGTCGCGCACGCTGTTTCTGGACGCGCTCACGACCCCTGACGGGGGTCGCACCAAGAAACATCTCATCGTGGCCCTGTCGATCGACGACGGCTCGACGCGGCTCGGCTGGCCGGTCGATGTCTCGGCCACGGTTCGGGCGGGCGCGCTGGGGTTTGACTCGGCCGTGCAGAATCAGCGGGGGGCGCTGGCGCTTTTGGGCGATACGGTGTACGTCCCGTACGGCGGGCACTTCGGCGATTGCGGAGACTACCACGGTTGGGCGGTGGGGGTCCCGATCGACCGGCCGGCAGCGCCTCGAGCCTGGGCGACCCGCGCGAGGGGCGGCGGCGTGTGGGCGCCCGGAGGCCTCGCCGCGGATGGCACCGTCCTCTATGCCGCCACCGGCAACACGTTCGGCGCCTCCACGTGGGCCGACGGCGAGGCGGTCATCCGCCTCCGGCCGGGACCGACCTTCAGTGGGCAGTCAGCCGATTACTTCGCACCCACCGATTGGCGGGAACTGGATGCGAGCGATACCGACCTCGGGGGCTCGGGCCCTGTCCTGATCGAGGTGCCGGGGGCCCGGCCCGCCTCTCTCGTTGTCGCCCTCGGGAAGGACGGCAACGCCTACCTGCTGGATCGGGCGAACTTGGGGGGGATTGGCGCCTCACTCGCCCATCGCCACGTGTCGGAGGGGCCGATCATCAACGCGGCGGCTGCGTACACAACCGCGGCCGGCAGCCATGTCGTCTTCCGGGGACGCGGTATCGGCTGTCCTGCCGGGCAATCCGGCGACCTGATTGCCCTCCGCATCGCTGCCGGCTCGCCGCCGCGCATCGATGTGGCGTGGTGCGCGACCGCGCACGGTCGCGGCTCGCCGATGGTGACCACAACCGACGGGCGATCCGAGGCGATCGTGTGGAGTGTCGCTGCGGAGGGGGACAACCGACTCCGGGGCTTCGACGGCGAGACCGGTCGGCAGGTCTTCAGTGGGGGTGGCCCGGAGGACCGGATCTCGCAGGTCCGGCGCTTCCAGACCCCCATCGTGGCCAAGGGGCGCATCATCGTGGCGGCTGACGGCGAACTCGTCGCCTTCACCACGCGATGACACAATCCTCAGACTGTCCCGCAGAAACTCACGATTGTGAGGGCCAACGCGAGAGACGCGGCCTCCACCTCTGCGATTGCCACGTATTCGTCGGTGAAATGCGCCTGCCGGATGTCCCCCGGGCCAAAATGGGTACCGGGAATCCCGAAGTCATTCGTGAAGAGGCGCAAATCCGAGCCGTAA
>JAPVSX010000323.1:0-44093 GCA_047519495.1 Armatimonadota bacterium
CGGTGAACTCCGGGCGCTCGATCTCGACGAGGACGCCGGTCTCGACCGGCCGCCCCGGCTGCGGCCGAGGGTCCTCGTGGAGGAGCGTGGCGCGCCCGGCCGCGAGCCGTCCGTCGATCGAGGCCTGGGCGCGCTTCTGCGCGTAGAGCATCGCCGTCGGGCTGCCGAGCTGGTTGTAGCGGCCGTAGTACTCCGGGCAGTCGGTGATCACCTCGATGAACGCGAACCCCCGGTGCCGCAGCCCGCGCGCGATCAGATCCTCCAGCGCGACCGGCTCGTACGCGACGCCGCGGGCGACGAACGTCGCCCCGGCCGCGGCCAGGAGGCGGCAGGCGTCGAACGGCGGCTCGATGTTGCCGAACGGCGCCGTCGTGGCGACGCCGCCCTCCGGCGTCGTCGGCGCCAACTGTCCCCCGGTCATCCCGTAGACCTCGTTGTTGAACAGGAGGCAGGTCAGGTCGATGTTACGGCGTGCGGCGTGAATGAGGTGGTTGCCGCCGATCGCGAGCCCGTCGCCGTCGCCGGTGATGACCACGACGTGTAGGTCGGGCCGGGCCAGCTTCAATCCGGTCGCGAACGCCGGCGCCCGGCCGTGGGTGGCGTGCAGAGTGCAGAAGTCCATCGAGCCGGGCAGCCGGCTGCTGCAGCCGATCCCGGCGACGACGGCGACCTTATCCTGATCGAGCGCCAGCCGGTCGATCGCGCGCAGCAGGGTTCCGGCGACGATCCCGTGGCTGCAGCCGGGGCAGAGGACGTGCGGCATCTGCCCGAGCCGGAGATACCGGCGGATGTCGCCCATCACGCGATCCTCCCCGCCGGCACGAGCGCCTCGAGGCTCGCCAGCACCTGCTCGGGATCGATGGGGCAGCCGTCCGCGCGGCAGCAGGGCACGACCGGCACCTGCCCGCCCGCGGCCCGCTCGACCTCCCGCGCGAGCTGTCCGAGGTTCATCTCGGCCACGACGATCGCCCGCGAGGACGCGGCGACCCGGCGGACCGCCGCGTCGGGAAACGGCCAGAGCACGGCGGGACGCAACAGGCCCGCGCGGATGCCGCGCCGCCGGGCCTCGCCGATCGCCTCCTGCGCCGCCCGCGCCGCGATCCCGCAGGCCACGACAGCGATCTCCGCGTCGTCGAGGTGGAACGCCTCGGTGGGAGCGACCACGTCATCGAACGCCGCGATCTTGTCCAGGCGGCGGCGCTGATGGGCCGCGATCGTGGCCGGATCCTGCGTAGGATAGCCGCGGGCGTCGTGGGCCAGCCCGGTCACGTGAAACCGGTACCCGCTGCCGAAGTCGGCCATCGGAGGCACCCCATCCCGGGCCGCTTCGTAGGGTCGATACGCCGCCGGCGGCACCCTCGGCCGGCGGCGGCCTGGCACGCCGCCGGCCGGCGGCTCCGGGAGCGCGGCCTCCTCCCGCATGTGGCCGATCACCTCGTCGTACAGCACGACGACCGGCGTCCGCAACCGCTCCGCCAGCGCGAACGCCGCCCCGGTCAGGTCGTACACCTCGCGCACCGACGCCGGGGCGAGGACGAGGCTGGGCACGTCGCCGTGCGTGCCCCATCGGGCCTGCATGAGATCGCCCTGCGCCGGCGAGGTCGGCAGCCCCGTGCTCGGCCCGCCGCGCATCACGTTGACGATCACGCACGGCACCTCGGCCATCGCCGCGAAGCCGATGTGCTCCTGCATCAGGGAAAACCCTGGCCCGCTGGTCGCGGTCATGGCGCGCATCCCGCCGAGCGACGCCCCGATCACGGCGGCGAGCGACGCCAGCTCATCCTCCATCTGCACGAAGACGCCGCCGAGAGCCGGCAGCCGCCGGGCCATCTCCTCGGCGATCTCCGACGACGGCGTAATCGGGTAGCCGGCGTAGAAGCGGCACCCGGCGGCGAGCGCGCCGGCCGCGCACGCGGCGTTGCCCTGGACGAGCCGGGGGGCTGCGCTCACGGCGCGTCGCCGGGCACGGCCGCCTCGGGGTGCACGGTGATCGCGAAGTCCGGGCACAGCCGCTCGCACAGGCGGCAGCCGGTGCACGCGTCCGCGGCCACCACCTCGACCACCCCGCCGCCGCCCAGCCGCAGGCACGCCTCTGGACAGATACGGACGCAGACATCGCATGCCTTGCACCAGGCGGCGGTGATCTCGATGCGGTGCGCGGCGGCGCGAGCCGCGGGCGTCCACCCGCCGCTGCGCACCGGCAGGGTCGTCTCGAGCTCCCGGCCTTCCCGGAACGCGCGCAGGTTCATCTCGACCGTGCGCGGGGGCACGTGCCGGGCGATCGTGGCCTCCCATGTCGTGGTCGGGAAGTCCAGACGCGCCGAGAGAACGCCGAGCAGCACCGTGTTGGCGACGTGCGCCGATCCGAGGCGCTGCGCCAGTCCGCGCGCGTCGGCCGCCAGCACCGGGCCGAGATGGCCGGCCAGGCACGCCGGGTCGAGCGCCGGATACGCCCGCGTCCACGCGCGGTGGTCGCGCTGGGCGGCCGGGGGCACGATCTCGGCGGTGTCGACGACGAGGGCGCCGTCCGGTCGGAGGTACGGCAGCCATCGGAGTCCCTCCGCCCACTCGAACGCCACCAGCGCGTCGGCCTCGCCGGCCCCGATCAGCGGGCTGTGCACCGCGGGCCCGTAGCGGACGTGGCTGAAGACGATGCCGCCGCGCTTGGACATGCCGTGGACCTCGCTCTTCTTGACGTCGAGCCCGGCGGCCATCGCCACGTCGCCGAGGATGTTGCCGGCGAGCACCACCCCCTGGCCGCCGACCCCGACGAGGAGGATGCTACGCGTGTGCGGCACCGGCGGGTCCTCCCGGGCGATGGACGGGGCGCCCCGGCGGCGCCTCGGTGGCGGTGATCGCGCCGGTGGGGCACACCTGCGCGCAGATCGCACACCCCGAGCACAGCGCGGGGTCGATCGTCACCTTGGGCCGCCCCTCGCGCCGCTCGTCGGTCCACACGATCGCGGGGCAGCCGATCGTCATGCACGCCTGGCAGCCGTCGCAGGCCGCGGCGGCGACGGCGAACGGGCGCTCCCGGATCTTGACCGGCGCCTCGACGCATGGGCGGTTCGTGATCACGACCGCGACGCCCGGGTGGGCGAGCGCGGCCTCGATGGTGCGGTGCGTGGCGGCGACGTCGTACGGGTCCACCACGCGGATCCACGCCACCCCCAGGGCGCGGCAGAGCGCCACCAGGTCGGTGCGCGGCGCGTCGCCGTTCCGGATCGTCCGGCCGGTGGCTGCGTGCGGCTGCCCACCCGTCATCGCGGTCGTCCCGTTGTCGAGGATGACGACGGTGATCGGTGTCTGGTTGTAGACGGCATCCAGCAGCGCCGGAATCCCGGAGTGGAGGAAGGTCGAGTCGCCGATCGTGGCCGCGACCCGGCCGGCGGCCTGGCCCGACCGCACCAGCCCGATCGCCATCCCGATGCTCGACCCCATCGCCAGGCAGGTATCGATCGCGGCAAGCGGCGCGAGCGCCGCGAGCGTGTAGCACCCGATGTCGCCGGCGACGACGGCGCCCAACTGCCGCAGCGCCATGTACGGGACCGTGTGGGGGCACCCCGGGCACAGGACCGGCGGGCGCGGGGCCGCGGGCGGCGCCGGAACGGAACGAGCCGGGGCCGCGTCCAGCACGCCGGCCCGGACCAGACCGTCCCGCACCAGGTCGGGGGTGAGCTCGCCCGTGCGCGGGAAGAACGCCTTCCCCTCGACCCTGAGGCCATCGGCGCGCAGCGCGTCCTCGACGAGCGGCTCGAGCTCCTCGACCACGAGCAGGCGCTCAACCGACGCGGCGAACTCCCGGATGCGCCCGAGCGGCAGCGGGAATGAGAATCCGAGCTTCAGCACGCTCGCCTCCGGCAGCACCTCGCGGACGTACTCGTAGGCGACGCCGCTGGTGACGATGCCGACGCGGCGGTCGCGGAACTCGGTCCGGACGAGCGGCGAGGCGTCGGCTGCGTCGGCCAGGCGGGCCAGCCGGTCGAGGAGGATGGGGTGGCGGGCACGGGCGTAGGCCGGCAGCATGACGTATCTCGCGGGATCGCGGTGGAACCCGCGCGGGGGCCGCGCGCGCCGGCCGGCGATCGTCACGACGCCGCTGCCGTGGCTGACGCGGGTGGTCGTCCGCACGAGGACCGGGACGTCGAACGCCTCGCTCAGGTCGAACGCGGCCGCCGTGAACGCCTTGGCCTCCGCGGCGTCCGCCGGCTCGAGCATCGGGAGCCCGGCAAACCGGGCGTAGAACCGGTTGTCCTGCTCGTTCTGTGACGAGTGCATGCCGGGGTCGTCGGCCGAGACGACGACGAGGCCCGCGCCGACCCCGGTGTACGCCGCCGTCATCAGCGGGTCGGCGGCCACGTTGAGCCCCACGTGCTTGGCCGCGACCAGCGCCCGCACACCCCCGAGCGCCGCCCCGAGGGCGACGTCGAACGCCACCTTCTCGTTCGTGGCCCACTCCACGTAGACGTCCGGCCAGGCTGCCAGGGCCTCGAGGATCTCGGTGCCCGGCGTTCCCGGATATCCGGCGGCCACCACGACGCCGGCCTCGTAGGCGCCCCGGGCGATCGCGTGGTTGCCGAGCAGCAGCCGCCCGGCCGGCGCGGCGGGTTCCGCCGGCGGCGCTGTTCCGGGTCCAGCCGGCCGCCCGGCGTCTGTCCCTGCCGGCGGCGTTGTCGTCCCTGTCGGGGCCCTCGTCACGGATGCCTCCCGGCTAGGACGCCCGCGCGACCACCAGCGCCAGGATCTCCTCGTCGCAGAGGACGCGGTCGCCGGCCTTGGCCAGGTCGAGCACGCGGGCGATCAGGTCCGGATCGGGGGCGATCCCGTGCTGCTCGCACCAGCAGAATACGTTCGCCTGCCCGCTCATCGGGCCGATCGTGACGCGCTGCTCCCGGCCGATCTCCGCGGCGGGAACGCCGCTGTAGATCCGGTCGGCCAACCACCGGTCGCCCCGGCGCATCGCCTTGAGGATCGCGGCCGCGTGGACGCCGGTGCTGGTCTCGAACGCGTCCTTGCCGACGACCGGATAGTTGGGGAGGATCGGGAGCCCCACCGCCTCCGAGACGGCGCGGCAGTACTCGGGCAGGAGGCGCAGATCCGCGTCGAACCAGCCGAGCAACTTCAAGTTCACCAGGAGCTGGTCCATGCTGGTGTTCCCGACCCGCTCGCCGATGCCGAGCGCGCACGCGTGCAGCCGGTCGGCCCCGCTCGCGGCGGCGACGAGCGAGTTGATCACGTCGAGCCCCCGGTCGCGGTGGCCGTGCCAGTCGATCGCGACCGTCGGGCCGACGACCCGGCGCATGTACCGCACGAGCCGCGCGACCCCCCACGGCGTGGCGTGGCCGACGGTGTCGGCCAGGCAGATCCGCCGCGCCCCGGCGCTCACCGCCGCCGCGTACAGGTGCCGCAGGTGGTCGGGACGCGCCCGGGTCGTGTCTTCCGTGACGAACATCACCTCCAGGCCCCGGCGCCGCGCAAACGTGACCGCCGCGTCGGCGGTGTGGAGGAGGAAGTCGAGATCCCAGCCCTCGACGTACTGACGGATGGGGCTGCTGCCGAGAAAGAGCGCGGCCTCGACGGCCACCCCGGCCCGCTGCTGGACCTCGGCGATGGGGACGATGTCAGCCTCGACCGTACGGCCGGCGCAGTTGGGCCGGATGCCGAGGCGCCGGTCGCGGATCTCCCCCGCGAGGGCGACGGCGTCCTCCAGCGCGCGCCGCCCGGCGCCGGGATAGCCGATGTTGGCGCTCGTGATGCCCACGCCGGCCATGAGGCGCAGGATCGCGCGCTTCCGCTCGACCGGCGGGTGCAGCGCGGAGGGGCTCTGCAGGCCGTCGCGCAGCGTCTCGTCGTTGACCTCCACGGGGCGGGGCGGCGCCGGCCGGTGGGCGCCCCCGGTGTTCCAATCGTAGATCAGCGTCTCCCTGATCCGCGGCATCATCCGACCCTCCTTCCGCGCCGGTCCACGACCCGGATGGCCTTGCCCTCGCTCCGCGGCAGCCCGCGCGGCGGCAGCACGGTCACCAGCGCCGACAGCCCCAATTCCCCACGCAGCGCCCGGTGGACGTGCTCCTTGAGCGCGCCGTCCCGCACCCCGCCGCCGCGGCGCTCCACCTGGACCTCCAGGACGTCGAGCGCGTGCTCCCGGT
Organism: Armatimonadota bacterium; assembly: GCA_047519495.1. Classification (GTDB taxonomy): domain Bacteria; phylum Sysuimicrobiota; class Sysuimicrobiia; order Sysuimicrobiales; family Segetimicrobiaceae; genus JAPVSX01. The sequence continues at coordinate 6,150 of JAPVSX010000323.1, forward strand.
CGATGACCAGGCGGTAGTGCGGGGCCAGTTCCGGGATGCGCATGAGGACTGTCTCGATCTCGGACGGGAAGACGTTCACGCCGCGGATGATCAGCATGTCGTCGATCCGCCCGCTCACGCGCGCCATCCGCACGAGCGTGCGCCCGCACCGGCACGGCTCGGGCGCGAGCGCCGTCACATCGCCGGTGCGATAGCGCAGCAGCGGCGTGGCCTCCTTGGTCAGGGTGGTGAGGACGAGCTCCCCCTGCTCGCCCGCTGGGAGGGGCGTGCCGCTCGCCGAGTCGATGACCTCGGGGAAGAAGTGGTCCTCGTGGACGTGGAGCCCCTGCCGGGCCTCGCACTCGACGGCCACACCCGGCCCCACAATCTCGCTCAGGCCGTAGCAGTCGGACGCCCGCACGCCGAGGCGGCGCTCGATCTCCCGGCGCGTCCCCTCGCACCAGGGCTCGGCCCCGAACGCGCCGCACCGCAGGGTGGTCGGATCGTCGCCGGCCTCCTCGATCGCCTCCGCGAGGTGCAGCGCGTACGACGGCGTCGAGCACAGCACCGTCGCCCCGAACTCGCGCAGCAGCCGGACCTGCCGCCCGGTGTTGCCGGTCGACGCCGGGAGCACCGTCGCCCCCAGGCGCTGCGCGCCGTAGTGGAAGCCGAGCCCGCCGGTGAAGAGCCCGTAGCCGTAGGCGTTTTGGACGACGTCGCCCTGCCGCGCGCCGACGCTGGCGAGCGTGCGCGCCATGACCTCACCCCACGTCTCGAGGTCGGCGCGCGTATATCCGGCCGCCGTCGGGTAGCCGGTGGTGCCCGAGGAGCAGTGCAACTCGATCACCTCGTCCCGGGGGCGCGCGAACAGCCCGAAGGGATAGAGCCGGCGGAGGTCGTCCTTGGTCGTGAGCGGCACCCTGGAAAGGTCGCCCGTGCCGCGGATGTCGTTGGGCCTGAGGCCGGCGGCGTCGAGGCGCGCGCGGTAGAACGGCACGGCTCGGTAGGCGCGCGCCACCACCTCGCGCAGCCGCTGGTCCTGCCACCGCGCCAGGTCCTCGCGTCTCGCCGTCTCGGCAGCGGGATTCCAGATCATCGGGCGCCCCCGCCGGCGCCTTCCGCGCCGCGGCGGCGGAGGAGCGCGAGTATGCCGCCGGCGCGCAGGATCTCCAGCATCTGCGGCGGGAGCGGTATGCTGCGGACCTCGATCCCGGTCGCCGGGTTGCGCACGGTGCCGGCGTCCAGGTCCACCTCGGCCACGTCGCCATCGGCCAGGGCCGCGCAGGCATCGGGACATGAGAGCGCGGGGAGGCCGATCGCCACCGCGTTGCGCAGGAAGATGCGGGCGAACGACGTCGCGAGGACGCAGCCGACGCCGAGCGCCTGGAGCTCCTCGGGCGCGGTCTCGCGGCTGCTTCCGCACCCGAAGTTGCGGCCCGCGACGACGACGTCGCCCGGGCGCGCCTCGGCCGCGAACCGGGGATTGGCCGCCTCGAGCGTGTGCCGCTTGCGCTCATCGAGGGACGCGAGCGCGTACGCGCCCGGGGACAGCAGGTCCGTGCTGATGTCGTCGCCGAACCGCCAGACCCGGCCGCGGATGACGGTGCGCGCTCCCCTGGCGCCGATACCGTGCGCCCTGGCCACGTCGTTGCCCCCGCCCGCGTTGCCCGCGCCGCCGCTGCCCACGATCACACCGCCGCCTGCGCCGGGGCCCGCCCGATCACGCCGCGCGGGTCGGTGATGCAGCCGTACAGGGCGCTGACCGCCACCGTCGCGGGGGAGGCGAGGAAGATCCCGGCCTCGGGGCTCCCCATCCGTCCCGGGAAGTTCCGATTGTGCGCGCCGATGCAGCGCTCGCCCGCCGCCAGCAGCCCTCCGTGCCCGCCGAAGCAGGGGCCGCAGCCGGTCGGGAGGAGTAGCGCGCCGGCGGCCAGCAGCGTCTCGAGCAGCCCTTCGCGCGCCGCCTCCTGCTCGATCTTCCGCGAAGCGGCTGCGACGAGGAGGCGCGTCTGCGGGTGGACGCGGCGCCCGGCAAGGATCCGCGCAGTGATCCGGAGGTCCTCCAGCCGCCCGTTCGTGCAGGAGCCGATGAACGCCTGGTCGATCGGGATGCCCTCGACCGCGCCGACGGGGCGCACGTTGTCGACGCCGTGCGGGAGCGCCACCTGCGGTTCGAGCGTCTCCAGCGGGATCGTGACGGTGCGCTCGTATCGAGCGTCGGGATCGGGCTCGAACGAACCGACGTCTGCGCCGCACCGGCGGAAGTGGGCGCGAGTCAGGTCGTCGGCGGGGAACAGGCCGAACTTCGCGCCCAGCTCGACGGCCATGTTCGCAATCGTCAGCCGGCCCGCGAGGTCGGAGGCCGCGGCCCCCGACCCCCCGAACTCGAGCGCCCGGTACTGCGCGCCGCCGGCGCCGAGCTGCCCGGCCAGCGCGAGGATGACGTCCTTCCACATGACGCCCTCGCCGAACTGCCCGGCGAGCTCCACGCGGATCGTCGGCGGCACCTGGAGCCACAACTCGCCGGTCGCGAGCACGTACGCCATCTCCGAGGTGCCGATGCCCGTGCCGCCGACTCCAAGCGCGCCGGCGGTCGTCGTATGCGAGTCGGTGCCGAGGAGCAGCTCGCCGGGCCGGGCCAATCCCCGCTCGGCAACGAGTTGATGGCAGATCCCCGACCCGGCGTCAAAAAAGTGGGCGACGCCGAATTCGCGCACGTGCCCCCGGATCCGGTGGTGCACCTGCGCGGCGGCCGCCGAGGGGGCGGGCACCAGGTGGTCGATCACGACGACCACGCGGGCACGGTCCCAGACCGACGAGAAACCCGCGCTGCGGAGCAGGCTGAAGACGCCGTCGGCGAAGATGTCGTGCACAAGGGCCAGGTCGGCCCGGCCCACGACGAACTCACCCCGGGACACGGACGGACGACCGGAGGCGCGGGCGAGGATCTTCTCCGCCATCGTCATCCCCATCGGGCGGCCCTCCGACAGGCTGGAGAGGTCGCTCCCAGCCGTCCGACCGGTTGGTTGGATCAACGATGGCTGATTCGCAGGCAATCGGCAATCGGCCGATCACATCATTTTTCTAGGGCGAATAGAGCATGCCCCGGCGGATAGGGCACACTCAGGTTCCCCCCGGCGGACCGCCGAGCGAGGCCGTCGGGTCAGACGCCCAAGTACTGGTGGCGGATCTCAGGTGCTGCGCGGAGGTCCTCCGGCCCCCCCTCAAAGACGACCCGTCCCTTGTTGAGCACGTAGATCCGGTCGGCGACGGCCAGAGCGAGCGCGAGGTTCTGCTCAACGAGCAGCACCCCCAGGCCCGTCTGCCGCATCTCCTCAAGGATCTCGCGGACGCGCGTGACAAACAGGGGCGCGAGCCCCTCCGTCGGCTCGTCCAAGATCACGAGACGCGGGCCCATCACGAGCGCGCGTCCGATCGCGAGCATCTGCTGCTCGCCGCCCGAGAGCAGGCCGCCCGGCTGCCCGGCCCGCTCCCGCAGCACGGGAAACCGCTCGTGCACCTGCTCGAGCGCCCATCCCCCCGGCCGGCAGGCCAGCGCGAGGTGCTGGCGCACGCTCAGGTCGGGGAAGATGCCGCGCCCCTGCGGAACGAGGGCGATCCCGGCCCGGGCGATCCGGTGCGGCGGCTCACCCGCGATCTCGCGGCCGTCCAGCGCGATCGTGCCGGCTCGGGGTGGCGTGAACCCCATGATCGTGCGGACCGCCGTCGTCTTTCCCGCGCCGTTCCGCCCCAGGACGCAGGTTATCCGTCCACGCTCGACCACGAGGCTGATCCCCTGCAGAACGTGCGACTCGCCATAGTAGGTGTGGACGTCCCCGAGCGCAAGGAGTGAACCTCGCGGCGCGGCGGCGCCGGCCCCGCCGAGGCCGGCGCCCTCGGACGCACGGCTCGTGTCGCGCGGGGAGGCCGGCGTCATGCGCGCGCCGACGCTCCCGCGCCCAGGTAGACGTCCTGGACGCGCCCGTCGGCCCGCACCGCGTCCGGCGTGCCGGAGGCCAGCACCTCGCCGAGGTGCAGGACCGTGATCCGATCGGCGAGCGCGAACACGACGTCCATGTCGTGCTCGATCACGACGAGGGTCTGATCCCGCCCGAGCCGGGACAGGAGCGAAGTCATCCGGGCGGTCTCGGCCGGGGACATGCCCGCGGTGGGCTCGTCGAGGAGCACGACCCGCGGCCTGCCGGCGAGCGCGAGGGCCACTTCGAGCTGCCGCTGCTCGCCGTAGGAGAGGACGCGCGCGGGAACGCCGTCCCGGCCCTCGAGCCCCATCCGGCCAAGGAGCGCCAGGGCCTCGTCGCGGAGGTGGGTCAGGCGGGCGGCGGGCGTGAACAACCGGCGCGTGGCGGAGGTGAGGGCCTGGAGGGCGAGCCGGACGTTTTCCAGGGCGGTGAGGTTGAGCAGCAGGTTGTTGCGCTGAAACGTGCGGGCCAGGCCCAGCGCCGCGATCCGGTGCGTGGGGAGCCCCGTGATGGCGTGATCGCCGAGGCGCACGCGCCCCGAGGTCGCCCGCAGCTCTCCGCTGATGATGTTGAACAGCGTCGTCTTGCCCGCGCCGTTCGGCCCGATGATCGCCCGGCGCTCGCCCGCCTCGACCGCGAGGGAGACATCGCGGAGGGCCACGATGCCCCCGAAGCGCCGCCCCAGGTGCTCGGTTACGAGGAGCGCGCCCATCGCCCTGTGATGAGCCCCACGAGTCCCTGAGGGGCGGCCAGCACGACGAGGATGAACGCGGCCCCGAGGATCAACGTCCACCGCTCGGTGTACGAGCTGGCCAGGTTCTGCAGCAGGAGCACCACCGCGGCCCCGAGGGCGGGACCCGCCAGCGTGCCGGCGCCGCCCAGGAGCACCATGATGAGGACCTGCCCCGAGCTCGTCCAGTACAGCACCTCCGGCGAGACGAACCCGTTGTAGTACGCGTACAGGACGCCGCTCAGCCCGGCCGCCGCCCCGGCGATCACGAACGCGCCGAGCTTGAGCCGGAACGTGTCGAAGCCCATCGCCCGCATTCGCGACTCGTTCTCCCGGATGCCCACCAGCGCCGCCCCGAACGGGGAGGCGGCGATGCGCCGGAGCAGGACCGCCGCGGCCACGAACAGGACGAACACGAGGTAGTAGAAGGGCGCCGCCGCGCCGAGGTCCAGCCCGGGGAGGGCCGGCCGGGATACCCCCGACAGCCCGTTCGTGCCTCCGGTGACGGCCGCCCACTGATGCGCGACGGCGAACGCCATCTGCGCGAACGCGAGGGTGAGCATCAGGAAGTACACGCCAGCGGCGCGCAGCGCGAACACGCCGACGAGGAGCGCGGCCGCCGCTCCCGCCGCGACCCCCGCGGGGAGGGTCAGGGCCAGGGCCGTGCTCCCGTGGGTGCTGAGGAGGCCGACCGCGTACGCCGCGATCCCGAAGAACGCGGCATGGCCGAGCGAGACGAGGCCCGTGTAGCCCACGAGCAGGTCCAGGCTCATCGCGAAGATCGCGAAGATCAGGATCTCGGTCAGCGTCGCCGTCACGTACCGGGAGAGCCCGAGCGGCGCAAGGGCGAGGACGACCGCGGCCAGCGGCCAGGCGGCGCGCCTCACCGGCTCCGCCCCCCGAACAGCCCCCGCGGCCGGACGAGGAGCACCGCGGCCATCACCAGGTAGATCACGACGAGCGCCGCCTGCGGCAGGAGCGTCTTGCCGAACGTTTCGGCCTCGCCGATGAGGAGGCTCCCCCAGAACGACCCGCCGAGCGTGCCCAGGCCGCCGACCACCACGACGATCAGCGTGACGATGAGCGTCTCGAAGTCGATGCCGGGGAATACGCCCTGGATCGGGGCCGCGACGACGCCCGCGAGCCCGGCCAGCGCCGTCCCGAACGCGAACACGCCGGTGAACACGGCGGCGATGTTGATCCCGAGCGCCTGCGTCATCTCCTTGTTGGCGACGCCCGCCCGGACGACCGCCCCGAGGCGGGTGCGGCTGAGGCCGAGCCACAGGCCGAGGGCGAGGGCCCCGCCGAGGGCGATCACGAACAGGCGGTAGGCCGGAAACAGCGTGCCCAGCATCGGGATCGAGCGGTCCAGGCCCGCCGGCGCCGCAAGCGACTGCACGTCGGCGCCCCACAGCCACCGGATGATGTCGCTGAGCACGAACGCGAACCCGAACGTGAGCAGGATCTGATCCAGGTGCGTGCGCCGGTAGAGCGGGCGGAGGAACTCCCACTCGAGCAGAAACCCGCCGGCGGCCGCAAGGAGCGGGACGATCACCACGGCGGCCCAGAACGATCCCGTCCAGCGCACGAGGGAGAGACCGAGGTAGGCGCCCAGCATGTAGAAGCCGCCGTGCGCCAGATTGACGACGTCCATCAGCCCGAAGATCAGCGACAGCCCCGCCGCCAGCAGGAACAGCAGCATGCTGTACGCGAGGCCGTTGAGGGCCTGGAGGACGTAGAACGTCACAGCCTAGCGGGCCCCGCTCACGCCAGCTCCATGCCCGTGCAGCCTGTCAACAAGTCTGACGCGCGTCCCTGTTGGGGCGCGGGGCGATGCGCCACTATTTGCCCGGGTCGGCGATTCGACCCAGGTTCTCGAACACCACGTTCGCGATATTCTTGCCGACCTGCCGCACCTGCCGGACGTAGATCGTCTGAACCACGTTGTGTGTGTCTGGATCGAACTCGAATGCTCCGCGCGGGCTCGCAAACTTGACGGCGGCCAGCGCCTCGGTCAGCTTGGCCTTGTCGCTCGCGTCGCCGTTGGTGCGGTTGAGCGCCTCCACGATCACGCGCGCCGCGTCGAACCCCTGCATCGCGAACACGCTCGCGTCCCGCTTGAACCGGTCCCTATAGGTCCGCGTGAACGCCAGGTTCTCGGGGTTCTGGAGGGTGAGCGCCCAGTGGAGGGGGCTGTAGATGCCGAGCGCATTCGTCCCTTCGGCCGGCAGCACGTCCTGCTCGACCATGAACCCCGCCCCGGTCGTCCGGCTGGACTTCGTCAGCCCGTACTGGACGGCCTGGGCGACAAACCGCACCGCGTCGCTCCCGCTGTAAAAGTTGTACGTTGCCTCCGGGTTCATCTTCTGAACCTGGGTGATGTAGGGCGCGTAGTCGGTATTGTTGAGCGGCGGGTACACCTCCCCGAGGACCTTGCCGCCGGCGGGGACGAACGACTCCTTGAACGCCGCGATCGACTCCGTCCCGAAGCCGTAGTTGGCCGCGGTGAGGGCGGCCTCGCGCGCCACGTTCGAGTAGAACCACTTCCCGAACGGGTAGCTCACCTGCCAGGACGTGAACGAGACCCGGAAGATGTACGGACTCTTCCGCGCCCTGGTCAGCAGATTGCCCCCGGCGTTGCTGACGATCAGGTGCGTCTTGGAGTTGTGGACGATGTCGCGGATCGCGTAGGCGGTGGCGGTGCTGACGATGCCGGTCATGAGGTCCACCTGATCGCCCTCGATCAACTTCCGCGCTTTGCGCAGGCCGACCTGGGGGTCGATCTCCTCGTCCTCGCGGATCCACGTGATCCGGCGGCCGCCCCCCGTCCACTTGACGCTGTCGAAGTACAGCATCATCGCGTCCGTGATGTCCTCGCCGAGCTGCCCGTAGACCTTGGAGTACGAGACGAGGAGGCCGACCTTCACCGGCTCCGCGGCGAGCACGGCCGGCACGCCGAACCGGCCCGCCCGCGTCCCGCTGCCGAGGCGCACGCCGGCCGCCAGCGCCGCCCCGCCGATCGCCGCCTTCCCGAGGAACTGCCGCCGCGTGATGCGTGGTGCCGTCCCCGCCCGTCTGGGCGTCCTCCGAGCCGGTGCCATCCTCCCACCCCCCACGTTAGTCGACGTGCACGACCCGTCTTGCCTTCAGCTCGAACCGCGGCAGCATGCCCGCCGCCACCGTGTCGGTCTCGATCCGGATGCCGCAGGCCAGCCGCAGCTGCTCGCGGAGCTCCCCGAGGGTGCGGGCAACCGTCTCCGCGCCGTGGCGCCCGGCGTCCACCTCCACCACCACGCGCAGGTCGGCCATCTCCGCCCGCCGCCGCACCTCGATCCGGAACTCGTCCACGCACTCGAACCGGCGGACGACGTCTTCGATCACGCTGGGAAACACGTTCATGCCGCGGACGACCAGCATGTCGTCGGCGCGGCCGAGGATCCCGCCGCGCATCCGCGCAAACGTGCGCCCGCAGGCGCACTGCTCGGCGGTCAGCCGCACGCGGTCCCCGGTGCGGTAGCGGATCACCGGGGAGCCATCGCGCCCGAGGTTGGTCAGGACGAGCTCGCCTTCGCCGTCGGGTGCGACGCGCCCGGTCGCGGGATCCAGGACCTCCGCGATGAACTCGCTCTCGTTCAGGTGCACCTCCCCGGCGGGGCAGGTGAACCCGGTCGCCCCCACCTCGGTGAGCCCGGTGTGGTCGACGCAGCGCGCCCCCCAGGCGGCTTCGATCCGCCGGCGGGTCGCCGGGATGCTGGCCCCGGGCTCGCCCGCGTGGATCGTGACCCGGACCCCGAGCGCGGCGGCCTCGATCCCGGCCGCGCGTGCGACCTCGGCGAGCCGCAGGGCGTACGAGGGCGTGCCCACCAGCACGGTGGGCCGGGTCTCCTGGAGCATCCGCACCCGAAGCTGGGAGTCGAGCCCTCCGCCGGGAATCGCGAGGGCGCCGATCCGCCGGGCGGCGTCGAATGCCGCCCAGAACCCGATGAACGGCCCGAACGAGAACGCGAAGAAGATCCGGTCCCCGGCGCCGACGCCCGCGGCACGGTAGACGAACGCCCAGCAGCGGAGCCACCACTCCCACGACTCGACTGTGTCGAGCCACCGGAGCGGCCGCCCGGTCGTCCCCGAGGTCTGGTGGAGGCGCACGTAGCGGTCGAGCGGATAGGTGAGATCCGTCCCGAACGGCGGGTGCTCCGCCTGATCGCGGACCAGTTCGGCCTTCGTGGTGAAAGGGAGCCGCCGGAACTCGTCCCAGCCCCGGAGCGTCCCGGCGTCGCGCACGCGGGCCGCCGCCCACTTCTTCCCGTAGAAGGCGTTGCTCTCGAGGACCCGGGCGAACATCGGCGCGAACCGCTGCCACTGGTACTGGACGAGGCCGTTCCGGGCCATCGTCTCGCGCGTCCGGTCGGCGAACAGCGCGGGGTCGTCCGCGCGGTGCCCGGCTATTGGGTCTATCCCCTTGCTCACCTGCTCCTGTCTCTCCCTCAACGGCGTGTCCTCACGGGAGTGTCACGCTCACGACATGATGTCATGCCCTACTCGTCCTCCGATATCCTTCCACACAGGAATCCTGAGCTTCTGTCGTGGAGAATGATTGGAGGAAGTCACACCGCGTGCTCCGCGTCCAGGATCCGCCGTACCGCGTCTGCCTCGGGCGCGAGCGGCTCCGCCGCGAGCGGCGACGGGCGGAAGCGCTTGAGCCGCGCGTCGAACGGGCGGACCGGCGCCCGGTAGACGAGCCCCACGACCTCCGCGTCCCGGGTCATCACCGCCTCGACGGCGCGCGCCCGGTCGTCAGCGCGGTACGCGGGGTCCTCGTCCAGGTTCACTAGGCGCGCGCGCCACCACGGGTACGTGTGAACGCGGTCGTAGGTCGGGCACGGGCTGAACACGTTCACGAGCGCAAACCCGCGGTGCCGGATGCCCCCTTCGATGAGCCGCCCGAGCTGAGGGACGTCGCTGCTGACGCCCTGGGCGAGGTACGTGATCCCCGACGCGAGCGCCAGGCGCAGCGGGCGGATCGGTTCCTCGGCTGCCCCGGCCGGCGAGGACGGGGTGACCGTGCCCGTTGCCGTGGTCGGCGAGGTCTGGCCTTTGGTGTTGCCGTACACCCCGTTGTCCATCACGACGTACGTGAGGTCCACGTCACGCCGGATCGCGTGGATCAGGTGGTTCAGGCCGATCCCATACCCGTCGCCGTCCCCGCCGGCGGCGACCACCGTGAGGTCGCGGTTGGCCAGCTTGACGCCGGTCGCGATCGGCAGCGTCCGCCCGTGGTGCACGTGAAAGCCGTAGGACGAGAAGTAGGACGTGATCTTGCCCGAGCAGCCGATCCCCGAGACGAGCACGATCCGGTGCGGCGCGAGACCGAGGCGGGCGCAGGCTTCCTGGAGCGCGCGGAGGACCGCGAAGTCCCCGCACCCCGGGCACCACGTGGCCTTCTGAGCGGCAAAGTCTTTGTGCGTCAGCGCCGTCGCCATGGCTCTCCCCGGCCAGTCCGATCTCTCATCCCAGGCGTCCTTCTCCGCACATCTCAATCGGCGATAGCCTACTCCATCGGTATATCGCGCTCGTGCGCGGGTGAGGCGTCCGGACCGCTGGCAGACGTCGGGCCCGGGCCGCCCGCGCGCGCTGCGATTGCGCGCAGGCGGGCTTCCACCTCGCCCGGCGCGAACGGCAGCCCGTCGTACTTGCGCACCGCCTCGATTTTTCCATGGCCTCCGACATGAGCAAGAATCAGAGTCGCCAGCTGGCCGGTGGCGTTGTGCTCGACGACCGCGACGCGGCGGGCGCGCGCCACCTCCGGGCCGACCTCGTGCGTGGGGAACGGCCACAGGCAGCGGATCTGCAGAAACCGGGCGCGGCGGCCGTCGCGCCCGAGCCGCTCGAGCGCCTCGCGGACCGGGCCACACGCCGAGCCGAGCGAGACGACGAGGAGGTCGCCGCCGCCCTCGGCGCGCGTTGCCGCGAGGTGCGGCCAGACGTCACTCGTCTTGCGGAGCCGCTTCTCCACCATCGTCCGGCGGACCGACGGGTCCTCGACGTCGATCACCCCCCGGTCGTCGTGGGCGTCCCCGCTGCTCAGGAACAGCGCGCCCGGCTGCCCCGGGACGGCCCGCGGCGAGATTCCGCTCGGGGTCAGCGCGTACCGCCGGTAGGTCCGTCCGGCCGCCTGCGCCTCCGCATCGCTGAGCCGCTCGCCCCGATCGACCCGGACTTCCGCGAGCGGCAGGCCGGCGGTGGTCCGCTTCTTCAAGACGAGGTCCTGGTCGACGGCCACAATCACGGGGCACTGGAAGCGCTCGGCCAGGTTGAACGCCCGCGCCGTGTCGAGGAAGCACTCCTCGAGGGTGGCGGGTGCGAGCACGATCCGGGGGAACTCGCCGTGCGCGGCGTACACCATGTGCAGCAGGTCACTCTGCTCGTGCTTGGTCGGCATCCCCGCGCTCGGCCCCGGCCGCTGCGCGGCGACGATCACGGCCGGGATCTCGGCCATCCCGGCCAGGCCGAGCGTCTCGGTCATGAGCGAGAGGCCGGGTCCGCTCGTGGCGGTCATCGCGCGCACGCCCGCGTAGCCGGCGCCGATCACGATGCCGAGCGCGGCGATCTCGTCCTCGGTCTGCAACACCGCGCCGCCCACTCGGGGGAGGTGCTCGGCCATCCATTCGAGCACGTCGCTCGCCGGCGTGATCGGATAGCTGGCGTACAGGCGGCAGCCGGCGGCCAGAGCGCCCATCGCGATCGCGTCGTTGCCCGACAGGAAATATCGGGGGGAAGCGCCGGTGAGCGGCCCGGAGCGTTGCCGGCGGCCCCGCGCACCGGTCCGGAGCGTGGCAAGCGGCGCCGCCGCGGCGCGTCGGGCATCGTGCGCCGGGCCCGGATGCGTGTCGGCGTAGCGCCAGCCGGCGTCCACCGCGGCGGTGTTGCGCTCCTGCACCCGGGCGCCTTTGTCCGCGAACCGCCGCCGGACGGCCACCCGCAGTGCCTCGAGATCGAGCCCGAGGACGCGCGCCGAGACGCCGAGGGCCACGATGTTCTTCATGATGGCGTCGCCGGCGTCCTGAGCGATCGCGGTCAGCGGGACGCCGCAGCAGCCGGCGACCGCGCCGGCCGGGGGACGGGCCGTGACCCTGAGGTCGTCCACGACGAGGAGCCCGCCGGGCCCGAGCGCGGGCGCGTACCGGGCTACCGTTTCATCGTCGAGCGCGACGACGCAGTCGAGGCGGTCGCTGCGCGCGTAGAGGGGGCGGTCGGCGACCCGGACCTCGTAGGACGTCGGCCCGCCCTTGATGATCGGGGGGAACAGCCGGAAGGTGTGCACCTCGAGCCCCGCGTGGGCCGCCGCGCGCGCGAACACCTCTCCGGCCGAGTCCACGCCTTCCCCTGTCTTGCCTCCGATCAGCCAGGTGAGGTCAACAGCCATGGCGGCTCATCCCACAGCCTCATAGCCCTTGCCCAGATACGCCGACCGGACGCCGGGATGCGCCATCAGCTCGTCGGGCCGGCCCCGCAGCACGATCCGGCCCCGCTCCATGACGCAGACCCGGTCCGCGATCAGCATCGCCGCCTTCACGTTCTGCTCCACGAGCACGACGGTCAGGCCCTCCGCCCGCCGGAGGTCCTGGAGCGTCTGCATGATCTCCCGTACGACCCGCGGCGCGAGCCCGAGCGACGGCTCGTCGAGCAGAAGGACACGCGGCCGCGACATGAGGCCGCGCCCGATCGCGAGCATCTGCTGTTCGCCCCCGCTCAGATGGCCGCCCGAGCGATGCACCATTTCGGCAAGTTTAGGAAAGATCCTGAGGGGGCGCGCAACGTCCGCCCGGACGCCGCCCCGGTCGCGCCAGTACCGGTGATAACCGCCGAGGATCAGATTCTCCCGGACGGTCAGCCGGTTGAAGATCTGGCGTCGCTCGGGCACGAGGCAGAGGCCCGCCCGCACGATCTCCTCGGCCGGCCGCCCGGTGAGGTCCCGGCCCGCCAGGCAGATGCTCCCGGCCGTCGGCGGAAACACCCCCGCGAGCGTCCCGAGGAGCGTGGACTTCCCCGCGCCGTTCGGCCCGATTAACGCGACGACCTCGCCGGTCAGTACATCCAGGTCGATCCCGTGGAGCACCTGAGTGCCTCCGCGGCGGGTGACGAGTGCCGAGACCTCCAGCAGGGGGGCGGTCACGACGTCGGAGCCCTCCCGGCGGGCTCGCCGGCCGCGGCGTCGCCGGGCCCCTCTCCCAGATAAGCGGCGATGACGCGCGGATGCCGCTGGATCTCCTGGGGCGTCCCTTCTGCGATCTTCTCGCCGTAATCGAGGACGACGACCCGGTCGGCCGCCTCCATGACCACGTCCATGTTGTGCTCGATGACGACAAACGTCACGCCCCCCGCCCGGAGGCGCCGGATCACCTCTACCAGGTCCCGCGCCTCGGCGGCGCTCAAGCCGGCGGTCGGCTCGTCGAGCAGAAGAATCGCCGGGCGGGCCGCAAGCGCGCGGGCGATCTCGAGGAGCCGCTGCTGGCCCACCGGAAGATCCCGGGCCGGATCGTGGGCGCGGTCCCGGATGCCGACCAGCGCAAGGGCGTCGAGTGCGGCGTCGGAGACGGCGCGGTCCTCGCGGATCGCTACCGGCAGGGCGAGCGCGGCCGCCAGCAAGCCGGTGCGGGTCCAGCGGTGGCATCCGACCATCACGTTCTCTGCCACGGTCATCTCACTGAAGACGACCAGGTTTTGGAACGTCCGGATGATCCCGAGCGCCGCGATCCGCGCAGGGAGGTGCCGGGTGATCGGGGCTCCACGGTATCGGACCTCGCCGGCGGTAGGCGGCAGAAATCCGGTGATCGTGTTGAACAGGGTCGTCTTGCCCGCGCCGTTGGGCCCGATTACGGCGACGATCTCACGGGGCGCGACAGCGAACGTCACGCGGTCCAGGGCCATCAGCCCGCCGAACTGACGGGTGAGCCCCTCGATCTCGAGCAACGGTCCGTTGGTCTCGGCAAGCCGCTCCTGCGGGAGGGACGGCTCGACCCCTCCGGTGACGCGCCTCTCGAAGCCTCCGCTCAATGCGCGCCTCCACCGGGGGGCCCGGCCTTGGCGGGGGCAGGGCGGGGCAGGGCGGCGGGCCGCGATAGCCCGCGGCGCATGTCCAGTGCTCCGCGGACGATCCCCGAGGGGAAGAAGATCATGATCAGGACGAGGAGGATGCCGTAGATCGCCGTCTGATATTCGCCGCCGACCCGGGGAAAGATCCGCGGGACCTCCGCCCGAATGACCTGGTCCAGGATCGTCACGGCCCCGGCGCCCAGGAGGCCGCCCCAGATGTTGGTCAACCCGCCCACGACCGCCATGATCAGGAAGAACAGCGAGGCGTACAGTGAGAACGGCGACGGCGAGATGAACCGGACATAGTGCGCGTACAGCGCGCCGGCGAGCGCCGCGTAGGCGGCACTCAAGATGAAGACCTGCATTCGGTATCGCGAGACTTCGACGCCCAGCGCGGCCGCACCGACTTCACTGCCGAGGATCGCCCGCAGCGCCCGGCCGGTGCGGTGCGATGTGATGTTGCGCGCGAGGACAAGGGTGGCGAGCACGAGGCTCCAGATCAGGTAGTAGAACTGCACGTCGGCCGGGAGGCGTATGCCCGGTACCTCAAGCGGTGGAATGTCCCGGAGCCCGGACGCCCCGCCGGTGATGGGGACGAGCTGCACCATCAGCACGTTGACGATGATGCCGACGGCCAGCGTCGCGAGGACAAAGAAGTGCTCGGCGAGGCGCAACGTCGGCAGCCCGACAATGTACGCCGTGCCCGCAACCATCAGCATCGCGAGCGGGATCGTCGCCCAGGGGGACCATCCGAGATTCTTGCCCATGAGCGCGGAGATGTACGCCCCGAGTCCGTAGAAGGCGGCCTGGCCGAGCGAGACCTGGCCGCTGCACCCGAGCAGGATGAGTCCCAGGGTGACGATCGCGTACAGGCCGATGATGTTGAGGAGCGTCATGACGTAGGCTGTCGAGACGACGACCGGGAGCGCCGCGAGCCCCACGGCGAGCGCCGCGAGCCCGATCCGGTCCCGGCTCATCGGACGACCTCGCGCCCGCTCTCTCGCGCCCGGCCGGAGGACGTCGTCATGCCTGCCGCCGCTGCGCTCCATGCAGCAGCCCTTCCCGCTGGAGGAACAGGACGGCCAGCAGCACGAGGAACGTGATCGCGCCGCCGTACCCCGGCGAGAGGTAACCTGTCGCCAGCGCCTCGATGAGACCGACGAGATAGCCTCCGACAACCGCGGCAGGGGCGTTGGTGAGACCGCCGATCACCGCGGCGACGAAGCCCTTGAGCCCGAGGGTCAGCCCCATGTCGTATGTGGCGCCCGTGATCGGCGTGATGACGATCCCTGCGACCGCCCCCAGCCCCGCGCTCAGGGTGAAGGCGAAGAGCGCCATCCGGCGGGGGCTGATGCCCATGAGCCGGCTGGCGAAGGGGTTGTCGGCGCAGGCGCGGACCGCGGCGCCCGGCACCGTGCGCGCGAAGAACAGGAAGAGGGCGGCCACGACGAGGACCGAGAGGCCGATCGCCCACATCGCCTGCCGCACCAGGATCCCGCCGAGGATCTCAAGCGCGGCGCCCGGCGTGAACTCCGGCAGGGTGTACGGGTCGGCGCCCCAGAGCATCAGCGCGAGGCCGCGGAACGCCATCGAGACGCCGAACGTGATGATGATGAGCGTGAGCGGGTGGCTGCCGTAGGCCGGCTCCACGGCGAGCCGCTCCGTGGCGGCACCGAGGACTGAGACCCCGGCCACCGCGGCGAGGGCGGCGAGCGGCAGGGAGACGTGCCACGCGAGGAGGGTGGCGCAGACGAGGGCCCCGAGCATCGAGAACTCGCCCTGCGCGAAGTTGAGGATTCCCGTCACGTTGTAGATCAGGACGAAGCCGAGGGCGACGAGCGCGTAGGTGCTGCCGACCGTGAGGCCGGTCAGGACGAGCTGGGGGAGCAGCGCGAGCACGGGGTGGGCGGGGGCCGGTACGGCGGCGCCGGGCCGGCCCTCTTCCGCTACTTCCAGACCTGCCAGTCGCCGTTCTGGATGACCACGAGGACCATGTCCTTGGTGCCCAATCCGTTGTGATCCTGGGGCGACATGTTGAAGACCCCGCCGGTGGCGATGAACCCGCGGAGGTGCTCCAGGTAGTCCCGGACTCTGGCCTTGTCGGGCCCGACGTGCCGGAGCGCGTCGACGAGCATTGTGATCCCGTCGAACGCGTGCCCGCCGAAGGTGCTGGCCGTATAGTGGTTGGCGGCCTCGAAGTCCCGGGCGTACTTCTCGAGCAGCGCCTTCTGGGGGTCGCCCGCCGGGAGCTGCCCGACGACGAGCAGTTTGCCGGAGGGGAACACCACCCCGTTCGCCGCCGGGCCGGCAAGCTGGATGAACGCCTTGTTGGCGATCCCGTGGCTCTCCACGATCGGCATCCGCATCCCCAGCTGCCGGATGTTCTTCGCCGCGATCGACGCGGTCGGCGGCGTGCTCCAGACGACCATCACGTCGGGGTTGCGGACCCGGGCCCGAGCCACCTGCGCGCTCAGGTCCGTGTCGGTCGCCGCGAACGGCTCGACGTCGACGAGATTTATCCCCTGGTGAACACCGAAGGTCCGGAGCGCGACGAGGCCGTCCTGGCCGAAGTCATCGTTCCGGTAGAGGAACGCGAATGTCCTGGCGTGGATGGCGACCAGGTACTCCAGCGCCTTCCCCGCCGCCGTGGCATTTCGCTGCGGCATCTGGAACACCCACGCCCGGCTCGGGACGCTGAGCGTCGTGCTGGCCGCGACCGACATGAACGGGATGTCCGCCTGCATCGCATAGTCGGCCATCGCCTGCGACTCGGGGCTGGTCGTGCCGCCAACGACCGCCACGGCGTTGTCCTCCGTCACGGCTTTCTTCATGAGGAGGAGCGCTTTGGTGGGATCGCTCTCGCTGTCGTAGGTGATGATCTGGACCGGGCGCCCGCCGATCCCGCCTTCGAGCTGCGCCTGCAGCATCGTGGCTGTGTCCTTTTCGGGCTTGCCGAGCGAGCTCGCGGGCCCGGTCACCGCGAACACCGTGCCGACCTTGATCGGAGCGCCCTGCCCCAGCACCGGCCGGCCGGGCAGGAACAGGCCCGCGGCCAGGCCGACGGCCAAGGCGATGACGGTGAGCCTCCGTGACACCGACAGCACCGTAGGGGTCGAGCCCTCCCTCTGGGAGGACATGCGTATCGAGCCCAACGTGATCACCACCCCCCCATGAAACGTGCCTTACAGACGGTCGGCCTGCGCCCGCTGGGAGAATCGCCAGCGGTCCACCTCATGCTCGGAGCCGTCTGGGCGCGTGCGGCTGCGCGCAACAGAGTTGCCGTCCCCCGGAGACGCCGGGCGGCCCGCGCCAAAACTCTGCGCAGGCCGCCCTCTCGCGGCGTGTCCGCGTCGGGGTGCCTCTGTGCAGAGCAGCATCCCCACAGCCCTCCGCAGTGTTATACGAACGGCGCGGAAAACCCTCCAGGGAAGGCGCCCGCCGCAGCGCGATCCTCGCGGATCCCCCCTGAGGACAGGCCCTCCCTGCGGCGGGCGCCCCTGCGGGGCACAGGCAAGCAGGCAGCCTCCCCGGTCCGCCACATATGATATCCTAGAATACCAGACGATCCACGTGGCCCTGGGCTGCCACCGGATCCCGAAGATGGGGCGACGGGAGGCGTAGCGCGATGCCGGCGAGAACGGGAGCGCAGTTCCTGCAGGGACTGAGGGATCGCCCGCGGGACCTGTGGCTCGAGGGGCAGCGCGTGGCGGATCCGATCGGGCACCCGGCGTTCCGAAACCTGGTGCGCAGCCTGGCCGCCTTGTACGACATGCAGCACGACCCGGCGGTGCGCGACGAGATGACGTATGTGTCGCCCACAACCGGCAAGCGGGTCGGGCTGTCGTTCCTCACGCCCCAGACCCACGACGACCTCGTGCGCGTGCGGACCATGATGAAGCGGTGGGCGGACTACTCCGGCGGGTTCATGGGCCGCACACCGGACTACCTGAACCGCGCCCTCGCGGGGTACGCGTCGGCCGCCGCGTATTGCGCCGAGAACGACCCGCGGTTCGGCGAGAACATCCGCCGGTACTATGAGTACGTGCGCGAGCACGACCTGTGCCTCACCCACACGCTGATCAACCCCCAGGCGAACCGGTCGGTCGGGCCGGCGCAGCAGGCCGACCCATTTCTCGCGGCGCGGATCGCGGAGGAGAACAGCCGGGGCATCGTGCTGCGCGGCGCCCGCATGCTGGCCACGCTGCCCACGGCCGACGAGATCATGATCTTCCCGTCGACGCTCCTCCGGGCGGGCCCGGACGACGCCCCGTATGCCTACGCGGTCGCCCTCCCCACCGATACCCCGGGCCTGCGCTTTCTGTGCCGCGAGTCGTTCGACTACGGCAAGTCGAACTTCGACCATCCGCTGGGCTCCCGCTTCGAGGAGATGGACGCGGTGGTCGTCTTCGACAACGTGCTCGTGCCGTGGGAGCGGGTATTCCTGCTGCGGGACGTAGAGAAGTGCAACAGAGCGTTCGCGACGACCGGCGCCGTCGCGCACATGGCGCACCAGGTCGTGACGAAGAACGTCGCGAAGACCGAGTTCATCCTGGGCGTGGCCTCCTTGATCGTCGACACGATCGCGATCGAGTCGTTCCAGCACGTCCACGAGAAGATGGCCGAGATCATCATCAGCCTGGAAGCGATGCGGGCGTTCGTGCGCACAAGCGAGGTCGAGGCGCAGGTGAACCGCTGGGGCGTGATGCAGCCCGCGTGGCCGCCGCTGGATGCGGCGCGGAACGTCTATACGCGGATGTACCCGCGCATGGTGGAAATCTTACAGCAGCTCGGCGCCTCGGGGTTCATGGCGATCCCAACCGAGAAGGACCTCGGGGGCCCCCAGGCCGACGCGATCCGCAGATACTACCAGGCGGCGCGCGCGGACGCCGCGAGCCGCATCAAGCTGTTCCGGCTCGCCTGGGATATCGCGATCAGCGCCTTCGGGTCACGGCAGGTGCTGTACGAGCGGTTCTTCTTCGGCGATCCGGTGCGCATGGCCGGCGCGATGTTCAACGCCTACGACCGCCGGCCGTACATGGAGCGCGTGAAGGAGTTTCTCGAGCGCTCGGAGCGGGCCGCCCCGGCGCGAGAGCCCGCGCCGGCGGACTAGGAGCACGCCGGTGAACTGGGTAGGCATCGCATCACCCCAGCGAATTCTCGGGGTGGGCTAGGCGGCGCCTCTGTGGACGAGCGGCATCCGCCCGACCCGACCGAGTTCCGCCGCCTGATGGGCCTGTTCGCGACCGGGGTGACGGTCGTGACGGCGCAGGCGGGCGTCGAGATGCACGGGATGACGGCCAACGCCGTGATGTCCGTGTCGCTCGATCCGCTGCTGGTGTGCATCTCGGTGAGCCGGCGCGCCAGGATGGACGGATTCTTGAATCAGGCGGGCGGGTATGCGCTGAATATCCTGTCCGAGGACCAGCAGGCCCTCTCGCAGTTCTTCGCCGGCGCCTGGAAGCACGCGTCGCCGCCCGAGTACCGGCTGGAACCCTGGGTCGGCGGCCCGCGGCTCGTGGGGTGCGTTGCCGCGGTGGGCTGCCGGATCGACCGCGTCCTGGACGGCGGCGATCATCGCCTCTTCCTGGGGCGCGTGCTCGCCCTGCACCGGACCGAGGGACCGCTCCTGCCGCTGCTGTTCTTCGGCGGCCGCTACCACCGGCTGCGGGAGCCTGCGGGGGCGCCGCGAGATCCCATCGAGGTCTGGAACCCCGAGGAGGTGCAGATCTTCTATGAACCCTGAGATCGATCTCACGCCGGGGCACCCTGCGTTCAATATCATCCGGACCGGCCACATCGAGTTTCGCGTGACCGACCTGGGGCGGGCCCGCGCCTTCTACGTCGACCTGCTGGGATTTGTCGAGAGCGAGCGGGACGGAGACCGTCTCTACTTGCGCGGGTATGAGGAGCGCGATCACCACAGCCTCGTGCTGCGGCGCGCCCCCACTCCGGGCGTCGGCCACATCGCCTTCCGGGTGGCGTCCGAGGAGGACCTGAGCCGGCTGGAGCACCTGCTCCGCCATCACGACCTGCCCGTGCGCTGGGCCCACGAGGAAGCCGGCGAGGGCCGGGCGCTGCGCGTGCAAGACCCGGCGGGCCTGCCGGTCGAATTCTTCCACCAGATCGACCAGGCGGAACGCCTGCTGCAGCGGTTCGACCTGTATCGCGGCGCGTGCGTGATGCGGCTCGACCACTTCAACTGCCAGGTCCCCGACGTCGCGGCGGCGGCGCGCTGGTACCAAAAAGAGCTGGGCTTCGGCTGCTCGGAGTATGTCGAGGGCCCCGATGGTCCGCCGCAGGTGTGGGGGATCTGGCTGCACCGGAAGCAGAACGTCCACGACATCGCGCTCATGACCGGGATCGGTCCCCGCCTGCATCATGCCGGGTTCTGGGTGCAGGATCAGCAGAGCGTGCTGCGCGCCTGCGACATCCTGGCCGCGGCAACGATGACCGATCGGATCGAGCGGGGCCCCGGCCGGCACGGGCTGTCCAACGCCTGCTTTCTCTATCTTCGCGATCCGGACAACAACCGCATCGAGCTGTACACCGGCGACTACCTGATTGCCGATCCGGACTGGCAGCCGATCCGATGGGCGTTCGATGACCCGCAGCGAGCCACCTATTGGGGACACCCGGCGCCCGCCTCGTGGTTCGACGAGGCCTCCCGGGTGGAATCCACCGTCGACGGCTCGTTCGTGGAGACACGACCGCCGCGGCTGCGGGACCGGCCCGGCGTCGTGACGTAGGCGGCGTCTGCGGCGCCGGCAACTCCACAGCGTGTGGCGCGCGTGCGGGAGCTACAAACCGGCTCGACGCCGGCATTCGTCGGTACGGACCACCGGCGGGTCCGTTGCGGCGGAAGAGCTCACATCACTCCCGCCCTGCCGTCCGGCGCTGCAGGTGCTCGTGGATGTCGTTGTACCGTAGCGCCGTCTCGGGATCGATCTCCTCGATTTCGAGCGAGAGGGCGAGGGTGTTGGCCGCGCGCGCCGCCGCGAGCCCATCGCGCAGGGCCGAGAACACCTGCTCGCCGGCGCGCTTGCGCGTGGCCAGGTCGCGCCCGCGGGCAATCCGCATCAGGACGTGGACGAAGGCGTGCCTGGGATCACCGTCGGCGATCCGGTAATGCCGCGAGACATGCACGCGGGTGCGAATGCCGCCGAGCGGAAAGACGCCGGTGGCGATCGCGGCCTCGTGCAGCGCGCGGACAAGGTCGTCGAGCGAGACCGTCGTTGCGAGGTTTTCAGAACACTCGACGATCAGGTGCGGCACAGGTCCCCTCCTGACGCCGTCACCGGCCCGCCTTGTGGCGGGGCCAACGGTGCTGTCACCATGCGCGTTGGCCGGCGACCGGGTATTGGGTAGCATGCTACACATATCTCATTGACAGGACGGCGTCAAGGGAGGTTGCGTATGGCGAGAGCCCGCACCTCCGCGCCGAAGAACCGGGAGGGAGATCGCCCGATGGATTCGACGGTAAGCCGCCTCAGGGGTTCGATCCCGCCGCTGGTGACGCCATTCAGAGACGGGGCGGTGGACTACGCGGCCTATGCGGGAATGGTCGAGTTCCAGATTGCGAACGGATCGCATGGAGTTCTGGTCAATGGCACCTCCGCTGAACCGTCGAGCCTGACGATCGAGGAGCGGAACCGGTTGGTCGATGTGGCGGTGCGGGCGGCGGCCGGGCGCGTTCCGGTGGTGGCGGCCACCGGATCGCAGTCGCTCGCCGACACCCGGGTCCTCACCGCCCACGCCGCCGGGGCCGGCGCCGACGCGCTCCTCGTTGTGACGCCGTATTACGTGCGCCCCCCGCAGCGCGGCCTCGTCGCCTACTACCTCGAGCTGGCGGGGATGCACGACCTCCCGTGGATGGTCTACCACATCCCCGGGCGGGCCGCGGTCGGCGTGACCCTGGAGACGCTGCACGAGATCGCTGCCGGCTCGGAGACCTTCGTCGGTATGAAGCATGCGGCGAACGATCTCGGGCTTGTCTCCGACTGCATCGCGGCGTTCGGTGATGACTTCCGCATCTTCGTCGGGTTGGAAGAGCTGAGCTTTCCGATGATGGCGATCGGCGCCTGCGGCCTCATGAATGCCGTCGGCAACCTGCGCCCCAGACTGCTTGCGGAGATGTGCGAGGCGGTGTGGCGAAACGACCTTGCGGCCGGGCGGGCCCTGCACCAGCGCCTGCTCGAGCTCAACAAGGCGGTGTTCTTTGACACCAATCCGATCCCGATCAAATACATGATGAAGCGGCTGGGCCTGCTCGCGACCAACGAGCACCGTCTGCCGATGGCGCCGGCGACGCCCGAGCTTGCCAGGCGGCTCGACGGTGTCCTTGAGCGCGCCGGCCTCGGGTAACGGAGGCCGTCCGGCATGACGTTGCTCAGCTTTCGTATCGACAGCCGGGCGTCCTATGGGCTCCTTGTGGGGGACGGTGTGATAGATCTCGGTCGCCGTCTCGGGTCCCAGCTGCCCGACCTGCGCGCCCTGCTCGCCGCGGGCGCCCTCGGCCGGGCGGCGGAGATCGCCGCCTCCGCCTCAGCCGACTATGCCCTCGCGCAGGTCCGCCTCCTCAAACCCATTCCGACCCCTGACAAGTTCATCTGCGTCGGCGTCAACTATCGCGACCGGAACGAAGAGTACAAGGACGGCTCAGATCTTCCCCGCTATCCGAGTCTGTTCTTCCGCACGCCCGGCTCGCTCGTCGCCCATGGCGAGCCGATCGTCCGCCCTCCCGAATCCGCGCAGCTGGACTACGAAGGCGAGATCGCCCTGATCGTCGGCCGCGCCGGCCGGCGCATCCCGGAAGCGCGGGCGATGGAGTGTGTCGCCGGGTTCTCTTGCGTGAACGAAGGGACGATTCGCGACTGGCTGCGCCACGGCAAGTTCAATGTGACGCCCGGAAAGAATTTCGAGCGATCGGGCGCATTCGGCCCGTGGCTTGTCACGTCCGACGAGATCGGCGACGCTGCCCTCAGCCTGACGACGCGCGTGAACGGCGAGCAGCGCCAGCACGACACGACCGACCGTCTGATGTTCTCGTTCCGCCATCTCATCACGTACATCTCGACCTTTTGCGAGTTGCATCCCGGCGACGTGATCGCCACCGGCACGCCGACCGGCGCCGGAGCGCGGTTCGATCCGCCGCGATATCTTCGCCCGGGAGACGTGGTGGAGGTCGAGGTGCCGCGCGTGGGGTTGCTGCGCAACGAAGTCATCGAGGAAGCGCTCTAGCCCCACGCCGGGACACAGCGGCCTCCGAGGCATGCCTAGTCCTGCCAGGCGCCCAGTACCCGCCGCAGCACGATCAGCTGCCCCAGGTGGTAGGCGTTGTGGTCGGCGACGAGCAGGATTTCGTGCAGGATCGTCGGCCCCTCCTTGTCATAAGGGACTCGGGCCAGGAGGTCCGTTTTGGGGTCGGCCACGAGATCCTGGAGCGCCTTGAGGTCCTTCCGGAACGCCCTGATGCTCTTGTCCCAGGCGTCCTTGCCCGGCGGCTGCGCCGCCGGCCAGTAACCCTCCGGCCACTCCGGCGAGACGTGCTTCGGGTCGCGGATGTACTCGAGGATGTCCCACTGGCAGATGCGCATGTGCTCGACCTGCTGCCAGGGCGTGTACGGCGCGCCCTTCGGTTTTGCCCCGCGCAGCCTCTCGTCGAGGCCGGCCACCGCCCGCTTGAACTCGACGTGGGCCCCGCGCCCGCTCAGCAGCTGCAGCACGTCGTCCCGTAGCGCCTTGTCGCTCTTCACGCGCGCCCTCCCTATCCCGTGTCATCCGCCTCCGCATCCGGCGGACCCGCCGCACCTACGCTCTGCGCCGTGCCGCCCCCGTTTCCCTCCAGCGCGGGCCCCGGACGCCCCGCGCCCGGGGGCAGGGGAATCGGCGTCCGTGTCGTATGGTAGATCATGGTTCTTTCCACAGAACAAAGGTTCGATGGAGCGAACAGGCTGAGAGGCGCGGCGTCTCCCGGCTCGGAGATCACCAGGGCCGCCCGGCAGTACCGGCCGGTCCCCGCCGTCGCGCGTGCGGCGGCGATCCTGCGCGCGCTTGGCGACGGCCGGGGCGAGGTCAGCCTGACCGACCTCGCCCGCCTGCTCCGGTTCCACAAGAGCACCGCGCACGGCATCCTGGCGACGCTGGCGGCGAACGGGCTCGTTGAGCGGGACTCCTCGACCCGTCGCTACCGCCTCGGCCGGACGCTGGCCGCGCTGGGCCGCGCCGCGGCCGACCGCGAGGATCTCGGCGAACTGGCGCGCCCCCATCTCGTCCGGCTCGCGCGCCTCTCGCGCGAGACGGTCGCCCTCCACCTGCGGGCGGGCGGCGGCAGCGTCATCGTGGCGAGCGAGGAGTCGCCCCATCAGTTGAAGGTGACCGCGCCTTCCGGTCACCGGCTCCCCCCCTTCGCCGGTGCGGTCGCCAAGGTTCTTCAGGCGTTTGTGGATCACCCGGCGCTCCGGCTCCCTGCGCGGCTCCCCGCATACACACCCCAGGCGATCACCGACCCCTCCCGCTACCGGCAGGAACTCGGCCGGGTGCGGCGCGAGGGGGTGGCGTACGACGACGCGGAATACCTGCCCGGCGTCCGGGCGATCTCGGTACCCGTTTTCCGGGGCCGGCCATCAGAGAACGCGGAGGCCATCGGTGCGATGTCCATCGTCGGCGTGTCTGCCCGGATGACCACAGAAGATCTTCGCCGTCTCGCGCGTCCGCTCCAGGCCGCCGCCCGCGCCCTCTCGGAGGCGCTGCTCCCGGCGGCGCATCCGGGCGGCCTGCGCCGCGGGATGGGCGGATACACCAGAGGGGCGCGCAGGCCCGGCGTGGGCGCTGAGGCGGACCTGGGCGCCGCGGCGCAGGGAAGGCGGCAGCGCCTGTGAAGGTGACCCTCACGCTCCGGATCAACGGCGAGGCGCGGGACGTCGTCGTCCCTGTGCACAAGACCCTGCTGGAAGTCCTCCGGGAAGACCTGGGACTGACGGGGACCAAGCACGGGTGCGAGCTGGGTGAGTGCGGGACCTGCACGGTGCTGGTTGACGGGACCCCGGTGCTGAGCTGCCTGACCCTCCCGGTCGAGGTCCAGGATCAGGAGGTCACGACGGTCGAAGGGCTGGCCCAGGGCGGCGAGCTGCACCCGCTGCAGGCGGCATTTTCCGAGCTGGGCGCCGCCCAGTGCGGGTACTGCACACCGGGGATGCTGGTGGCGGCCAAGGCGCTGCTGGACCGGAACCCCGCCCCGACGCGCGAGGAAGTCGCCCAGTGGCTGGCGGGGAACCTCTGCCGGTGCACCGGGTATCTCAAGATCCTCGAGGCGGTGGACCTGGCCGCGGCCCGGATGCGCGGCGAGACCCCGCCGGGACCCGGTGTGGGGAGGCGCGACCCCTCACGCACCGCAAGTCCTGCGGAAGCCGATGCGGCGGCGGCGGGCGCTCCGGGCGCCCGTGGGGCCGGGCCTGCGGGAGGACGGAGATGAGCGATCTGCCTGCCCCCTCCGGGTGGTCCTCGCGAAACGGGGAGACAGGCGCGCTCCGATTCATCGGGAAGCCCTGGACCAAGGTGGACGGCCCGGGGAAGACGACGGGCGAGGCGCGCTTCGCGGACGACCTGTTCCTGCCGCGGATGCTCTACGGGAAGTTCCTGCGCAGTCACCTGCCGCACGCGAAGATCACGAGGCTCGACGTGTCGAAGGCGCGGGCCCTGCCGGGGGTGCACGCCGTCATCACCGGCGACGACCTACCCGTCAGGTTTGGGATTATGCCGAGCAGCCAGGACGAGGAGGCGCTCTGCCGGGACAAAGTGCGCTACGTCGGCGATCCGATCGCGGCCGTCGCGGCCGTGGACGAGGAGACGGCCGAGCGCGCCTGTGAGACGATCGAGGTCGAGTACGCACCGCTGGCGCCGGCGATGTCAATCGAGGACGCGGTTGCGGAGACGGCGGTCCGGATCCAGGAGTACGGGGATGGCCCGGTTCCGAACGTCCACAAGAACGTCTCCCTCGAGTTCGGGGACGTGGAGCGGGGGTTCGCGGAGGCCGACCACATCCGCGAGGACGTGTTCTTCTTCGAGGGCAACACGCACCTGCCGATGGAGCAGCACAGCGCCGTCGCCCAGTGCGACGCAGCCGGCCGGGTGACGCTGTGGACCTCGTCGCAGACGCCCCACTACGTTCACCGGGCGCTGTCCAAGGTGCTCGGCCTGCCGATGAGCCGGATCCGGGTGATCGCGACGCCGGTCGGCGGCGGGTTCGGGGGCAAGAGCGACCCGTTCAGCCACGAGGTCTGCGCCGCGAAGCTGGCGATGGTGACGGGCCGCCCGGTCAAGATCACGCTCACCCGCGAGGAGGTGTTCTACGCCCACCGGGGCCGGCACCCGGTGCTGATGTGGTTCCGCACCGGGGTGCGGCGCGACGGCCGGATCACGGCGTGCCACGTGAAGACCTTCCTCGACGGCGGAGCCTACGGATCGTACGGCATCGCGACGACCTACTACACGGGCGCGCTGCAGACGGTCACCTACGCGATTCCGGCGTACAAGTTCGAGGGGACGCGCCTTTGGACCAACAAGCCCCCGTGCGGTCCCAAGCGCGGCCACGGCACCCCGCAGCCCCGGTTCGCGATCGAGGCGCAGATGGACAAACTGGCCGAGGACCTGGGCCTCGATCCGGCCGCGATCCGCCTGGTGAACGCCACCGCTCCGTTCACCCGCACGGTCAACCACCTCCGGATCACGAGCAACGGCCTCCGGCAGTGCATCGAGCGGGTGGTGCAGGCGAGCGGCTTCCTCGAGAAGCACGGTCGCCTGCCCCTGGGGCGCGGCGTGGGACTTGCGGTGAGCACATACCTGAGCGGTGCCGGGCTCCCTATTTATTGGAACGACATGCCCCACAGCGAGGTCCAGCTCCGGGTCGACCGCGGCGGAGGCGTCATGGTCTACTGCGGGGCGATCGACATCGGGCAGGGAAGCGACTCGGTGCTGGCCGGGATCGTCGCCGAGGTGCTCGGGCTCGATCCCCGGGAGATCAGCCTGGTGACCGCGGACACAGACCTCACCCCGATCGACCTGGGGTCGTACAGCAGCCGGGTCACCTTCATGGCCGGGAACGCCGCGCTCCAGGCCGCGCAGAAGATGCGGGACCTGCTCCTGGCCGCGGTCTCCGGGCACCTCGAGGTGGAACCCGATGCCCTCGCCGTCGGCGACCATCGGATCTACGACGTCGGGCAGCCGGAGCGCGGGGTGCCGTTCCCCGAGGCCGCGGCGCTGGCCGAGGTGATGTTCGGCGCGCTCACGACCGTCGGCGCCTACCGGCCGCCGAAGCTCGCGGGGCCGTTCAAAGGATCAGGCGTCGGCCCATCGCCCGCCTACTCGTTCTCGGCGGCCGTCGTCGAGGCGACGGTGGACCCCGCGACCGGGGACGTCCGGCCGGAGCGCGTCTGGATCGCCCACGACATCGGTCGCGCCATCAACGAGACCCTCGTGATCGGACAGATCGAGGGCGGTGTGTATATGGCGCTCGGCGAGGCGCTGATGGAGGAGCAGAGCTTCCGGAAGGGCCTGCACAAGATCCCCTCGATGCTCGAGTACAAGAGTCCGACGTTTCTTGAGATGCCGCCGGTCGAGACGATCCTGGTCACGACTGACGATCCCGAAGGCCCGTTCGGGGCGAAAGAAGCCGGCCAGGGCCCGCTGCTGCCGGTGATCCCGGCCGTCGCCAACGCTGTCTACGACGCGGTGGGTGTCCGAATCGACGAGGTGCCGATCTCGCCGGACAAGGTCCTCGCCGCGCTCGAGCACAAGGCGAAGGGCCAGGCGGGACGGGTCGGCCCCAAGGGGATCCCGACGTTCCGGTTCCGCGATCCGCTCAAGGTCGAGCCGCCGGCGGGCTGGAGCACGCCGTGGCGCCCGGGCCTGCCGATCGCCGGCGGCGCGCCGGGCCTCCCCCGGGACCTGCACGCGGGGACGGCCTTAAGCGACGCTCGTCCCCGCGGCCCTTCCGCCTCCCGCGGGGAGGAGCGGCCCGACGTGGGGGACGACTGCGCGGCGCAGGCTCTACGCACCGGGCCGCCGGAGGAGCCCTAGTGCTGCGCCTGCCGCCGTTCACGTACCTCGCCCCCCGGACGCTGGAGAAGGCCGTGGGACAGATCGGGGAGGCCGGCCCCGACGGGATGCTCGTCGCCGGCGGGACCGACCTCTATCCCAACATGAAGCGCCGGCAGTTCGAGCCCAAGATCCTGGTCGGTCTCCGGGCGGTCCGCGACCTCGGCCGGATCTCCGGCGGGGCCGCGCGGGGCATGACGATCGGATCGGGTGTGACCCTGAGCCGCGTCGCGGCGTCGCCCGAGATCGCGCGCGGCTACCGGGCGCTCGCGCTCGCCGCCGGCGCGGTCAGCACCCCGCCGCTCAGAAACATGGGGACGCTCGGCGGCAACCTCTGCCTGGACACGCGCTGCAACTACTACAACCAGACCTTCCACTGGCGGAAGTCGATCGGGTTCTGCATGAAGAAGGACGGAGAGATCTGCCTCGTCGCGCCCGGGAGCCCCCGATGCTGGGCGATCTCGTCCACGGATACCGCGCCCGCGGCGATCGCACTCGGCGCGCAGGTCCGGCTCGTCGGCCCCACAGGCGAGCGCGTCGTCGCGGCGGCCGACCTGTACCGCGATGACGGCATGGCCTATCTGGCGAAGGCGGCGGACGAGATCCTCGTGGACATCATCCTGCCGGCTGCGGACGGGTGGCGGTCGACCTACTGGAAGCTACGCCGCCGCGGGTCCTTTGACTTCCCGATCCTCGGGGTCGCCGCGGCCCTGCGGTGCGCGCCGGACGGCACGGTTGAGGACGCCCGGATCGTCCTCGGGGCCGTCGCCTCGCATCCGCTCATCGCGTCCCAGGCGGCCGATCTGCTCAAAGGGCAGCGGCCGACGCCGGACGTGATCGCGCGCGCGGCCCTGGCCGCGTACCAACCGGCCAGGCCCCTCGACAACGCCGACCTCACGATCGGCTACCGGAAGAAGATGTCCCGCGTCTACGTCGAGCGCGCCCTCCGGGAACTCGCGGGCTTGCCCTCCTCCCCGGCCGCGGATGCATGAGCGCTTCCCGGCGATCGGTGGGGTCCCCAACGGCAGGGCAGCCTCTCCTCACCGTTCACGGTTTGACCGTGTGGTTCCCCGGCGACTGTGCCGATTGACCTCCCCAGACCGCGCGACTCCGGCCTCCTGGCGAGCGCACACTTTGCCGGGCTCGCGGGAGAGATCTGGTCGGTGCTGCGCGAGGAATCGCTCAAGGCGTTTCGCCTGGGCGTCCCCGATCACGTCGGTGGGTAGCATGGTCCCGGGAGCGAGGCAGCCATGGCGGGCCAGCGGGTAACGGGATGTCCCCGCGGAGTTTTCCGTCTGCCTGGTGCAGGAAGAAGGGGGCAAGGGCATGGTCCTGAAGGACAAGGTCGCGATCATCACCGGCGGCGGTCATGGTATCGGCGCAGCGTACTGCCGCGCGTTCGCCGCGGAGGGTGCTGCGGTCGTCGTGGCTGAGATCGACGCGCCTGCGGCCGAACGGCTGGCGGCAGGCTTGCAGGCCCAGGGCCATCGGGCCCTGGCGGTGCCGACCGATGTTGCCGACGAGCGCAGCACGAGAGAGATGGCGGCGCGGGTCCTCGACACGTTTGACCGCATCGACGTCCTCCTCAACAACGCTGCCGTCTTCCACACCGTCCCCATCTCGCGGGTCGGGATCGAGGAGATCTCGCCCGAGGAATGGGACCGGGTGATGGCCGTCAATCTCAGGGGCCTCTTCAACGGCTGCCGGGCGGTCTTGCCCGCGATGCGCCGCCAGGGAAAGGGGAAGATCATCAATATCTCCAGCGGCACGGCCTTGAGCGGCTCACCGACGCGCATTCACTACGTGACCTCGAAGGCCGGCGTCATCGGCTTCACCCGCTGCCTGGCGCGGGAGGTCGGGGCGTCGGGCATTTGCGTCAACGCGATCGCCCCGGGCAGCACCCTCAGCGAGGAGGACCCCACCCCCGAGATCGTGCGCTTCCGCGAGCAACGCGTCAAAGACCG
This sequence comes from Armatimonadota bacterium, assembly GCA_047519495.1. Taxonomy (GTDB): domain Bacteria; phylum Sysuimicrobiota; class Sysuimicrobiia; order Sysuimicrobiales; family Segetimicrobiaceae; genus JAPVSX01. Next base: position 35,987 of record JAPVSX010000323.1, read on the forward strand.
GGCGATCCCCCGAATCCAGCGGCCTGAGGATCTGGTCGGCGCGGCCATCTTCCTGGCGTCCGACGCGAGCGATTTTGTCACCGGACAGACCCTTGTCGTCGACGGCGGGAGCGTGATGACATGACCGACCTCGACGACCTGCTCGGCGGCGCCTGGGGCCTTCACTGCCCCCGCTATCCCGAGCGCTCCCTCGAGCACCGGGCACGCCAGGACGACGTCGAGCGGGTGTCGGCGATCGCGTCGAGGGGCATGGCGTTGTCGGCTACGTCACGGTGACCTCATAGACTCGGACGGCCGCGTCCCGGCTGACGTAGCCGTCGGCGACGTCTGCGCGTACCGCCTCCGGGTCACGAGCGCCGGCAGGCCCGAAGCCTCCACCTCCAGAGGTTTGCAGCAGCAACACATCCCCCCGCCTGAGCACCAGGCCACTCGTCCGGGCCTGGATCACACGCTCATCGGGACGGCCTGGGTTGACGACGGAGCGCCCGAGGGCGCCCTCTCGGCCACCCTCCACTCCCCATGCGGGGAAGCGGTGGCGATCACCGCGCGTCGACAGCGCCGCCGCCTCGGCGAGGATCTCGTACTCACGGACGTACCCGAGCCCGCCGCGGAACTGGCCTGCGCCACCGGAATCGGGACGCAGTTCGAACCGGCGCACCCGGACCGGGAACTCGGTTTCGATGATCTCGATCGGCGCTGTGCGACAGTTCACCACGTGCGTCTGGATGCCGCTCACGCCGTCGCGCCCGCATCTCGCCCCGCCCCCGCCGCCCAGGAGCTCATATTGGACGCGCGTATGGCCGCCCAGCTCGTAGGCCAGGGTCAGCCCACCATTCGCCCCGCTGCACGCGACGCGCCGGTCGGGACAGACCTGGCCCAGCGCCGCGAGGACGAGCTCCGCGGCAAGGCTGAGCGTATAGACATAGACGTTGCCCGCCGCAGGAAACTCGGGGTTGAGCACGCTGCGAGGGGCGAAGCGCGTCTCCACCAGGCGGTGCAGCCCGGCGTTGTTCGGGAGGTCAGGGTCGACGTAGGCGACCAGCCCGTAATAGCAGCAGGCCCGGACGAGCGGCGGACGAATGTTCACGGGTCCGCGGGTTTGAGGATCAGAGCCGGAGAAGTCAAAACAGATCTGGTCGCCATCGATCGTGAGCTCAAGCGCCAGCCGGACGGGGTCCGGGCCGACGCCGTCGTTGTCCAGGAAGCCTTCGGCGCGGTACCGCCCGTCAGGCCAGTCCTGCAGGACCCGGCGCACCCGGACCTCCGTCTTCGTAAACAGCCCCTCGGCCGCCTGCTGAACGGTCTCCAGCCCCCACCGGTGTGCGAGCGCGGCAAAGCGGTCCACGCCGACGCGGTTCGCGCCTATTTGCCCGCGCAGGTCGCCGATGACGACGTCAGGCGTGCGGCTGTTACGCCGCACGATCTCTTCGATGTCTGGCCCCCAGCGGACAGGCGGGACGAGGAGGCCTTCCTGAAAGATGTCGCGTGCCTGGCTTGCCCCGCCGCCGGGATTGATCGAGCCCAGGTCGGCCTTGTGCGCCATCGTCGCGCAGAAGGCGACCAGGTCCCCGCGGTGAAACGCCGGCGTGACCACCGCGACATCGGCGGAGTGGGCGCTGCCCCCCAGGTACGGGTCGTTCAGCACGAAGACGTCGCCGGGCCGCATCTCCTGCCGCGGATACCGCCGCCGCAGGCCTTCGACGCAAGCCGGGAACGCGCCCATGTGGGTGGGTAGCACGGTCATCTGACCAAGCAGACGTCCATCAGGCATCAGAAGGGCGGAGCTGGCGTCGTGGGACTCCCGGATGGCAGTCGAGAACCCGGTTCGAAAGAGGGCGCTCTGCATCTCCTCGACGATGCTGCCGAAGCTGCTGACGAGTACCTGGTAGGTGGCTGGATCAACCATCGGCGAGGACGTCCACGATGAGATTGCCGTCCGCGTCGGTGGTCGCGCGCTGCCCGGGGTACAGGACGACCGTCGCGTCGGGCTGCACGAGCAAGGCGGGCCCCTTGAGCCCCTGGTCGATCCCCAGCTCGTGTCGCTCGTAGAGGGGGACGGAAAGCGGTCCGCCGATCTCGGGCAGCCGGAGCGCCGCCTCAGCTCGACGACGGGCGGGACGCCGCGGTGGCCGCCGCGCGATGCCGGACAGCGCGGTGGGGACGCCGGCGATGAGGCGATAGGACACGATCTCCACCGGTGCATCGGGGGCGCTGTGCCCAAATCGCCGCTCATGCAAACCATCGAAGCGCCGGCGGACGCCGGTGAGGTCGTCCCCGCGCGTGTACGGTACCGGGAGCTCGTAGCCCTGTCCCGCGTACCGCAGCTCCAGGCGGTACTCAGGCGTCCACGACCCAACGCCTTCGTGCTCCATCACCTCGGCGGCCTCGGCCTCCAGCGCCGCGAATGTCCCTTCGACCTCGGGGGGCGCGGTTTGCGTCAGCGGGCCGACCCGGGACCGAAGGAAATCGCGCGTCACGTCGCAGAGCAGCAGCCCGAAGGCTGACGTCAGCCCGGGATAGGCCGGGACCAGAAAACGGGGAATGCCGAGGGCGCGGCAAAGGGCGGCCGCGTGCAGCGGGCCCGCCCCGCCGAACGCGACCATCGTGAAGTCGCGGAGGTCGTATCCCCGCTCGACCGACACGCGCCGGATGCCGGCCTCCATGCGCGCGTTGATCACCCGGAGAGCCGCCTCAGCCGCCGCCTCCACGCCGATGCCGAGCGGGCGCGCCACATCCTCCGCGAGCGCGCGCCGGGCCAGGTCCGCCCGTAACTCCAGCGTGCCGCCGAGGCGCGCCCCGGCGGGTATCATCCCAAGGACGACGCTGGCGTCGGTCACCGTGGGCCGCCGGCCGCCCCGCGCGTAGCACGCGGGGCCCGGATCCGCCCCCGCACTGTCCGGTCCCACCTGCAGCACACCCACACCGTCGACACGCGCAAGGGTTCCGCCGCCCGCCGATAAGGTGTGAATATCCAGCATGGGCACGGCGAGGTCACGCCCTGCCACCCGGCCCTCGGAGGTCTCAGCGGGCCGCCCGCCGACAATGAGCGTAATATCGGCGCTCGTGCCCCCCATGTCGAAGCTGATGGCCTGCGGATAGCCGGCGGCCGCCGCGATGCGGCCGGCCGCGACGGCACCTGCCGCGGGGCCCGAGAGGACGGTGGTCACGGGCCGCTCGCCCGCGGCGGCAAACGAGGCCACACCGCCGTTGGACTGCATGACGTAGCGGCGCGGCGTGCCCACCCCGTGCGCCGCGAGATGCCCGTACACCCGGGCCAGATAGTCGGACACGACGGGTTGGACGTAGGCATTGACAAGCGTCGTCGAGAGGCGGGCGTACTCGCGGATTCGGGGGAGCACGAACGACGAGAGCGAGACGTGTACACGCGGCGCGAGTTCGCGCACCAGCTCTTTCACGCGCCGCTCGTGCTGCGGATTGAGAAACGAGAACAGCAGGCAGACGGCGATGGCCTGGACGTCCTGATCCAGGAGCCCGCAGATGACGTGACGGGCCTGGGCGTCGACGAGCGGCGCCAGGATCTCGCCGCGGGCGTCGACGCGCTCCTCGAGTTCTCCCGTCAGCCGGCCGGGGGCGAGCAGCCTCGGTTTCGTGAAATACAGGTCGTAGACCGGGCGCCCGACGCCGCGGGTCTGGTCCATCACCTCGTAGATGCCGCGAAATCCGCGCGTGACGAGAAGCCCGGTGCGGGCCCCCCGCTCCTGGAGCAGGGCGTTTGTCGCCAGCGTCGTTCCGTGGCCGAAGAACGATACGGCCGCCGGCTCGACGCCCCGGGCGCCCAACGCGCGGAGCCCCGCGGCCACGGCCGCCGCGGGATCGTGCGGGGTCGAGGGGATCTTCAGCGTGTGGATGTCCGTTCCTGTTTCGCCGACGGCGACAAAATCGGTGAACGTACCGCCCGTGTCGACGCCGACGCGATAGGCGGTCACGCTGCGCCTCGCAGCGGCGCACCTGTCGCAGGCGCGTGACGTCGCTTCGGTCGAGCCTGCCGCTTGTCGGAGTTGCCGGGCTCCTCAGCGCACGTGGTAGCGGTTCCGGTAGCCCTCAAGCGTGCCATCGCTGGCCAGGTTCTCGGCAAATCGCCTGTCGACGGCCGCCGCGGGGTTGAAGTTCTGAAGCTGAGGGTAGTACTGTACCAGCGCCCGCCACTGGGCCTGCACGAGATCCGCAGGCGCCTGTCCGCTGAAGACGAACACCCGCTTGGCCGTTTCGTAGGCGTCGGTCAGGGCCTCCGGATCGCTGACATGGAAGTTTTGGCGGATGACGTCCGTAGCTACGTCCGGGTGCGCGACGGTATAGTACATGCCCTCGATGTACGTCGCAACAAGGGCTTGAACACGCCCGGGGTAATGCGCAGCGTACGCGCGGTCAACGACGAGCCCATCGAACACCCAGGGGAGTTCGCGCGAGAAGTCGATCAACCGGTGAAAACCCGCTTTGTCCGCCTGGACGGTCACGGGGCTGAGCAGCACCGCTGCGTCGGCGGCGCCCGTCTGGAGGCCGGCGATCCGCTCGCCGGTCCCGCCCATTTGAAGGAAGTACATGTGCTGAACGTCAAGCCCGCGGCGGGCCAGGACCAGCCGCGTGAGGACGTCGCTTTCGCTGCCCAGCCTGCTGATCGCGACGCGGCCCCCTGCCAGTTGCGTCACGGCTGTAATTCCCGGACGGCCGTAGAGAATGAACGGAGAGTACTTCGCGTCAACGGCGACCTGCACCACGTGGAGGCCGCCCGCGTCAGCCAGCAGGACGGGGGAGAGGCCGACATGCGCGGCCTGGACACTCCCCGCGGCCAGGGCCTGGAGCGCCTCACTGCCTCCGGCCATGGTCACCGCTGTGACGCGCAGGGCGTGCGCCGCATCGAGGCGGGCAGCCAGAGCAACCCACAGCGGCACCGTGGTGGGGGAAGGGGCGGAGACCGCGACCTCGAGTGATCCCAGGCGGGGCAGGCTCTGCTCGGCGAGGCCCTTCCCGGGAGCGGCCAGGGCTACGACCAGTGCGGCGCACCACAGGCCCGCCCGCGCGGGCCGCCGCCAAATCGGCATCATGCGCATCGTGCGATGCATTCTCCTTCGGGAGAAATCCCCGGCGTCGGCCATGGGGAGACGTCAAGCGAAGAGGATCTGCCCCCATTTCTTCAGGACCTCACCGCGGCGTTCCGGGCTCGACTCGGCGACCTGGGGGAACTGGTCCCGCCATTCGAACGGCCGGGTGGCGTCGATGATCGCCCGGGAGTTCAGGCCCTTCTGGCCCGGCGGGATGATCGGGTCCAGCGGCCCGCTCCAGCACCGCCTCAGGATGTCGATGTCCTTCTCCGGATCGCACCGGGTGCAGATCGCCCACATGACCTCCTCGAGGTTCATCACGTCGATATCCTCGTCGACCACCACCACGAAGCGGCCCAGGTACGCGCCGGCGTGGCACTGCGCGGCGACGGCCGCCGCCTGCTTGGCATGCCCGGAGTAGCGCTGCTTGATGGCGACGACATTGAACAGCCGGGACCCACCCACCTCGTGACACCAGACGCCGGTCACGTCGGGGACGCCGGCCGCTTTGAGCTCTTCGTCAATGGCCGCCGCGCGCAGGAAGGCGCGGTAGTAGGCGAGCTCGGAGGGGGGTTTGACCGGAGGGGAGCCCAGCAGCACCGGCGTGTTGCGGTGGTAGAGGGCCTCGACCTTCACCACGGGCTCTTCGCGCTGCTTGCTGGCGTAGTATCCCGTCCACTCCCCGAAGGGGCCTTCCGGCAGCTTGTGGCTCGGATCCACAAACCCCTCGATCACGATCTCCGCGTCCGCGGGGATGGGCAGCCCCGTGACCGGCCCCTCGATGACCTCGACGGGTTGTCCTTTCACCCCGCCGACCCAGTCGTACTCCGACATCCCCCAGGGGATCTCCAGCGAGCCGGCCATGAAGATCGCCGGGTCGTGGCCGAACGACATCGCGATGGGCATCGGGCCGCCGCGGGCGAACCACTTCTCGCGGTGGATGCGCCCCTGCTTGCCCGGCGAGATGTAAAAGCCCACCTGGTTGCGATCGTGGATCATCACCCGGTAGCATCCCAGGTTGACCCAGCCCTCCTCGGGATCCCGGGTGATGTCCACGCTGCCCGTGCCGATGTAGCGGCCGCCGTCGTGCTCGTGCCACTTCGGGGTGGGAAACTTCAGCAGATCCACGTCCTCGCCGCGGGAGACGTTCTCCATGACCGGGCCGTCGCGGACAACCTTCGGAGGAATCGGCCGGAGCGCGCGCTTCTTCTCCTGCCACAGCCTCAGCAACTCCTTGATGCCCCGGTCCGTGGGAAGGCCGAGGGTGTAGGCCAGGCGCTTCGGACCGCCGAGCGCGTTGGCGACGATGCGGTAGCCCGCGGGATACCCGGCGATGTGGTCAAATAACAGCGCCGGGCCATGCCGGTTCATCACAACCTCGGTGATGACGCCGATCTCGACGTTCCAGTCGGCTTTCTGGACGACCTTGAGTTCCCCGAGTTCTTCCACCTGGGTCATCCAGTCCCGCAGGTCACGGTAGCTCATCGCCGCGTCCTCCCCTGTGGTTTGCCGGAGCGCTGCCGGCGGATCGCGCTGCGCCCGGAGAGACCCTACCGGCCCGTGATCACCGCGCGGTTCGTGGCGAACCCCTTCTGGGAGCCCAGCACCCGCGGCGGCTGCTTGAGGTCTTCCTGCCAGATCAGGGAGTCCATTGCCAGGTTGAGCGGCTGGTCCTGGATCGTCAGCTCATAGACGGGCTGATCGTCCGACGCGTGATTGTGGACCGCCCAGCCGGGCGCCGTGAGCATCAGGTCGCCCGCCTTCCAGTGGTAGGTCTTCTTGTCCACGACGCTTCTCCCGGTTCCCCCGAAGAAGTAGTTGATGGCCGCCGAGGTGTGCCGGTGGGGCTTGTCGACGATGGAGGGCGGCCGGATCGTGATGGCCGCGAAGAAGTTGTTGGTCGTGCCGTTCGTGCGGCCGGTCGCCGGATTGTAGAGGAGGTAGAGCCGCCGGCCGACGTAGCTCTTCCCGAGCGCCGCCAGCTTGTCGAGCTCCGCCTTCACCTTCGCCCACGGCCAGTGGAGCGGCCGCTGCTCGACGGCAGGAGGGTTGACCAGCCGCTCGTAGGACATGAGCTGCGCCCCGCCGTCGAGCGGAATCAGGTCGGCGAACGGGTTCGGCGCCTCGTCGGCGTCCGCCTCGTGCGCCTCTTCCTGCGTGTCCTCCGGCGGGGTGTCCTCGACGTAGTGGATGTTCAGCTTCTCAAGGAGCGCCGCGTTGCTGTAGGTGAGGCGCGCGTGGATGTTATCGGTGTCATTGACGTGCGTGTAGACCGCCATCGACGGGTGCACCCAGACGTCGTACTGTCTGAAGCGGATCGGTTCCCCGTTGACGATCGTGTGCCCGGCGCCCTGGATGCAGAAGTTGACCTGCGTCGAGTTGTGCCGGATGGGCGCGGTCCGCTCGCCGGGCAAGAGGACGTTGAGGGAGACCTGGATGCCGGGCGCGAGGCCCAACCCGGGCTCCTGGGCATGGGGATGCACGATGAGCGAGGTCCGCCGCCCGTTGGCCGGCGCGGGCCCGCTCGCCAGGCGCCTGACCTCCTCCTCGATCTGCTCCTTGGGGATGACGATCGGGGGCCACAGGTGAATCCCGGAAGCCTTGGCCCCGCTGCGATCAACAAACCTGGCCACGACCTCACTCATCGCTCGACACCTCCAGGTATCGTGTTGACGGGCCCGAACCGGATCGCCGCACGCTCTGGCCGAGACAGGCGGCGGCCGATCCCACGTTCGGCCGCCAGCCGGCAGCACTGGATGCCCAGGGAGAGATCGGAGATCCCCATGCCCATCGCCTTAAAGAGCGTCAGATCCGCGTCCCGGGGCCGGGTCTCCCCCCGCGCGAGGAGCGCGTGGAGGGGCGTGACCCGGGACCAGTCCCTGCCCCCGTCCTCGAAGTAGCGGATGAACTCCGCGGACAGCCGCTGGACCGGGGGCAGGCTGTCGACCGCGATGACGTCGCAGCGGTCCAGGAGGTCGGACTCGAACTCCGCCCGTTCCGGGGTGATCGCCCCGATCGCGTTCACGTGGGCGCCGCGGCGGACCATC
>JAPVSX010000324.1:0-3409 GCA_047519495.1 Armatimonadota bacterium
AGTCACTGCGCTTGCGTCCGCGACCTCGCGCTCTCGCCGCGCTCGGGCCCGCTCCACCGCCTCGCGGACCGCATCGGTTGCCTTCCGGCTGGCCGCGAGCCCGTCCCGGGCCGTCCGGAGCATCGCGTCGACGGCGCGGGGCCCGGGGCCGCCGGCCGCCTCCCGCCGGGCCACGAAGCCGGCGGGATCGAGGGCGCGCGCAATGGTCTCGGCCGCGAGGTGCACCGGCCGTCCGGCCGCCGCCGCCGCGGCCTCCACTTCGCCCGTGGTCACACCGGCGAAGTCCCGCCCCTCCGCGCGGCGCTGCGCCACAAGGCGTGTGACCGCGGCGTGTGCCTCCTGGAACCGCAGCCCGGCCTCGCGCACCAGCGTGTCCGCGAGCTCGGTGCTCGTGGCAAACGTCCCCCGCAGCGCCGGCGCCCATGCGTCCGGCCGGATTGCGGCCGTCGCGATGACCCGCCGCAGCAGGTCGAGCGTGCCGGTGAGGCTCCGGTGGGTCTCGGTCAAAGCCGGCAGCACGTCGTCCACGGGGTCGTTCACGTCGCCGAACGGGACGTTGTGCGCCGACGCCCACACGCCGAGGCACGCGCCAAGCACGCGGCTCAGCTCGCTGCGGACGTGCTCGAGGGCGACCGGGTTGCGCTTCTGGGGCATGATGCTGCTGATCTGGATGAACTCGGGCGCAAGCCGCAGCCCATCCACCTCGGCCGACGCCCAGAAGAGCAGGTCGTGCACGACGCGGCTGAGGTTCGTCGCGAGCACGGCGTGGCTTCCCGCCAGCTCCCCGACGTGGTCGGCGGCGGCCACTGCGTCGTAGCTGTTCTCGACGAGCCCGGGGAACCCGAGCAGCTCGGCCGTGTACGCGCGGTCGATCGGGAACCCCGTCGTCGTGAGGGCTCCGGCGCCGAGCGGAGACCGGTTCAGGCGGCCCAGCGCGTCCCGGTACCGATCCGCGCACCTCCCGAGCATCGCGGCGGCGGCCAGCAGGTAATGCCCGGCGGTCGTCGGCTGGGCGGGCTGCTGGTGGGTGTGCGCCATGATGAGCGTCCCGCGGTGCCGTTCCGCCTGATCGAGGAGGGCTTCACGCAGCCGATCCAGCGCGGCGAGCAGCTCGAGGGTCTGGTCGCGCAGCATAAGCCGCGCCAGCGCCGCCCACGCGTCGTTGCGGCTCAGCGCCAGGCGAAACTCGCCGCGTCCCCCGGTCGCCTCCGCGACGCGCGTCTCGATCACAAAGTACAGGTCTTCCCATCTCGGATCGTACGGGGGGAGGCTGTCCGCCGTGATCGCGAGCAGCGCACGGAGGGTCGCCGCGGCGTCGCCCTCGGCGACGATCCGCTGGCGCCGCAGCATCAGCACGTGGGCGACGAGGACGTCCCGAAGGTACGGGAACTCCTCGCGGCACGCGAACGAATATCGGGGCGCCAGGACGTGCGCCACGTACCCGGGGTCTCGCGCGGGCGCCGGCGGATGCATCGGCACACGCTTCGCCGCCTCCGGTTCTGCTCCCTGTGCCTGCAGCGTGAGCCAAAGCGTGCCTGCGGCGTGGACTACGGCGTCCGGCCGGGCGGAGAGGCGGAATGCGGAGCGTCCCGGCTGTCGTTTCCCCCGAATGAGGCTGATTGCCGATCCGGGATCCGGGGGTCGGCCCCGGCCGCCGGGGGGCGGCCGATGACAGGGTGGGCGGCAGCACGGCCGGCTGGAAATTGGGTTCGAGTCATGTTGAGCCCCTCAAGGCTTGCGGCAGGCTCTTACTGCGGTGAGGTTCCTCAGCCCGGTGCTTTCGTTGCGTGTCCATACCGTGGTTTTTCCTCATGAGCGACGTGCTGTAGGTGAGGTAAAATGATCTTGATGGTGAAGCAGATGACGGTCGAGGACGACGCGAGGACCAGGCCTCTCGGGCACCTGTGGACGATTCGGCCGGCGTGGGCCAGAGGCGTGCGCCCGGCCCTTGCGGCCTGGATCCTGCTCGCGGTGGCGGGCTGGGCCGCGGCGGGCGTGCTGGCCGTCATCGCCGTCCGAGAACGGCAGGCGGCCGACCGGCTGGCGGTCGACGCGGGTGCGACGCCGGTGGCCGGGCCGGGCGTGGAGATCGTGCTGACGGATTCGACCCGGACGCTCCGGCCGGGCGAAAACCCCAGCATGGCGCTGGTCCAGGACAGCGATCTCGTCTTCCTCAATATGATGCTGTGGTATGGAGGCGCCCGGGCGGTGGCGATCAACGGGGAGCGGATCACGGCGCAGAGCACGATCACGTCGTCGGGTCCCACCATGGTGATCAACCGGCGCCCCTTCGTGGCGCCGTTCCGCGTCGTGGCGGTTGGTGATCCGAAGGTGCTCCGGGGCGTCCTCGAGACCCGCGGGGGCTTCGTCGACCGGATGCGGGAGGGCGGCCTCGGGGTGCAGGTGACGCCCCGGCCCGACCTCGTCGTGCCCGGCCGGGACGCGCCCGCGAGCCAGGCGCCCGCTACCACCCGAACGGCAGCGGGAACGTCGGCGGCGCGGTGTGGTGCTCCCGGCGCGGCGGCCGCGGGCGCGTCCGGAACCAGCGCACCATGTCGATCATCTGCGTGACGGCGTGCTCGAAGACGCGGCGCCCCTTCTCGGGCGTCGCCTTCTCCGCTTCGCCGATCACGCCGGTCTGGGTGTACGTGGACGTCCACTCGACGATCGTCGCCGGGGAGCCGGCCGTGAGGTCGGTGTAGTGCCACGCCGCTGCGCCCGGTAGGCTCATGAACTCGGCGAGCTCGCTGTGGATCTCGCCGGTCCTGACGCGGCCCCCGTCCACGTGCAGGTACATGGACGTCTCAAGCTCGCACGCGTGGGCGCACCCGCCCGGGGTCACGGAGGTGCGGAGCTCGCGGTTCCAGTAGTCGGCGACGAGCTGCCACCAGCTGAGGGTCAGGCAGAGGGCGTCCGTTTGTAAAATGGTCTGCCGGCCGACCTCCTCCACCAGGGGATGGTTGGACCCGTGGCCGTTCAGGATCACGATCCGCTTGAACCCGTGGTACGCGACCGAGCGCGTGATGTCGAGGAGGAACCGGACGAAGGTCGAGGGCTCGATGTTGATCGTCCCCGGGAAGTCCATCACATGATGGCAGTAGCCGTACGCGACCGGCGGTAGGACCAGGACGTCTTCGGGCGACCGCCGGGCCGCCTCGTAGGCGACCGCACCGCTGAGCTTCGCGTCCACGTCCAGGGGCAGGTGGTGGCCGTGCTGCTCAGTCGAGCCGACCGGCAGCACGATGACCTTGCCGAGCGCGACTGCCTCGTTGATCGCCGGCCACGTCAGGAACTCGTACCGATACTCGCGTGCGACGGCATCCCGGGTAGGGCTGGGCATGATGCGCCTCCTTTGCCTGGTGCGCGGTCTCAGGCGTTCGCCGCAGGCCACTCAGGTATGCTCGGAAAG
>JAPVSX010000325.1:0-3480 GCA_047519495.1 Armatimonadota bacterium
GTTCCCTCGGTGAGGAGATACACGCCCGGCTCGAGGACGGTCAGGCGGATGCGGTGCTCGCGCCTCGGGCCGCGGACGATCCAGGCGTCCCCGTCCCGCTCCACGGAGACGCGCACGGTCTCCCCGTCCACGACGAGCGCGACCTCACGCACGGGACGTCCCCATCCGCCACCGCCCGATCGTGTCCCACGGGTCGGGAACGGCTCGGGGACCGCCCGGCGGCGCACCGCCCCCGGACGGGACGGCCGCCGCCTGCTCATCGCGCAGCGCTTCGTGCGCCGCCGCGGCCGCGACCGCCAGGTCGAGCGTCTCGGGCCGCCAGGCGGGAAAATAGCGCTCGAGAAACCGCGTCGTCGTCTCACCGCGCGCAAACGCCTCGTGCGCGAGGAGATCGGTGAGAAAGTTCAGGTTCGTGCGGCAGCCCAGGATGACGTAGCGGCGCAGCGCCTCGGCCATCCGGACGATCGCGTCCCCGCGCGTCCGGTCCCAGACGATGACCTTCGCCAGCAGCGGGTCGTAGGCGACCGGCACCCGCCACCCGGCCCGGAGGCCCGAGTCCACGCGGACGCCGGGAGCCGCCGGCTCGTCGAGCACCCAGACCGGGCCCGGCGACGGGCGGAAGCCGCTCCCCGGGTCCTCCGCGTAGATCCGGCACTCGATCGCGTGGCCGCGCGCCGCGGCGGGCTCGGGATCGAGGGGGTCCCCCGACGCGATTCGGATCTGGGCCTTCACGAGGTCCACCCCGGTCACCGCCTCGGTGACGGGATGCTCGACCTGCAGCCGCGTGTTGACCTCCAGGAAGTAGAACCGGCCCGCCGGGTCGACGAGAAACTCTACGGTCCCGGCGTTGACGTACCCGGCCGCGCGGGCCACGGCCGCGGCCGCCGCCGTCATCCGGGCGCGCAGCGGCGGGCTCACGAACGGCGACGGGGACTCCTCGATGAGCTTCTGGTGGCGGCGCTGGATGCTGCACTCGCGCTCGCCCAGCGCGAGGACGGTGCCCCGTCCATCGGCCAGCACCTGCACCTCGACGTGGCGGACCTCCGGGAGGTGCCGTTCGAGCAGCAGCGCTCCTGACCCGAACGCCGCCTCGGCCTCCCGGCGCGCGCCGGCGAGTGCCGCGGGGAGGTCCTCCGCCCGTTCGACCAGGCGCATCCCCAGACCGCCCCCGCCCCCCGCCGCCTTGATCAGGACGGGCAGCCCGAGGCGGCGCGCGGCCGTGACCAGGACCTCATCCGAGGCGTCGGGCGCGTCGAACCCGGGCACGACGGGTGCGCCGGCCCGCTCGGCGAGGCCGCGCGCCGCCCGCTTGTCCCCGAGACGTGCGATCACCTCCGCCGGGGGGCCGATCCACACGAGGCCGGCGTCCCGGACCGCCGCCGCGAACTGGGGCGACTCAGCGAGAAACCCGTACCCCGGGTGGACCGCGTCGGCCCCGGCACAGCGCGCGGCGTCGATCAGGCGGCCGACGTGCAGGTAACTCTCGGAGGGGGCGGCCGGGCCCAGCGGTACCCGGGCGTCCGCGAGCCGGGGGTGCAGGGCGTCCGCATCGGCCTCCGAGTACACGGCGACCGTCCGGAGGCCGAGCTCCCGGCAGGCGCGGATGACGCGGACCGCGATCTCTCCGCGGTTGGCGACGAGGACCGTGCGCATCACTCGGTGCCTCTCCACGCCGATGCGTCACTCATTCGCAGCATAGAGCTCAGGGAGTGCCCGGGGGCCCCCACAAATTGCCTGCCTGTGCCCCGCAGGGGCGCCTCCCGCAGGGAGGGCGTCCCCAGCAGCGATTTGCCCCCCCGCATGGGGGGTGGGGGGCCGCTACATCCGGAAGACGCCCGGCCGCATCCCTTCCAGGGGGGCGTTGAGTGTCACGGACAGCGCGAGCCCGAGCACCGTCCGCGTCTCTGCGGGGTCGATGATCCCGTCGTCCCAGAGCCGGGCGGTGCTGTAGTACGCGTTCCCCTCCTCCTCGTACTTGGCGAGGATCGGCGCGACAAGGGCGTCCTCCTCCGCAGGCGACATCGCCCCGCCCTCGCGCCGGAGCTGGTCCCGCTTCACGGTCAGGAGGACGGTCGCCGCCTGCTCGCCGCCCATCACGGAGATCCGGGCGTTCGGCCACGTCCAGAGGAACCGCGGCTCGTACGCCCGGCCGCACATCGCGTAGTTGCCGGCGCCGTAGGAACCGCCGATGATCACCGTGAGGCGCGGCACGCCGCAGGTCGCGACGGCGTGCACCATCTTCGCCCCGGCCCGCGCGATCCCGGCCGCCTCGTACTCGCGCCCCACGATGAAGCCCGTGATGTTCTGCAGAAATACGAGGGGAATCCGGCGCTGGCCGCACAGCTCGATGAAGTGGGCGCCCTTCTCCGCGCTCTCGACGAACAGCACGCCCTGGTTGGCGACGATCCCGAGCGGGATGCCGTGGATGTGGGCGAACCCGGTCACGAGCGTCGTCCCGTACAGCGCCTTGAACTCCTGGAACCGGCTGCCGTCCACCAGGCGCGCGATCACCTCCCGCGCGTCGAACTGGCGGCGGAGGTCCTGAGGCAGGATGCCGTAGATCTCGCGCGGGTCGTAGCGGGGCTCCTCCGGCGCGACCGGCGCGATCGTCGGCTGCTTCACCCGGTTGAGCGACCCCACGATCTCCCGGACGATCTCGATCGCATGCGCGTCGTCCTCCGCCATGTAGTCCGTGACGCCGCTGCGCCGGCAGTGGACGTCGGCGCCGCCGAGTTCCTCCGCCGTTACCTCCTCGCCGGTCGCGGCCCGGACGAGCGGCGGTCCCCCCAGGAACACGGTCCCGGTCCCACGGACGATCACCGCTTCGTCAGACATCGCCGGCACGTACGCGCCGCCGGCCGTGCAGGAGCCGAGGACGGCCGCGATCTGGGGGATGCCGTGGGCGGAGAGCACGGCCTGGTTGTAGAAGATGCGCCCGAAGTGCTCGCGGTCCGGAAACACCTCGGCCTGCAGCGGGAGAAACGCACCGCCCGAGTCCACGAGGTACAGGCACGGCAGGTGGTTCTCGAGCGCGATCTGCTGGGCGCGCAGGTGTTTCTTTACGGTCAGCGGATAGTACGTGCCGCCCTTGACCGTGGCGTCGTTGGCGACGATCATGCACTCGATCCCACGGACGCGCCCGACGCCGGCGGCGAGCCCTGCCCCCGGGGCGTCTCCGCCGTACATCCCCCATGCCGCGAGCGGGGCGAGCTCGAGAAACGGCGAGCCGGGGTCGAGCAGCAGGTCGAGCCGCTCCCGGGCGGTTTTCTTCCCCTGCCCGCGGTGACGCCGCTGGGCGCGCGCCCCGCCCCCTTCCCGGACCTGGGCGAGGCGCTCGGCGAGCTCGCGGGCCAGGCCTTCGTGGTACGCGCGGTTGGCCTGGAACTCGCTGGAGTGGACGTCGACGAGGGACTCGAGCAGCATCAGGACCCTCCCGAACCGCCCACAATTATACCATCGCGGCATCCGTCCCTCCGGCGA
>JAPVSX010000326.1:0-1772 GCA_047519495.1 Armatimonadota bacterium
GGGCCGGGGCGAATCCCTGCCCAGGTCGAACGGCAACCGGAGATGGGAGGAGCGTCCATGCCCGCCAAGCATGTCTTCACGTCGGTCCGCGCGCTGCCCGGCAAGGAGATCGCCAAAGGCGTGACGATCAGGCCGCTGGCCGGGGAGCACGTGATGTTTACGTACGTCGAGCTTGCGCCGCACGCCGAGGTGCCGAGCCACTCGCATCCGCACGAGCAGCTCGGCCTGATGCTCGAGGGCGAGATGGAGATGGAGATCGGCGGCGAGCGGCGGACGCTTGGGCCCGGAGACGCGTACACGATCCCGGGCGGCGTGCCCCACGGTGCCCGGACGGGCAGCACGCGCGCGCTCGTGCTGGACATCTTCCATCCGCGGCGGGAGGACTACCTCAAGCTGTTCGCCTGATGCGCCGGCCCCGTCCCCGAGGCGTTGACGTCAGACTCCGGGGGGGTCGTATGGTCTGTGTCTCGTTCCGGCTTGTGCGGGAGGATCGGGTCGACCTCGAGCACGACGACAGAGGTCGTCGCCGGCTCCGCAGAGGTGGAGTTGCGTTACGACGTTCGAGCCTGAGCGGTCTCGATCGCCGAGCGCAGGAGTGTTCCCAGCCAGATCGCCAGGTCTGCCCGCGTCATCGCCTGATCATCCCTCGCGCCTCCCGGAGGCGCAGGGCCCGGGACGGCGACCCCCGGGGCCGCCAGGGCAATGAGCGTCCTCGCGGCGTCCCGGCGGAGCGGGAGAGATTCGTCCTCCGGCGCCGGGCGCAGCACACCGGCGCCGGGATCCGCGGCGGCCTCGCCCTGCCACCTCCGGATGCCGCGGACCGTGGCCGCGACGAGGCGCTTGCCCTCCCCGAGCAGGAGCGTCGCGTCCGGCCGGAAGTGGAGATCGTCCTCGGTGCCCTCCCAGACCCCCTCGACGGCCAGCAGCTGCGCCGCGGCGAACGCGGGGTGGCCGAGCGGGACGTCGTCGTACCAGTAGAGCGGGATCCGCTCGTCGAGGAGCAGGAGCTGCAGCCGCCGCACGAGGTCCGGGCGGGCGTGGACCTCCCGCGGCGCGGCCCCGCTTCGCAGGCAGAAGACGGCGAGCGCCGCCGCCGCCTCTCCGACCGCCCACTCGACCGGATGGAGCCGGTACGCGCCGTTCGTCAGGTGGGTCGTCCCGATGTTCTTGGCGGCCGGCAGCAGATTCACGGTGCGCTCCGGGACGAGCGCGCCGAGCGGGATCTGGAATGGCTTCGTCGGGATGCTCGCCGTCCTGACCCCGCACCCGTGAAGGTCGATCGGATAGAACCCGATCCCGACCGTCGCGTCGTAGCGCGCCGCGCGCGCCGCGGGCCGGGCGGCCGCGGAGATGTCCTGCTCGACGATCGTGGAGAGCGCTCGAAGGCGCCGCCCCTCGCGGACGTAGGGGACCTGCGAGAGGCCGTCCGCGCTGCCCATCACGTCGGGGCGGGGACGGAGCTCGGGATAGCCGGTTCCGCCGTCGTCGCGCGGCGCCTCGGTCTGGAGCCAGTACAGGAACCCCAGGCTCAGGAGCCGCGCCTGGCGGTATCGGACCGCCTGCTCGTCCGGGAGCCGGTCCACGACCGTGCCGCCCCGGAAGTCGTTGCTGCTCCAGTTGATGATGCTGATGTCGTGGGGCACCCGAGGATCCGCGAAGTTTGCGGCGTCGAGCGCTCGACGATACGTGAAGAACGCGCCGTGCGTTCCAGGGGTGGGCTCGAACATCCGGTACGCCGGCGCCCCCGCCGCCCACGGCGTATACACGAGCGA
>JAPVSX010000327.1:0-2524 GCA_047519495.1 Armatimonadota bacterium
CGCGATGCGAAGCGACGCAGGTGATAGTTCAGCCTCATCACGGCCATCGCCGGCCGGGGCGTCCCTCTCACGAGGGAACGGCCGGGCGCGGGGACGCCACAACGGGTCCGCGATCAGCCGGGACGAGGTGCTGCGGCTCCACAACCTGACCGGGGACAAACCCGCCGAGGATCAGGTCCCCTTCCAGGGCGTCGATTCCTGGCGGTGGCAGTACTTCGAGGCCGTGACCTGCCCGCGGTCCGTCGTCATTCCGGTCGACGACCCGACCGCCTGGCGGCTCTTCCCCACGCGCCGCAGGATCTACGACAAGCTCTTCATCTGCGAAAGCCAGGGGATCCCGTGCGGCCCTCACGGGGTCACACCGGACCGGTTCCCGGTGTTCAGCAAGCCGGTCATGAACCTGCACGGGATGGGGGCCGGCGGGCGGATCATCCACTTTGCAGCCGAGCTCGAGGCCCACTTCGCGCCCGGGCACATGTGGATGACGCTCTTCACCGGCCGGCACGTCAGCACCGACGTGGTCCTCACAAACGGCACGCCGCGGTGGTGGCGCCACACGGTCGGCAGGCCCCTGCCGGGCGGCATGTTCGACTACTGGATGGTGCTCGCCGAGCGGCAGCCGGAGCTCGAGGCCTATCTCGGCCGGTGGATCCGCGCGAACCTCCGGGGGTTCACGGGCATCGTCAACTTCGAATCGATCGGCGGGGCGATCATCGAATGCCACCTGCGGATGTCCGAGCAGTGGGTCGACCTGAACGGGCCGGGATGGCTCGACGCCGTCGTGGGGCTGTACGCGTACGGCCGGTGGGACTACCGGGACCGGCCGAAGGCCGGCTACAGCATCGCTCTGTTCGGGCCGCACGGCCCGCGATACTGGATCGATCCCACGGCGGTGGCCGCCCTTCGCGCGCAGCCGGGAGTGTCGAGCATTCAGATCACGTTCGATCCGTTCCGGCCCCCCGAGCACCATGCGATGCCGCCCGGCGGGTTCCGGCTGGCGATCGTGAACTGCTGGGACCTCGAGGTCGGCCTCGCGGTGCGCGAGCGGATGCGCCGCCTGTTCAGGGTCATGAGCACGAACGGCAACACCGGTGCGGCCGCGAGTCCCGCCGCGGCCCGCCGGCGGTCATAATCTCTCCCGTGCGGAGGTTAATTCCCCATGGCCAGGACGACGGTTGACGTGAAGCGCCGCTCCGCGGCGGTGACGGAGGGCCCCGCACGCGCGCCCCACCGCGCGATGCTCCGGGCCACGGGCCTCGGCGACGAGGACCTCAAGAAGCCCCA
The DNA here is from genome assembly GCA_047519495.1 of Armatimonadota bacterium. Lineage (GTDB taxonomy): Bacteria > Sysuimicrobiota > Sysuimicrobiia > Sysuimicrobiales > Segetimicrobiaceae > JAPVSX01. The sequence continues at coordinate 1,285 of JAPVSX010000327.1, forward strand.
GATCGGGGTCGCTTCGTCCTGGAACGAGGTGACCCCCTGCAACCTCCACCTCAACGTCCTCGCGGGGCACGTGAAGGAGGGGGTGCGCAGCGCCGGCGGGACCCCGATCGAGTTCACCACGATCGCGGTGAGCGACGCGATCGCCATGGGCCACGAGGGGATGAAGGCGTCGCTTGTCAGCCGGGAGGTCATCGCGGACTCGGTGGAGCTCATGGTGCTCGCCGAAGCGTTCGACGGCCTCGTGGCCCTCGCCGGCTGCGACAAGAGCCTCCCCGGCATGCTGCTCGCGCTCGCGCGGCTGAACGTGCCGGGAGTGTTCCTGTACGGCGGGACGATCATGCCCGGCAAGTTCGACGGCCGCGACGTCTCGATCGTAGACGTGTTCGAGGCGGTCGGAAAATACGCCGAAGGCCAGATGACCGCCGAGCAGCTGTACCGGCTCGAGTGTGTCGCCTGTCCCGGCGCCGGATCGTGTGGCGGCCTGTACACCGCCAACACGATGGCGTCGTGCGCCGAGGCGCTCGGCATGTCGCTACCCGGCAGCGCTTCCGTCCCCGCGCTCGACCCGCGGCGGATCGAGGTTTGCCGCAAGGTCGGGGAGGCCGCGATGCGGCTGCTCCAGGACGGCATTCGCCCCCGCGATATCCTGACGCGCGAGGCGTTCGAGAACGCGATCACGGCGCTCGTCGCGATGGGGGGCTCGACGAACGGCGTGCTGCACCTGCTGGCGATCGCCCGAGAGGCCGGCGTGCCGCTCAAGCTTGCGGACTTCGACCGCATCGCCCGCCGGACCCCTCACATCGCGGACATGCATCCCGGCGGCCGGCACATGATGATCGACCTCGACCGGATCGGGGGCGTCGGCATCGTGCTGCACGAGCTGCTGGAAGGGGGCCTGCTCCACGGCGACGTCCTGACCGTCACGGGAAAGACGATGGCGGAGAACCTCCGCAGCATCCACCTGCCCGACGGGCAAGATGTCGTTCGCCCGCTCAGCCGCCCGATCTCGCCGAGCGGCACCCTGGCCGTGCTCAAAGGGACGCTGGCCCCGGAGGGGGCGGTGATCAAGACCGCCGGCCTCAAGCGGCAGGCGTTTCGCGGCCGGGCCCGCGTCTTTGAGCGGGAGGAAGACGCGATGGACGCGATCGTCCACCGGCGGATCTCGCGAGGAGACGTGATCGTGATCCGCTACGAGGGGCCCAGGGGCGGTCCCGGGATGCGGGAGATGCTGGCCGTGACC
>JAPVSX010000328.1:0-3152 GCA_047519495.1 Armatimonadota bacterium
GCGCGCGGGGCCGTAGTCGGGCCGGCGCGCGGCTTCGTCGATCGCCTCGCGCAGCCCCGCGAACCCTCCGCGCCGGACCGCCGCGAGCGACCGGCGCTCGGGAACGGCGGCGGCCGCCGCGTAGAGGTAGACCGGGAGGTCGAGCCGCGAGGCGAGCCGGGCGCCGAGCCGCCGCGCGAGTGCGGCACACGCGGCGATCGAGCCGCCGTACAGCGGCACGAATGGGATCACGTCGACGGCGCCGATCCGCGGGTGAACGCCCCAGTGGGTGCGCAGGTCGATCTCCGCTACCGCGACCGCGGCGCTCCGGAACGCCGCCTCCAGGACGGCCTCCGCGCCACCGACGATCGTCAGGACGGCGCGGTTGTGGTCGGGGTCGGGGGAAACATCTACGAGCCGCACGCCTCGGACGCCGCGGACGGCGTCCGCGAGGCGGTCGATCACCGCCGGCCGGCGGCCCTCGCTGAAGTTGGGAACGCACTCAATCAGCGGGACAGGCATGAGATCAACCGTTCGCGGGCGGAGTCCGGCTTCCGCGCGCCGGTATGCCGGGTGTATTGACTGGATTCTATTCTTCCTTCGAATCGGTGACGCGTGAGAAGTGGATCACCGTCACGACATCGTCCGGCGCGACCTTCCGGCCGTAGATCTTGGAGAGGAACTCGATCAGGTCTGCGTGCTCCCGCAGGGCCGGGTTGTCGCGCTCGATCTCCCGCGGGGACACCTCCTGCAGGGACTTCGTCTCCACCCGGTCAATCACCGCGGTGAAGATCCGCTGGCGGGTCCCGAACCGCTGCCCCACGGTCACCCAGACGAGCTGGCTCTCGGCGTACTTGTCGCGCTTGTCACCCAGGCGGATCGTGAGCGTCTTGCGCCCGTCGCGCAGCGGGTGCGCGAACACCGTCGAGTAGAAGTTGAGCGCGAACATTCACCCCTCCGTCCCGGGATCCGCCCCTGCTGGATGCGGTCCGGTACCCGCAGGACCACCTTTGCTTCGTGCCGTCGGGAAGGCATCCCTCCCGCCTATGTCCACGGGAACCTCCGGCAGGCCTCGCGCGTTAGGGAAGGAGCGCTACGACGGCGTGGGCCGAAACGTCCACTCCGGGCGAGACGACGTCGAAGGAGGGTAAAGGATGATTCCGATCAAGGCCAGAACGTGCTGCGCCGCCCTTGCGGCGCTGGTGCTGCTGCCGCTGTCCCCCGCCCCGTCCCATGCCCAGGGCCCGGCGGTGCCCCCGGTGCTGGGGACGTCCGTGCCGGTGCCTGCGACCACCAACGTCATCGTCGTCAACGGCCAGGGCTCGGTCGACGCGGCGCCGGATCAGGCGACGGTCGGACTGGGCGTCCAGGTCATCCGGCCGACCGCGCAGGAGGCTCAGGACCAGAGCAGCACCGTGATGGACGAGATCGTCCGCCAGGTCATGGCCGTCGGTATCCCGCGCGAAAAGATCCGTACCACGAACGTCTCCCTGTTCCCCGTGCGCAGGCCCGGTCCGGGGACTCCCCAGATCACCGGTTACGAGGCCGTCAACCGCGTGACGGTGACCGTCGACACCCTGCGCCTCACAGGACGGGTGATTGACGCGGCGGTGGCCGCCGGTGCCAACTCGGTGGACAGCCTGACGTTTGGCCTGCGCGACCCGTCGCCCTATCGCATGCGGGCGTTCCGGCTCGCGGTGCAAAACGCCCAGGCCACCGCCTCGGCGATCGCCTCGGCCGCCGGCCTGTCGAACCTCCGTGTGGTGCGGATCGACGAGATCGGCCCGCTCGCAGCTGTCCGCGTCATCGCCGCCCCGAGCATCCAGGGGGCCGCGACGCCGGTCGAGCCGGGGACGGTGCCGGTCAGCGTCCTGGTGCGCGCGGTCTACGCGTTCTGAACGTTCACGTATGAGTCGTTCAGCTCGCCGACGATCTTCGGACCTTCTCCACCTCGGCTACCGGACGTCCGGGGCGAACTCCGTCGTCGGTGCGGTCTTTCCGCCCTCGACCCTGACGGTGGCGAGAGGCTTGCCGGATTTCACGAGGTGGACCGCGATCGCCTTGAAGGTGCGCAGCTGGTTCTGAAGGATCTGGATTGCCAGGGTGCCCTCCACGGTGAGGTTCTTCTGCTCTTCGGCGCGGCTCTGTCCCGGTTTGACGAGCACGTCCTCGACGGTGACCTCCAGGGTACCGGCCTTCGGGTCGGCTGAGACGGTGTGAACGCTGCCCGGCCCGACGATGTTCTCCACGAGGCTCCTGGCGAGCACATCGGGAGGCGGGGGCGCTAACAGCGCCGCCTGGCGCGCCTCGTAGGCGTGGTCCCAGACGGCCAGCCCGACGCCCACGGCAACCACGAGCACCCCATAGATCATGGCGTGCCGCCAGGGGATCGTCCGGCCCTGCTTCTTGAGCGCCTTGGCGGTCAGGATCTTGCCGGGCCTGAGCGCCTTCGCGGGGCCGGCGGTCCGGGTGGGTCTGAGCAGCTTGCCGAGCTTGAGCACCTGGGCTCCCCTCACAAGCGCTGCGCGCTAGCGCGCGCGGACGACGATGCCGCCGCTCCGCGTGAGCGTCCCGCGGTACAGGAACTCGATCTGCCGGAGCGCGGCGTGCTGGTCGAACTCGGTCAGCGCCGAGACCGCGTCCACCGGCACGATCACGTGGAACCACCGCAGCGCGGCGCTGCCCGCGGTGTGCAGCACGCAGATGTTGCTCACGGTCCCGGTCACGATCAGGGTAGTGATCCGGCGCTGGTGGAGCTCGTGCTCGAGCGGAGTGTCGTAGAACGCGTCGTACCGGAGCTTGCGGATCACCAAATCCCGATTGGACGGCGCCAGCTCCGGAACAACCTCCGCCCCCCAGGTGCCGCCGACCGCGTGCACCCCCCACAGCGCGAACTCGGGATCGTCCTCGCCGTGCCAGTCCTGCGTGTACACGACGAGCATCCGGTGGACGCGCGCCAGGTCGCGGAGGCGGGCGATCGCGGGGACGGTCGCCCGCGCGCCCGCGACAGAGAGGGTGCCGCGCGGATCCACGAAGTCGTTCTGCATGTCCACGACGACCAGGGCGGTTGCCGCCGGATCGACCTCGACGCGGGGCGCGACCGTGACTTCGGGGATCTCGCGGATCTCGGGCATCGGTCCGCCTCTCGTGCCGCGGGACGTCCTGGCTCACGC
>JAPVSX010000329.1:0-2468 GCA_047519495.1 Armatimonadota bacterium
CCCCCCCCACGACGCGCGTCCGGGCTCGTTTCGGAGACGAAGACTAGGCCGCGACATCTAGTCCCGGACAGAGCTCAACAGGCCATCGGGGGGTCTAACGGATGATCAGGTGCCCGGTGGCCCACAACGCCAAGCCAATCAGGGCAAGCAAGCCAGCCAGGAACATCGCCCTCCACCTCCTCTCCTCCCCAGCCCCTCGCGCTGATTTTTCCCCGCTGGGAGGAGGTTCCTAACATCCCCACCGGCCGGCCGGGCTGGCTGCTACGCTGTCCTACAAGTCTGGCGAGGGAGGTGGTGAACTTTCGCCACGGGCTAGACCTGGATCGCCTTTTCCACGTCCTCCCGGGTGAGCTCTTCGCCGAGCTCCCCCGCCCACCGTAGAAGTGTCTCGACCACCTCGTCGTGGGACATCCCCAGCGTCGAGGTCATCTCCTGGACGCACATCTCCACGACGTATTCGAGGCGGCCGCTCCATCCGGCGTCCTTGGCCTCGGCGATCAGCGACACCACGACGCCGGCAAGCAGCGGTTCGGCCCACGTACGCCGGTCCCGCACGGGCTCAGAGGCGGCCGCAGTGCCCGCCCCTTCTGCCGTATGTGCATCGTTCTCCACACGACACCTCCATGCGGTCCCCGTAACGCCCCATGCGGGGCACTTTTCATTCTACCGCAAATTCCGCGCGGGCGGTCAGCCGGCGTGGGCCGGGGCGGGATTGAAGAGAATCTGGAGCAGCGTGACGAGGCCGAACACGCCGGCGGTCAGCCCGAGGTACCACAGCGGCGTGCGCCGGACGATCGCCGCGACCGAGCACAGGACGATGCCTACCTGGAACGCGGCGACGGACAGCGCGAACCTCAAGTTTCGGGCCTCGTCCTGCTGGGCCGCCGCCTTCAACTGGTCCCGCTCGTGCTCGAGGCGCTCGGCCTCGCGGCGGATGTCGGCCTGCTGGGACGCGTAGCGCCTGGCCTGCGTGTCGTACGCGGCGGCAAGGGCGGCCGCGCCGGCGGTGCCCCCGAGGCGGAGCGCATCGCGCTGTACCTCAAAGACATGCCGCTTGATCCCCTCTGCCTGGTAGAAGTTCCACTGGTCGGAGGCCTGGCTCTGGAGGATCGCCGCCTCGTTCAAGTCGGCCAGCGCCCGGTGCGCCGCCTGGCCCGCGAGCTGGCTGCTGTACACGGCGAGCACCGCAAGCACGGCCGTCGTGACCGCGATGACCCCCACGAGCCAGGACGGATGAGTCTCCTCCGGGGCTTCGATCCGGGTTTCGACCTCGTAGCCTTCCTCCATGACACAGGCGAGTTCGGGACCGCGCGGGTCTAGCCCTGCAGCGTGTACGCCCCGCGCGAGACCGCGGGATGGCGGTGCAGGAGCGAGCTCACCGCGAACCGGAGGAGTCCCCAGAGTCGTCCGACCAGCCCGCCGCGGTGGACCGCGGCCGCGGCGACCAGCGGGGCGGTCGCTACGACGTGCCCCTCGCGGCGCACCGTGAGCAGGCCGACCTGCTGGCCGCGCTGGAGCGGAGCGAGGGGGCGGACCGTGATCTGCTCCGAGATCTCCAGGACCGGATGGGTGTCCCGCTCCGCGAGCACCGCGACGGGGCGGACCGTCTCGAGCGGCAAGAGTCCGGCGGAGCCGCCGTACACCCGCAGCGCCGCGGGCACGATCCGCTGCCAGGGCACGGGCGCAAGCGCGTAGTGGGTGAACCCGGTGTTGAGCAGCCCTTCGACCAGCGCCGTGCGGCGCCCGAGCGTCGGGGCGCCCATTACGACCGCGATGAGGCGCATCTCGCCGGGCGTCTCACCCTCGTGCGCCGTCGCGACGACGCTGAATCCAGCCTCCACGGTATGGCCGGTCTTCAGGCCGTCCACCCGGGCGTCCCGGAAGACCAGGTTGTTCCAGTTGGCCTGGCGGATCCCCGCGTACATCTCGTATCGCGGGCTGCTGAAGCGCACGACGCCGGGATCGTCCAGCAGGATCCGGCGGGCGAGCAGCGCCATGTCCCACGCGCTGGTGTACTCGCCGGGCTCGGGGAGGCCGTGCGGCGTCACGAAGTGGGTGTCGTGCATCCCCAGCCGGGCCGCAGCCGCGTTCATCTCCTCGACGAACGCGTCAGGCGACCCGGCGATCGCCTCGGCCAGGGCCTCCGCCGCGTCGTTCCCCGAGGCGACCATCACCCCGTCGAGAAGCTGGGACACGGTCACGACGTCCCCCACGTTGAGGAACATCCGGCTGCTCCCGGGCGTGCGGCCGATCCGCCACGCCTGCACGCTCACCGTCACCGGCGTGTCGAGCTTGAGGCGCCCCGCGCGGATCGCCTGCAGAGCCAGGTACAGCGTCATGAGCTTGTCGAGGCTGGCCGGGGGGAGACGCCGGTGCGCCCCGGAGGCCTGGAGCGCTTCCCCCGTCGAGACTTCCATGAGCAGGGTGGACGGCGGCCCGAGCGGCCCCGGGGCTTCCGCCCGCCCGCC
>JAPVSX010000330.1:0-7050 GCA_047519495.1 Armatimonadota bacterium
CTTTGAGCTGTGCAAGGTGATCGCCGGGCCCTGCGTCTCGACCTGAATCTCCAGCGCGTCGTCGCCGAGCAGGAACCGCACCGTCATCGGCCGTCCAGGATCAGTCCCGGACACGATCAGGGACGTGCACGCCTCGCCCACGGCGATCTTGAGATCCTCGATCTCGTCGTAGGTGAATCCCTGCCGGGCCGCGACGGTCGCCGCCGTCAGCCGGGCCACGCTCACAAACTCGGCCCGCGCCGGGATCGTCACCTCAACCTTCTCGACTCCCTGCACCGCGCGCCGCGCCGCCGGCACCTTAGACCTCCTGTTCGTCTGCCGGCTGCGTCGCCTCGTCCGACCGCCGCATCACCGCGTCCCGGCCCGACTCGAACGCCCGGCGGAGCCGCTCCGACTTCTCTTCCAGCATCGTCCGGCCGCGCTCGACCATGTCTCCCGCCGTCGAGCGCGCGCGGCCGATGAGCTCGTCCGCGTTCTCGCGAACGCGGCCGGCAACCTCATCGGCCGCCTTGCGAGCCCGCTCCGCCGCCCGGTCGGCCTGCTCGCGCGCCCGCTGCGCCAGCTCTTCGCTCTCCCGGCGGAGTCGCGCCCGGGTATCCCGCCCGGCTTGAGGCGCAAACAACACCCCCAGGGCAACACCCAGGAGCCCTCCCAAGAACACCCCCATCGCAAAGTCACGCCGCTCGCTCATTCCTCATCCCTCCCTCTGTCACGCCTCGGACGCACCCACTGCATGCCTTCCCGCAGGACGGCGAGGAGCCCCGCTGCCCTGGCGACGGACGGTATGACCACATCCTGGGCCACCTGACGGGCCGCGTCGTGCATCCCTTCGACGGTGTGCGCCGCCGTCTCCACGAACCGGCCCAGCCGGTCCATGGACGCGGCGAGGTCCCGCAGGGTGTCGGCGGTCCCGTCCACCTTCTGCACCAGCGTCCGCAGGTCGGTCAGCAGGCCCGGCAGGGTCCCATCGACGCTGGCCAGGACCTGCTCGGCCCGCGCCGCGGTCCGCCGGACCTGGATCAGCACTGGTACCAGGGCGATCACGGAGATCAGCGTCGCCGCGGCGATCACGGCCAGGCTGACTTCAGCGATACTCGGCACGGCATTCGGCATACGTCCCTCCCCTGGCGCACTGAACCTCGTCGATCACCCCGCCGCCCAGCACGACTTCATCGTCGTAAAACGCGATCGCCTGTCCCGGCGCGGCCGCCCGCGGCCACGCCGACCTGCCCGCCCCCTCCGCAGGGTCCCCAGGGGAGAACCGCACCCGCACCCGGCCGTCTTCGAGCGGCGAGACCACCGCGGGAACATCGGCCGCCGCGTGGCGGATTCGGGCGGTGACGGCCCGCTCCGCCGGAAGGACCGGAATCGCAATCCAGTTTACCCCCCCGGCCACCAGTTCCGGACACCGCACGGAGGCCTCGTCGCCCACCACCAGCGCGTTCCGGCCGGCGTCGATCGCGACGACGTACCGGGGCGCGGTCCCGGAGAGGCCCAGGCCCCGCCGCTGGCCGACGGTGTAGTGGGCGAGCCCGCGGTGCTCCCCCAGCCGGCGCCCGTCGAGGTCGAAGATCGGCCCGGGCCGCGCGGCCGCCGGCTCGAGGCGGGCCACTACCGTGCTGTAGTCCCCACGCGGGACGAAGCAGATCTCCTGGCTGTCCGGCTTCCCCGCGACGCACAGGCCGTACTGCCGCGCGATCGCCCGGATCTGCGGCTTCGTGTACTCGCCCACCGGGAAGGCGAGGTGAGACAGCTGCGCCTGCGTCAGGCACGACAGCACGTACGACTGGTCCTTGTGACGGTCCACGGCCCGGAGGAGCCGGAACCGCCCGTCCGGGCCGCGGCTGATCCGCGCGTAGTGGCCGGTGGCCAGCGCGTCCATCTCGAGCCCGAGCACCTGCCGGAGCAGGAGCGAGAACTTGATCGCCCGGTTGCAGGCGATGCACGGGTTCGGCGTCCGCCCGCCCGCGTACTCGGCGGCGAAGTACCCGATCACCTCGCGTTCGAACTCTTCTCTCATGTTCAACACGTAGTGCGCGATCCCAAGCGTCCGCGCGACCGCGCGGGCGTCGTCGATCGCCCCGATCCCGCAGCAGCCCCCGCCCCCCTCCGCCTGAGGCGCCCAGACGGGCCACAGGTTCATCGTGAACCCGACCACCTGGTGGCCCTGAGCGACCAGGAGGGCCGCCGCCACCGCACTGTCGACCCCGCCGCTCATCGCGACGGCCACCCGCGCCGCCGTGCCTCCCATCTACGGCCGCCCGTAGCGCTTGATGCCGGCCCACCACGCGCGCAGGCGCCGGCGCACCTCGTCCTCGTACCCCGAGGCCGTGGGCTCGTAGTAGACCCGGTCTTTCACATTGTCGGGCGCGTACTGCTGCACAACGAACCCACCGGGGTGGTCGTGGGGGTACGCGTAGCCCTCCCCGCGCCCCAGCCGGCGCGCTCCCTGCGTCGAGGCGTCGCGCAGCGCGGGCGGCACCGGACGCGCTTCCTCATGCTCGACGTCCTGTGCGGCCTGGGAGATCGCCGCGATCGTGGCGTTGCTCTTCGGCGCCGTCGCGATGTAGATCGCGGCCTCCGTCATCGGAATCCGGGCCTCCGGCAGCCCGACCAGCTCGACGGCCTGGGCGGCGGCGACGGCGACGAGGAGGGCCTGCGGGTCGGCGAGCCCCACGTCCTCCGCGGCGTGCACGACCATGCGGCGGGCGATGTACCGGGGGTCTTCGCCGCCGGCGAGCATCCGCGCCAGCCAGTACACGGCGGCGTCCGGATCGGAGCCCCGCATGCTCTTGATGAACGCCGAGATCATGTCGTAGTGGGCGTCACCGTCCCGGTCGTAGACAAGCGTGCGTCGCTGCGCCGCCTCCTCGGCGGCCGCGCGCGTGATGCGCCGCATGCCCGCGGCGTCGGGCGGGGTCGTCAGGGCCGCCAGCTCGAGGACGTTGAGCGCCGCCCGCGCGTCGCCGTTCGACACCCGGGCGATGTGCGCGAAGGCGGCCGGCTCCACCTCGACGTGGTCGGCGGCCAGCCCCCGGAGGTCGGTCACCGCCCGGCGGAGGATCGCCTCGAGGTCATCCGCGCTGAGCGGCTCGAGCGCGAAGACGCGCGACCGCGAGACGAGGGTCGGCGTCACGTCCACGAACGGGTTCCCGGTGGTGGCGCCGATCAGCACGACGGTGCCGTCCTCCACGTGGGGCAGCAGAACGTCCTGCTGGGCCTTGTTGAACCGGTGGATCTCGTCGATGAACAGGATCGTCCGGGTCCCGTACAGCGCGCGCCGCTCGCGGGCCTCGTCGATGAGGCGGCGGAGCTCGGCCACCCCGGTCGTCACGGCGTTGACCGGCTCGAAGTGGGCGCGGGTCACCTGCGCGATCACGTGCGCCAGCGACGTCTTGCCGGTCCCGGGCGGCCCGTAGAAGATCGCCGACGTCAGCGTGTCGGTCTCGATCGCCCGCCGCAGCAGCCGGCCGGGGCCCAGGAGATGGGCCTGACCGACGATTTCGTCCAGCGTGCGGGGCCGCATGCGCGCGGCCAGGGGCGCGCTGCGCGCCTGCTCCGCGCGGTGGCTCTGCTGGAACAACTCCATGGCCCCATCATGCCCCCGTCCGGGGGGCGTGTCAAGCGACGCGCGGGCCTGTGCCTGCGGCGTGAGCCAGGACGTCAGGGGTAGATGCCGCGGATGACCAGGGCGTCGGCGACGCGCTTCACCGCGAAGATCAAGGCGCCGGTGCGGAGGGGGACATGCTGCTCGCGCGAGAAAGCGAGGACCCGCTGGAAGCTGTTGACCATAAGGCGCTCGAGGTGGGCGTTGATCTCGTCCTCGCTCCAGAAATAGGACTGCAGGTCCTGCACCCACTCGAAGTACGAAACGATCACGCCGCCCGCGTTGGCCAGAACATCCGGCACGACGAGGATGCCGCGGTCGCCGAGAATCTGGTCGGCCTCCGGCGTCGTCGGCCCGTTCGCGCCCTCGACGATCAGCCGCGCCTGGATCCGGGGCGCATTCGCACCGGTGATCTGGCCCTCGATCGCCGCCGGCACGAGGAACTCGCACGGCACCTCCAGGAGGGCCGCGTTGGACACGGCGTCGGCCTCCGGAAAGCCCTCGACCGCGCCGGTCTGGGCGACGTGGCGGCGCACCGCCGGCAGGTCCAGGCCGCGCGGGTTATAGATCCCGCCGCGCACGTCGCTCACGGCGACGATCCGGCAGCCCTGTGCGTGCATCAGGTGGGCGGCGGTGCTGCCGACGTTGCCAAAGCCCTGGACGGCGACGCGGCTGCCCGCAAACGGGATCCCGCGCACCGCCGCGGCCTCCCGGGCGACGATCATTACGCCCCGCCCGGTCGCCTCCTGGCGCCCCGCCGATCCGCCGATCGGCACAGGCTTGCCCGTGACGACGGTCGGGACCGAGTAACCGTAGTGCATGCTGTAGGTGTCCATGAACCACGCCATCACCTCGGCGGTCGTGCCGACGTCCGGCGCCGGGATGTCGCGCCGGGCCCCGACGAGCGGGCTGAGCTCGGTCGCGTAGCGGCGCGTCAGGCGCTCGAGCTCCGCGCGGGAGAGCCGGGACGGGTCGCACGCGACGCCGCCCTTGGCGCCGCCGTAGGGCAGATGATTCAGCGCGCACTTCCAGGTCATCCACATCGCGAGCGCCCGGACCTCGTTGATCCACACCTGGGGGCTGTAGCGGATGCCGCCTTTGGTGGGCCCCAGCACGGTGCTGTGGTGGACCCGGTACCCCGTGAACACGCGCAACGAGCCGTCGTCCATCGTGACGGGAAAGTTCACCGTGAGCTCACGGTGCGGGTGACTGAGGAACTCGCGGATGCCGCGCTTGAGCTGCAGGCGCTCCGCGGCGAGGTGGAACTGGCGCAGGGCCATGTCCCATGGATCGTCGGGGTGCGCAGACCCCGCGGAAGGGCTCCCCCGGGGCAGATCCCCCGGAGAGGGCAAGCTGGTCGGCGGGTGGGCAGTCGTTGGTGTATCCATCGCTGGGCCCGGCCGGCCCGGCCTCCCCCGCTCCCGAATTCGCGCCGGGTCGCCGGACCAACAGCGGGCTCCCGCTGCGCCGCCGGCCGCGGTTTCCGAACCTGCGTCTCGCAGGTGGGTGCCCTCCCGGGCGGTTCCGGCTAGCCCCACGTGCAAACACAGCTACGGGGCCGTGTCGTCCCCGTCCGGAGCCGGGCTCCCATTGTGTCTCTGTTGGCTCGGAACCACGGACCTGACGCACGCCTCAGGAGCCCGTCTTTATCATAGCACTTGGCTGCGGGCGCCTTCAACGCCGGCGTGCCCGCCCGGCCGAGCCACCTCGATCACGCGTCCGGGCTCATCACTCCTCGCCGCCGGCGCGGGTCCGCGGCTTGCGGATCTGAATGTGCACCTCCTCCAGCGCTTTCGGATCGACGTCGGAGGGGGCGCCCGTCAGGAGATCGGTCGCGCTCTGGGTCTTCGGGAACGCGATGACCTCGCGGATGGATTCCTGGCCGGCCAGCACCATCACCATCCGGTCGAACCCGAGGGCGATGCCGCCGTGGGGGGGCGCGCCGTACCGGAATGAGTCGAGGAGAAACCCGAACCGCTCCCGCGCCACCGCCGGGGAGATTCCGAGGACGGAGAAGAGGCGCGACTGGAGGTCCTGCCGGTGAATTCGGATGCTGCCGCCGCCGAGCTCGACCCCGTTGAGGACGAGATCGTACGCTTTGGCTCGGACCTTGAGCGGCTCCCGCTCGAGCAGCGGCAGATCCTCGTCCACCGGCGCCGTAAACGGGTGGTGCACGGCCGAGAGCCGCCCATCTTCGGCGGCGGGCTCGAGGAGCGGAAACGCGGTCACCCAGGCAAAGGCGAGCTTTCGCACCCCGGGGAATTCCACCACCCTCTCTGCCGCGTCATGGGTTTGCGCAATGTCCAGGCGCAGGCGACCCAGCGAAACGCTCGTCTCGCGGGGAGGGCCGGCTGTAAAAAGCACAAGGTCCCCGTCCCCCGCTCCGAACCGGTCGCGGATCTTGACCAGAAGAGGCGCAGAAACGAACCGTGAGAGCGGCCCCCTGACCGCTCCTGGTCCGAGGTTCAGCGGGATGACGCCGGCAGCCCCAGCCGTCTTTGCTTTTGCCTCGAGATCAGAAATCTGCCGCCGGCTGTACGATGCGGCGTTGGGAAGGCATATCCCTCGGACCACCCCTCCCGCGTCGAGCCCCTGGGCAAAGACCTTAAACTCGGTCCCATGGAAAAGATCGGAGCAATCGACAATCTCCATCCCGAACCGGAGGTCAGGCTTGTCGCTGCCGAATCGATTCATCGCCTCCGCGTATGGAATGCGCGGAAACGGGATGGAAACCTCGACGCCGAGCGCCTCGCGTACGGCAAACGCCACCATGCGCTCGCTGAGGGCCAGGATATCTTCCATGCCGACGAACGACATCTCCACGTCCACCTGCGTGAACTCCGGCTGTCGGTCGGCCCGCAGGTCCTCGTCCCGGAAACAACGGACGATCTGGAAGTACCGCTCCACCCCGGCGACCATGAGGAGTTGTTTGAACAGCTGTGGGGACTGCGGCAGCACATAGAACTTACCCGGCTGCAGGCGGCTCGGTACGAGGAAGTCCCGGGCGCCCTCGGGGGTGCTCCTGATCAGCATCGGCGTCTCGATCTCCAGAAACCCCTCGCCGGAAAAGAAGCGACGGACCGCCTCGGCCAGGCGGGAGCGGAGCTGCAGGTGACGGTACATCACCGGACGGCGGAGGTCGAGGTAGCGGTAGCGCAGCCGCACCGCCTCGTCCACATCCCCCTCGTCGGCGATCGGGAACGGCGGGGTCTCCGCGGGGTTCAGCACGCGCAGGTCGCGCGCCCGCACCTCGATCTCGCCCGTCGGATACCGGGGATTCTCCGTGCCGGCCGGCCGCGCGGCGACGGTGCCCCGGACCGCGATCACGTACTCGCTCCGGACCTGCGCGGCGGCGGCCGCGGCCGCCGCCGACTCCTGCGGGTTGCAGACGACCTGGGTGATGCCTTCGCGGTCCCGGAGGTCGATGAAGATCAGGCCGCCGA
>JAPVSX010000331.1:0-4692 GCA_047519495.1 Armatimonadota bacterium
CATCGTCGCAGCGCGACATTCCGGCGGGTGGCGCGGAGCACCGGCCCGGGGCTGGAGCGGGGTGATGCAACGGCGCCTCTACCGGTCGCGCGAGGACTACTGGATCGCGGGGGTCTGCGGGGGGCTGGGGCGGTACTTCGAGATCGACAGCAACCTGATCCGGCTCGCGTTCGTGCTGCTCGCCGCCTGGAACGGCCTCGGCGTGCTGCTGTATCTGGTGACGGTGCTGATCGTGCCGGAGGAGCCGGTCAGAGAGGCCGCGCCCACGCCGGCGCCGCCCCCTGCGCCGGACGAGAGCCGGCGGCTCCGGGCGATCGGGTGGCTGCTGGTGCTCGGCGGGATCTACCTCCTGCTCCAGAACCTCCGGCTGTTCACGCCGGTCGTCCAGGACCAGGTGTTCCCCGTCGTCCTTATTCTCGGCGGTCTCGTGCTGCTGCTGTTGCGGTCGGGCGCCCGGCGCGGCTGAGAAGTGCCATCCGGGCCCGCCGACGCCCGGACCCCAGTGGGGGCCGCCGATCGCGGGGATGGGGTGGCCCTCGAAGCCGCGGCACCACACGAGGCCGAGGGTGCGCACGACGACCCCCCGGCGGACAATAGAGATCGCGGGCTCCACGTCCAGCGACCGGCATCCCTCATTGAGGTCCACGTCGGGCGGATAGCGGCCGTCCCGGATGAACAGCCCGTCCTGGCCACGAAGGTCGGCCCACCGCGTCCAGACATCGTACTGATCCTGACCCGTGACCGTCGCGGCCGGGTAGCGGCCGAGGGTTGCGAAGTCGAACTGCGCCACGACCTGATACCGGTCGCTCGTGATGAAGAACGGCCCGCGGGCGCCCTGTCGAGCGACCATCGCGATCTGCTGTGCCGCCTCCGGCCACCCATCGTAGTCCACCGTGGGATCGAGCCGCGGCGGCAGGAGCGATGGGGCAAGCGCCGGGAGCGCATAGAGGGCCGCCGTCATCAGCACGGTCGAGCCGAGGACGGCCGAGGCCGCCGCCCGCCAGGCCGACGAGCGCTCGACCCAGGAGCGTTCCGTAGCGATCCCGGCGAGCGCGATTGTGGCCGCGACGTAGCCGGGCGCAGGCCAGTGGCCCTTGATGTGGCCGAGCAGGCTTGCCGCGAACATCCCGGCGATCACCGGCAGGCCCGCTGCGGCGAGGAACAGCCACCGGTCGCTGCCCGCGCCTACGGCGTGCGCCAAGACGTCCGCTGCGGCGCGGGCCCGGCACCGCCGCAGGGGGGCGAGGCCCCGGCGGGCCGCGGCGCCGAGCGCCCACAGGAGCACAGGAAACATCAGCGGCGCGAGGTAGACGAACTGGAGCATCAGGAACTCCGGGAAGTGCCCGCCCTCCCTCCAGCTCGGCCGCCCGATAAAGGTGAACGTGAACGACCTCCAGCGGTGCGCGGCGTTCCACCAGAGGACGGGCGTAAACAGAACGGCGGCCAGCGCGAGGCCGCGGTACGGCTCCCGGCGGCGCAGCCACCGCCGGTGCGCCGGAGAGAGCGCGAGCCACAGACCGATCGAGACCGGCAGCACGGCCGCGGTGTACTTGCTGTCGAGGGCGAGGCCGAGCCACGCCCCGGCCGCCAGCCAGGCGCGCCCCGCCTGCCTGCCTGTCTGGGGGGATCCGGCAACGGGATCGCGGCGGGCGGCGCGCCAGGCCCAGAGCAGCGTAAGCACCCAGCAGATCCCAAGCGGCGCGTCGGGGGCAGCCAGCAAGGCCCCTGCGGAGAACACCGGAATGACGTTGAACAGGACCACCGACCACGTGGCCGCGGCGTCGGCGCCGAGGGCCTCGCGCGCCAGCACCCAGACCGCAAGCGACGCCACAAGCGAGAGCAGGGCGCCGACGCTGTGGACCGCGAACGGTGTGGACCCGAAGATGTGCGTCGCCGCCCACACAAGGAACGCGATCATGGGCGGGTGGTCCACGTAGCCGGGCGCGAGGTGCCGCGACCACTCCCAGTAGAACGTTTCGTCGTCGCCGAGGGGGATCCACGCCCCGAGCGCGAGGCGGAACGCGGTCAGGACGGCGAGGCCGGCGAGCGCGGCGCGCGGGATCCGGAGCATATGTGTACGATCGTACAGGCAGGCATCCGCGGGGTCAATTGCATGGTGCCGCCGTAGGAGCGCCGGGTACCCGCCCCGAATTCGTCAGGCCGTGGCGAGGCGCAGGACACTCGCGGTGGCGATCGACGGGCCGATGGGGTCCGGTAAGAGCACCGTGGCCCGCGAGGTGGCCCGCCGGCTCGGGTTCCGCTACGTGGACACGGGAGCGATGTACCGGGCCGTGGCCGTCGCGGCGCTCCGGCGCGGGATCGCGCCTGACGACGCCGAGGCGCTCGCGCGGCTCGCCGGTGAGCTCGATCTCCGGGTGGAGCCGTCACCCGACGGGCCGTCGCGCGTCCTGGTCGGCGGGCAGGACGTGACGGACGCGCTGCGGAGCGTCGAGGTCAACCGGATCATGGCTCGTGTCGCGCGGGTCCCCGGCGTCCGGCAGGCCCTCGGCGGCCTGCAGCGGGCGCTCGGCGCCGCCGGCGGTGTCGTGATGGACGGGCGCGATATCGGCTCCGTCATTCTTCCCGACGCCGAGGTGAAGGTGTTCCTCACGGCGTCTCCCGAGGTGCGGGCCCGGCGCCGGCAGGCAGAGCTGGCGTCCGCCGGGGAGACCGTTCCCCTGGAAGACGTCCGCCGGATCGAGGCGGAGGACGACCGGGCGGCGATGACGCGCACGGTCGCGCCGCTCGTCGTCGCGCCGGATGCGGTCGTCATCGACAGCACCGACCTGACCGTCGACCAGGTGGTCGAGCAGATCCTGGCGCTGGTGGACCGCGCCCGTGGTCTATAGTCTCTCCCGGTTCATCATCCGCACGATCCTCAGGCTGTTTTTCGGGTTTCGCCTCGAGGGCCCGGCGCACGAGCCCGCGTCCGGCCCGGTGATCGTGGTCAGCAACCACCTGAGCGACCTGGACCCGCTCGTCGTCGGCGCATCCCTCCGCCGCCGGGCGACCTTTATGGCCAAACAGGAGTTGTTCGTGAATCCGCTCGTGCGGTGGTGGGTCACCTCGTGCGGCGGGTTTCCGGTGCGGCGGGGCGCCCCGGACCGCCAGGCGCTGCGGACCGCCCTCGGCATTCTCTCCCGGGGCGGGGTCCTTGTCATGTTCCCGGAGGGGACCCGCGGGCGCGACCGGACGCTCCGGCCGCCGGAGCCGGGCGCGGCGATGCTGGCGCTCCGGACCGGGGCCACCATCCTGCCTATTGCGGTGCTGGGCACGGATGAGGTGCTCCCGCGCGACGCGCGCCGCCTCCGCCGCGCCCGGATTCAGGTGCGGATCGGCGCCCCGCTGCGCGTGGACGGTGCCGGTGGGCAGCCCGGCGGCCCGAGGCACGAGCGGGAACGGGTCGACGCCGTGGGCCGGCGCTACATGGCGGAGATCGCGCGCCTCCTCGCCTGACGCCGCCGCGCCCTCGACGCGCGACGGCCCCGACCGTCGCGGCTTGATCCGGGAGGGCGCGCCCGGCGGACGGGCCGCGAGGCCGGCCGGCGGGAACGCCCGCTGAGCGAGGCGAGGAGGCGGGCGCCGCGGCCGGAGACGCGCATCCCATAGCGCCGCTTCCGGCGGAGGCGGGCGCGCCGCTCTGCATGCCGATCAGGCGGTGCTTCATCGGGGCGCATGGCGGTCGCGAGAGAGGTTCGGGCTGCGCGGGGCGGGGTCCTGGGCAGGCCAGCGGGACGTCCCGCAGCCTCGACAACGCCCGCGTTTGCGCCTATGATTGAGGGGCAGGACGTCAGCCGGCCTGGCGCGGGCATTCCGGGTGAGGAAATCATGAAGATCATCGTAGCCAAGCACATGGGCTTCTGCGGCGGCGTCCGCCGGGCCGTGGACATCGCGCAGAAGACCGCGGCGTCGGCCGGCGGCCCGGTCACCACGTGGGGGCCGCTGATCCACAACCCCCAGGTCGTCCGCCGCCTCGAGGAGGCGGGGGTGCGCGTCGCGGAGCGCGACGCGGAGTTCGCCGGCGAGGCGCTTGTCGTCTCCGCGTACGGGGTGGAGCACGCGGTGCTCGACGCGGCGCGCGAGCGGGGGATGCGGATCGTGGACGCGACCTGTCCGGTCGTGATCCGCGCCCACGCGCTCACCGAGAAGCTGGCGGCCGAAGGCTACCAGGTGATCTGCGTCGGCGACCACGGGCATCCTGAGATGGTGACGCTCAAGGAGATGCTGGGCGACCGCGTGACGGTCGTCCACACGCGGGAGGAAGCCGCGCAGGTGAAGGTCAGCGGGAAGCTCGGCGTCCTCTCGCAGACGACCCAGTCTCAGGAGAACTTCCGGCAGATCGTTGGGGACCTCGCCCTGCGCGTGCGCGAGCTCAAGGTGCTGAACACGTTGTGTCCGGCGATTACGGTCCGCCAGGAAGAGACAGACGTGATGGTGGACGAGGTCGATGCGCTGCTGGTGGTCGGCGGGCAGGGCAGCTCGAACACGACCCGGCTCGCCGAGATCGGGCGGGCCCGACGCCTGCCGACGTTCCACGTGGAGACGGCGGAGGAGATCTCGCCGGCCTGGTTTGACGGCGTGGCGACGGTCGGCGTCGTCTCCGGCGCCAGCACGCCGGACTGGATCATCCAGGACGTCATTCTCCGTCTTCAAGATCTGGGCGGCAGCTGATCCGGCGGTCCGGCCGCCGTC
>JAPVSX010000332.1:0-10207 GCA_047519495.1 Armatimonadota bacterium
CTAGGGGCGGGCCGGGCCGAGGATGGAGACGGCGTGCTCCGTGTACGAGGCGTCGATGAAGCGCGACGGTGTCACGAACTCGCTGATCTGGTGCTCGACGAGCAGCCATCGCTCGAAGTCGAGCAGCGTCCGCGCAGTCACGGTGCCGTCCGGGTTGAGCCCCGGCCAGACCATCTTCTCCCACACGGCCCGGTCCTTGATGGGGGTGTGGGCGGCCATGATCGTGATCACGTCGTCGCGGACCCGGCGGTCCCGGAGGGCCTGGTTGTAGTAGCGAAGGGCCTTCACGTAGGCGACCATCCAGGCGCGCGCGTCGCCGGCGCGCTGGCGGGCCCACTGGGTGTTGTAGAAGATGACCGACGTCTGGAAGTCCGGGAGGATCTCGTCGAGCGGCATGACGATCTTGCCGATCCCGCGCGCGTCGGCCGCCGTCGCGAACGGCTCGACCATGACGGCGGCGTCGATCTTCCCGTTCGCCATCGCGGCCGGCTGGTCGGCGAGGTCCACGTACTCGACCGTGACGTCCCGGAATGCGAGGCCGCCCTTCTTGAGGACCAGGAAGTTCTCGAAGTTGATGATCGAGGCGGGGCTCGGCGAGGCGAGGACGCGGCCGCGGAGGTCGCCGAGCGTCTTGAACTGTCCCCCGTCGACCAGGGCTTTGCGGACGACCAGCACGTTGAAGCCGAACCCTTTCCGGAACGAGCCCTTGTCCGCGACGGCCGTCACCGGCAGCCCGCGGATGACCGCGTTGAACAGGGTCGGGCTCGGCGCGCCGCTTGCGATGTCGAGCCGGCCGGATCCCAGGAGGGCCATCTGGTCGGCCCCGACCCCGAACCGCTCCAGGGAGAGGTCGAGCCCCTGCTCCTTGAAGTAGCCCTTGTCGAGGGCGATGAAGATCCCCGCGTCGCTCGAGACGCCCAGGTAGCCCGTGCGGATCGGCGCGGCGGCCCGCCCCGGCGCCGGGACCGCCAGCAGGCCCAGCCCAAGCCCGCCCAGGACCAGGCACAGGACCACCGCCGTTCGCGCGCGGGCCATCTCAGGTCCTCGCCGACGCGCGCCGGGCGAGCACCCGGCGGAGGTTTTCCTCGTCGATCATCCGCCGCCTCGCCGGCTCGAGGCCGCTCTGGTCGAGCGCCGCGATCGTCTCGCGGATGTAGCGGGTGCCGCCCTCGGCGTCGAACGGCGTGTCGGTGCCGAAGAGGACGCGCTCCGGCGGGAAGTACGCGAGGCCGCACCGGACGGCGTGAGGCGCGCCGAACAGCGCCGTGTCCGCGTAGAATCGCGTGAAGTACCCTTGGGGTGGATGGGCGAGGGGCACGGGGAGCCGCTCAACCTGCGCCTCGTCGCTCCGGGTCCCGAACTGGTCGTAGCCGCCGCTGATCCGGCCGGCGAAGTACGGGACCAGCCCGCCCAGATGGTGCGTGATGATCACCGCGTCCGGGTGGCGGTCGAACAGGCCGGTGAAGACCAGGCGGGCCATCGCGATCGTTGTCTCGTACGGCCAGCCGAAGATCTGCCAGAGGTCGTAGCGGGACCGCGCCTCGCCGGCGTAGTCGGGCAGATCGGTCGCGCTCCGCGCGGGGTGGAGGAAGAGCGGCATCCGCCGGCGCAGCGCCTCCTCGATCGCGTCCAGCGTCCGCGGCTCGTCGAGCGGCCGGCCGGCGACGTTGGAGAAGATTTGGGCGCCGACGAACGCCGGATGGCCGGCGAGACGCTCAAGCTCGCGCAGGCTGGCCTCGGGATTGTTTAATGGAAGGCCGCCCCATGCGCCGGCGAACCGGTCGGGGTGGGCCTCGACGAGGGCGGCGAGCTCGTCGTTCGCCAGACGGGCCAGGGCCGGCGTGGCGTCGGGCGGACCCAGGCGGTCGATCGGCGGAATGGCGAGGGAGATGACCTGGCGGTACTCCGGGAACCCGTCCATGATCCGGAACCGGACCCCGAGGTCAAACAGGCATGGGATCCCTTTGACGCGCTTCGACATGTAGAAGCCCGGGATCTGCTGGAGCCGGGCAAAGTAGCGCGCGGGCAGGATGTGGGCCGCGACGTCGATGCGCACACGGGCCATTTACGGCAGTCCGGCCGGAAACCCCTCCTCCCGCCGGGCTCAGCGGTGGAGCCGGCGCTTTCGGTACGAGTCCTTGCGGTGGATCCTTCCGTTCTTGAACTCGAAGAGGTCGCAGCCGCGCGCCTCGATGCGGGATCCGTCTGGGCGGGTGGCGATCAGGGTGTACTCGCTCATGCCCCGGTCGCCGCAGACGGTGTGGCGCGCGTTCGCGAACCGGATGTCCGGCAGCATCTCGAAGATTTGCGCGATCGCTTCCCGCACCGCGGCCTGCCCCTCGTAGCGGCGGCCCCAGGGGTCGGGTCCCCCGGAGGTCTCGAACACGCAGTCCGCCGTCATCATCTCCATGATCGCATCGATGTCATGCCGGCTCCAGGCGGCGGCATGGGCAACCAGCAGGTCCTGGTAGGCTGAGGTCCCCGCCGGCGGGACCATGGTCCGTTCCTCCTCCTCTGCCGAGCGGCTCTCGACGCAATGATTCTCGCTCGCTACGGCGACCCCTTGGTGGGGGAGGGCCGGCCGCGGACCGCCGCGAACCCTGTAGCCGTATGGCTGCGCCGGCGACCCTTCACCTCTGGGCAGGATGGCCCCACGTCCTGCGCTCCCAGCAGTTCGACCCGCCGGCCCTCGACTGCATCTTTCGGGAGGCGCGCCTCGCCGAGGAGATCATCAACAGCGGGGGCAGTAACTTATTGAAGGGCAAGATCGTCCTGACGCTGTTCTACGAGCCCAGCACCCGCACGCGGCTCTCATTTGAGTTCGCCACCTACCACCTCGGAGGGCGCATCCTGTCTTCGGAGGCCGCCCGGGAGTTCTCGTCCGCCGCGAAGGGCGAGTCGATCGAGGACACGATCCGCGTCGTCTGCCGGTACCGGCCGTCGGCGATCGTGATCCGGCACTACGAGGAAGGGGCCGCGGAGCGCGCCGCCGCGGTCTCCCTGGATCCGCGGACGGGCCGGCCGGTGCCGGTGTTCAACGCGGGGGACGGCCCGGGCCAGCACCCGACCCAGGCGCTGCTCGACGCGTACACGATCTGGCGCCACCGCGGTAGCCTGGAGGGCGTGATCGTCGCCGCCGCCGGAGATTTGCTCAACGGCCGGACCGCGCGGTCGCTCTGCTACCTGCTGGCGAAGTATCCCGGCGTGTCGTTCCGGCTGATCGCCCCACGGGTGGTCCAGATGAAGGACGACCTCCTCGCCTATCTCCGGCGGCACAAGGTGCCGGTCGTGCAGACCGAGGATCTGGCGGCCGGGGTCAGGGGCGCGGACGTCCTGTACGTGACGCGCATTCAGAAGGAGCGGTTCGAGGAGCCCGGCGTCTACGAGAAGGTGCGGGATGCGTTCTCCGTGACTCCCACGGTCCTGGCCGGACTGCCGGCGGGGGCGATCGTCATGCACCCGCTGCCCCGCGTGGAAGGCCCGTACTCCGAACTGCCGACCTCCGTGGACGCGGATCCCCGGGTGGTCATCTTCGACCAGACCGAGGCCGGGATGTACATCCGGATGGCCCTGCTGAAGCTTACCCTGGCGGTGGAGCGGAGCCGGAGCTGGGCCGGGCGGTAGCCCTCGGTGCACACCACCATCACGCTCCGGTGGACGGACTGGAACGCCGATCCCACGGTCCTGGCCGGCCTGCTGCTCGCCGCCGTCGTGTACGCCCGGATCATCCGCCGGTTCCCGCCCCGCGGCCGGCAGGTCTACTACTTCTGGGCCGGGCTCCTCGTCGCGGCCCTCGCCCTCCTCTCCCCGCTGGACGAGGGCGCCAGCTACCTGTTCACCCTGCACATGGCTCAGCACATGCTGCTGCTGCTCGCGGCGCCGCCGCTCATGGCGCTGGCCATCCCTCCCGCGCTCCTCGGCTGGGTGTCCCGGCGGCCGGCGCTGCGCCGCGTCTTCCGCCTCCTCTGGTCGCCCATCCCGGCGTTTGGGCTCTTTAACGGGACCCTCTTGCTCTGGCATATTCCCGCGGCGTACGACGCGACGCTGCGCTCGCCGTGGGTGCACGCGGCGGAGCACGCCACCTTCGTCGCCGCCGGCCTCGTCTTCTGGGGCGTCATCGTGTCCCCGGCGCCGGTCTTCGTCCGCGCTCCGCTCGGCCTCCGGCTCGCGCTGCTCGTGGGCGCGGACATCGTGAACTTCGTCCTCGGCTTCGCGCTGACGTTTGCCGGGCGGCCGCTGTACCTGGCCTACACGACCGTGCCGCGCCTGTGGGGGCTCGGGCCGCTCGAGGATCTCAAGCTCGGCGGAGCGCTGATGTGGGTGATGGGGCAGATGATGTATGCGATCCCGGTCCTCATCCTCATCAACGTGATCCTGTGGCGCGACGGCAGGCGCAGCATGACACCACACGCCGGCATGCCGCGATCAGGTGAGACGGCGCGGTGAGCTGCATGGACGACCCGCTCCTGACCCTCGACGGCGTGCGGAAGTCGTTCGGCGGCGTGGCCGCCGTCCGCGGCGTCACGACCACGATCGCCCGCGGCGAGATCCGCGGCCTGATCGGACCCAACGGCTCCGGCAAGACCACCCTGCTCAACCTGATCGGCGGTCAACTCCGGGCGGACGCCGGGCAGATCCGGTTCGAAGGCCGGTCCATCCAGGCGCTGCCGCCGGACGCGGTCGCCTCCCGCGGGATCGCACGGACGTTCCAGCTGCCCCGCGTCTTCCGGCACATGACGGTGCTGGAGAACCTGCTGGTGCCCCTGTGCGCCGACCACCGGCGGACGGGCTGGGCCGACGGCCGGCGAGGGGCGGACACGCTCCTCCGGCTGATCGAGCTCGACGGGCTGGCCCACACGGAGGCCCGGATGCTCTCAGGCGGGCAGGCGATGCTGCTCCAGCTCGCCCGCTGCCTCATCCAGCGCCCGCTCGCGCTGTGCCTGCTCGACGAGCCGTTCGCCGGCGTGCACCCGGCGATCAAGGCGCAGATGGTGGCGGCGATCCGCGAGATGAACCGCACCCAGGGGGTCGCGTTTCTCGTCGTGAGCCACGAGATGGCGACCCTGCGCCGGCTGGCCGGGCGGGTCTCGGTGATGCACAACGGCGCGTGGATCGCCGACGGCACGCTCGAGCAGGTGGCGCGCGACCCGGACGTGATCGAGGCCTACCTGGGGCGGGCGGGGCTCGATCCCGCCGCGCCGCCGGGGCAGGCGTGATCCGCGGAGGCGGGTGGATGCTCCAGGTCGAGCGCGTTGTCGCCGGGTATCACGAGGAGATCGACATCCTGACCGGCGTGACCCTCGCGGCCGCGTTCCGGCGGATCACGGCGGTCATCGGCGCGAACGGCGCCGGGAAGTCGACGCTCCTGCGCGTCGTCTTCGGGCTGCTTCTGCCGCGCGCCGGGCGGGTCGTGTTCGGCGGCCGCGACATCCAGGACGTCCGCCCCGACGAGCGCAAGCGGCTCGGCATCGGCTACGTGCCCCAGGGGGCCAGCACGTTTCCCCAGATGACCGTCGAGGAGACCCTGCTCGTCGGCGGGTGGACGATCCGGCACGACCGGGCGCACCTCAGGCAGCGCCTGGCGCACGTCTACGAGCTCTTTCCCCAGCTTTCGGACCTCCGGCGGGCGCGGACGACGGTCCTCAGCGGCGGGCAGCTGCGGATGCTCTCGCTCGCGAAGGAGCTCGTGGTGATGCCGTCCCTCCTCCTGGTGGACGAGCCGACCGCCGGCCTCGCCCCGCGCGTGGCCGAGGAGGTCTATGGCCTCCTCGAACGCAGCCGCGCACTCGGGATCACGATCCTCCTCGTGGACCAGAACATCACGGAGGCGGTCCGGATCGCGGACTACGTCTACCTGATCGGGATGGGCCGGGTGCAGCGGGAGGGCCCGCGCCCGGTCTTCGAGGCGAACCTCAGGGAGATCATCCGGGAATCGCTCGTCGGGATCGACCCGGCAGAGCGCGAGGAGGGATCACGGTGAACGGACCAGGGAGAGCATGTGCCGCGGCGGTCGTGCTGGCGCTGGCCGCCGGAATCGTCGTGGGGGCCGGGCGGGACGCGGGATGGTCGGCGCCGGCGCCGATCACGCTCGGGGTGCTGACGCCGCTGTCGCCGCCGGGCGATCCGTCGGCCGGCCAGCTCATCCAGCGGGGCGCCGAGCTCGGCGTGCAGTACATCAACACGGTCATGGGCGGCGTGTTCGGAAAGAGCGGATGCGGCCTGCCCGCGACCCCCGTCCGGCTCGCCGTCGAGGACGACAGCGGCCTGCCGGAAAAGGCCGTCTCGGGGTTCCGCCGGCTCGTGACCGAGGACCACGCGGTCGGCGTGTTCGGGGCGTTCCACAGCTCGGCGATGCTGGCCGCTTCGCCCCTTGCCGACGAGTTCATGGTGCCCTACATCTCGACCCAGGCGTCCGCAGCCGACATCACCAGGAAGCACTTCGCGGCGGTGTTCCGCACCCACCCGATCGATCCCGACCGGGCGGCGGCGTGGCTCGGGTGGATCCAGGCCCAGGGGTGGCACCGGGTGGCGATGCTCGCCGAGAACACGGACTACGGCATCGGCCTCGCGGAGGGGACGAAGGCGCTGGTCGCCCAGAAGAAGATGGGCGTGACGCTCGACGCGGTCATCTTCGACCGGACGTCCTCCGACCTGACGCCCCAGCTTCTCAAGTTCAAGGCGGAGAAGCCCGACGTCATCCTCAACGTGGGGGTGGGGACGCCCGCGTACCTGATCATCAAGCAGGCCCACGACATCGGGCTGTTCCCGCAGACGCCGATGCTCGGCTCCTACGACTTCCCCGTGCGGGCGGAGTACTGGAAGAACCTGGGGCCGACGGGGAACTACCTCGCCTTCATCTCCTACTACCACCCCCGGATGGCGCTCACGCCGCTCGGGAAGTGGGCCGCCGTGGAGTACGCGAAGCGGTTCCACGATACCGCGATCTACTCAAACCTCAACTCCTTCGGAGACGCGGTGATCCTGGCTGAGGCGATGACCCTCGCGTGCAGCAGCGATCCCAGGCGGATCGTCGCCGCGCTGGAACGGGGCCGGTTCGACACCTGGATCGGGAGCGGCGTGACGTTCCCGCGGGCGGAGGACGTCTACTGGCACCAGTGGTCGCCGCCGATGGTCATTCTCCAGTACACGCAGCCCGACGAGACGTACGACCAGGCGCAGATCCTGTACCCGACCGCGATGAAGACGGGGACGTACCAGGCGCCGCGCTGAGCGCCGCGAGAGATGCCCCCAAAAGGTCGGCCGCAGGGGCCTGCCCTCCGCTTTCTGTCGAGGGGCGGATTCGAACGTGCGAGACGGAGCACTAGAGGCACGGGGTGATGGACCCGACGCTCCTGACCCAGTACCTGCTGGCCGGCCTGGTCATCGGGGTGATCTACTGCCTGATGGCGGTGGGGGTCACGTTCATCTACAGCGTCATGAAGATGATCAACTGGGCGATGGGGGAGTTCTACATGATCGGCGGGTACGCGCAGTACCTGCTGATCGCCTCCTGGCTCGGCCCCCAGCGCTGGGCGCTCGCCCTGCCGCTTGCCGTGCTGGGCGTGGCGGCGCTGGGGATGGTGATCCAGCGCGTCCTGCTGCGGCCGATGTTCGTCGGGCAGCTCGAGCGGCTCGACGAGTACGCCACGATCGTTACGATCAGCCTGACCGTGCTGTTCCGGAACCTGGCCGTGGTGGTGTTCGGGCCGTACCAGTTCTCGCCGCGCGATTACGCCCCGCCGGTCCAGCTCGGGCCGCTGCCGATCAACGGGAGCCGGTTCGTCGCGTTTCTCGGCGCGGCCGTCCTGCTGGGCCTGTTCGCGGTGGTCGTGCGGCGGACGTGGTTCGGCCTGGCGCTGCGCGGCGTCGCGCAGAACCGGCTCGGCGCGCTCGCGGCCGGGATCAACCTCGCAAGGACCGACATGCTGGCGTTCGGGATCGGGGTGGGCCTCGCCGGCGCGGCGGGCGCGCTGCTGGCGCCGGTGTTCCTCGTCTATCCGGAGAGCGGGGCGCTCAGCACCGTCAAGGGGTTCGAGATCATCGTGATCGGCGGGCTGGGCTCGCTGCCCGGCAGCATCGTCGGGGGCCTCCTGCTGGGGCTGGTCGAGAGCCTGGGCTCGGTGCTCATCTCGCCGGCGTTTCGCGACGTCTACGGGTTCGCCTTGCTCCTCCTGATCCTGGCGCTGCGCCCGACAGGGTTGTGGGGCGAGCGGGCCCGGGAGGCGTAGGCCCCACGGCGCGCGGCGCGGCGATCCCGATCTCCGGCGCGCCCGCGATCTTGCGGTCGCGCGTCATGGCCGGTGCCGCCGCCGGTCTCGCGGCGGCGGCGCTGCTTCCGCTGGCCCTTGGCGGTTACCCGGTGCACGTGCTCACGGTGGCCCTGTACTACGGGATCCTGGCCCTGAGCTGGAACCTGATCGCCGGATACACGGGGCTGTTTTCTCTCGCCCACCACGTGTTTGCCGGCATCGGGGCGTACGCGTCTGCGCTCCTGGTCATCCGGACCGGCGTCCCGATCCCGCTCGGGATCGTGTGCGGCGGCGCCCTCGCCGGCGCCGCCGGCTACATGCTCGGCGCGCTCACGCTGCGGATGCGCACCCTCTACCTGGCGCTCGCGACCTGGGCGTTTGCGGAATCCGCGCGCATCGTCGTCTCGATGGAGTACGGGCTGACGCGCGGGGATCTGGGACTCGCCGTCCCGAAGCTCCTGCGCGCCATCTCTCCGACCCCGTACTACGAGCTGTTCCTGGGCTGCGCGGCGGCGGCGATCGCCGGCCTCGCGGTGCTGCTCCACAGCCGGATCGGCTATCGCCTGCGGGCGATCCGCGACGACGAGGGGGCGGCCCGGGCGGCCGGCGTGAACACGGTGCGGTGGAAGCGGTTTGTGTTTGGCCTGAGCAGCGGGATCGCCGGGCTGGCCGGCGCGCTGTACGGCCATTACATCGGCCTGCTGAGCCCCGTGGCGATGCGGTTCGACGAGATGGCTCTGATCATCATCATGGTGATCCTTGGCGGCCAGCGGACGCTGGCCGGACCGATCGCCGGCGCGGTCGTGATCGAGGTGGCGTCGGAGGCGCTGCGCGCCTACGGCCAGCTCCGCATGGTCGTGTTCGCGCTTGCGGTGCTTGCCGTGATGCGCCTGTACCCCGCCGGCCTCGCCGGTTTCGCCCGGATGGCCGTGGCCCGCGTGCATGCCACCCGCCGGTAGGGCTCGGCCATCGACCCGCCGCCTGACGGATAGACCCGGTATCGGAATCGCCATCAAGGACAGGGTTGAGAAAGAGAAGCCGGAGCCCGCCTCCAACACGCGCTCTCTTGTTGCCGGTTCGTACAAGAGGAGGGCCAGGCCCAATCCCGCCAGGATCGCGACGGCGGCGAGGAAATACGGGACGACCCCCCGCAGCAGCCACGCCAGCCACAGAATCAGGATTCCGGCGAGGAAGCATGTGAGGGCAACGTGTGTCAGGCCTTTCTCTGGCGCAGGTGCGCGCCTGAGCTCGGCCAGGCCCGTCGCCCCGAAGAAGGCGGACGCGCCGAGGCACAACAAGACGAAATCGACCTGCTGGAGAGACGGCGGAAGAATCCTGACCGCCTCGAGACCGGCGATGGCGCTGAGGGCCAGCACCGCCGTCGCGAGGGCGCGGCGGATCCTCCCGGCGCGGATGTTGCGCTGGACCCATGTCCAGCCCACGTACGCACACCCCGCGTAAAAGGCAAACCGCAGATCGATGGCGGTCAGGGTGACGGCCGCGAGGGCGAGGAGCCCCGCCTCCAGCGCCGACCTGATCCTCCCGGCCCGCAATTGCTCCCGGACGGCCGTCCATCCCATATAGGCAAAGAACGCGTAATAGAGCGCCGGGAGGGCATGCTCGAGGTAGCCACGTATGATGACGTCCCAGGGTTGGCTCATCCATCCCCTCCGGGGACCGCGATCGCTCAGCGGACGCGGCGTACTGGGTGCAATCATTTTATGCCCACGCCTCTAAATCGCCGGACGAGGGCGGTGCCTGACGGGAGTCGTTCGAGCAGCGGCGAATAACAGGGTGTCACGAGACCGGCCGCGTCTGTGCAGGCCGCCGCCGGCCGGGACCCCGGGGGGCACGCCATGCGTCTGTCTCAGGCCGTCCGCCAGATCATCCCGTCGATGACTATCGGCATGGACGACCGCGTCCGCACGCTGCGGCGGCAGGGCGTGGACGTCGTCAGC
>JAPVSX010000333.1:0-10956 GCA_047519495.1 Armatimonadota bacterium
GCGCCGGCGCCGTGGTCAGCTGCCACGGCGCGCCGCCGCCGGTGGGGACGATCCAGAGGCGCGTCCGGTAGGTGTTGGCATCCCGGTCCCCGGTGGTCACCGTGCACACGACGCGCGAGCCGTCCGGCGAGAGATGGAGATCGTTCAGGATCGGCAGCGCCAGCAGATCGTCGATGGTGATCGGCCGCCCGCTCACATCCGGGCCTCCTGCGCAGACTCCTCGATCTGCGGGTCATGACGGCTCACGGTCTTCCTCCCAGCATGGGCGTGCGCGAAGCGCGCCATCCCCTCGTTCGCCGGTCCGCGAGCGGCTCCCTCCCCGTCCGCGGAGCGTCAGCGGATCACCTTCTTGCGGACCGCGCGGAGGTATGTCCCCGGAGAGGACCCATTCGAAACCGTATCGATCAGGCGCGGCGTGACGTGACGGAGGCCTGCCCTCGCAGGGGACACGCCTCCGCCCGCACGCGTGGCGGTGAAGAGGAGGCGGCGGTCTACAGGCCAGCGGACAGCCGCTGCGCGAGCATCTCGGGAAGCCCCCGCGCGGCCATCTTCGCCTGGGTCGCGGCGATGGGATAGTCGACCCGGCGGAGGGTGGCGGCGCGGGCGTCCGTGTCCAGCAGCAGGTAGGACGCGCGGGGATCGCCGTCCCGGGGCTGGCCGACGCTGCCGACGTTGATGATGTACCGGGAAGTCCGCGACAGACGGACCGCCTCGCCGGGGGGCAACATCCGGGCGCCGACCCGCCCGTCCCGCCGGAGGACGAACGCGCCGGGGAGGTGGGAGTGGCCGACGAGACAGAGCGTGAACGCGCTCTCGGTGAAGACTGCGAGCGCCGTGGGGAGGTCGAGGACGTACTCTTCCACGGGATCCCGAGGCGACCCGTGCACGGCCAGGAACGCCGGGGTCTCGAAGCGGAGCGGCAGCGACGTGAGAAATCGCCGGGCGCCGTCGCTCAGCACCGTCATCGTCCACTCGATCGCGGCGCGGGCCAGCGGGGTGAACGTCTCGAGGTCTAGAGCCCCGATGGCCGCCAGATCGTGATTCCCGGCGATCGCGGCGCCGCCCAGGCCGCGTACCCCGGCGACGCACTCGTTGGGGTCGGGGCCGTACCCCACGATATCCCCCAGACAGACGAACGCGTCCGGCGCGTGTGATGCCGCGTCGCGGAGGACAGCCTCCAGGGCCTCGAAGTTGGCGTGCACGTCGGAGAACACCGCGTATCGCACCGGCGGGGCCGCGCCCTATCGTCTCCGCTTCGCGAGCTCGGCGAAGACGGCTTCGGGATCGACGCCCTGGAACACGAGCAGCGCGAGGGTGTGAAACCAGAGGTCGGCGGCCTCCTCGACGAGCCGCGCGGGGGTCTCCTTCCGGGCCGCACGGGTCACCTCGGCCGCTTCCTCCATGATCTTTTCGTTCAGGCGCGCCAGGCCCTCCGCGAACAGCAGCGAGGAGTAGGACGCCGGGCGGGGCTGACGTCGCCGGTCCCGGAGGACCCCCGCGAGCTCGGTGAGGATCTCCGGGCCGGTCCGCCCGGGCGCGGCGGCGCCCGCCGGGGCCGCTGCCGTCCCCGTTTCCGTGAACCGGAATCCCCCGTCCTTCTCTGGCGCCACCGCCCGGTAGAAGCACGAGCGGTGCCCGGTGTGGCACGCGGGCCCGATCTGGTCGACGGTGAGCAGTACCGCGTCCGCGTCGCAGTCCACGCGGACATCGCGAACGTGCTGCGTGTGCCCGGACTCCTCGCCCTTCCGCCACAGCCGCTTCCGGCTCCGGCTCCAGTACCACGCCTGCCGGGTGGTCAGGGTCCGCTCGAGCGCGTCCCGGTTCATGTGGGCGACCATCAGCACTTCCCCGGTCTCGGCGTCCTGGGCCACGGCCGTGACCAATCCCGCGCCGTCGAAGGTGATCGTGCCGGCCTCGCTCATCGTGCAGGCTCCCCCCGCAGCGGCGTCGCCGGCGCGCCCGATGGCCCGGCCGGGTCCGGCGGGCGGACGGGAATCCCGTGCGCCGCCATGAACGCCTTTGCCTCTGCGATGCTGTACTTCCGGAAGTGGAAGATCGACGCGGCAAGCACGGCATCCGCGTCCGCGTCGCGGACCGCTTCCACGAAATGCTGCGGACTACCCGCCCCCCCCGATGCGATCACCGGGACGCGGACCGCGGAGGTCACGGCCCGGATCAGCGCCAGGTCGTAGCCGTCCTCCCGCCCGTCCTGGTCCATACTTGTGAGCAGCAGTTCGCCGGCGCCACACCCCGCCGCCTGCCGGGCCCAGGCGACCGCGTCCAGGCCGGTGGGCGTCCGCCCGCCGTGGAGCCAGACTTCCCAGCGGCCCGGCGCGACACGCTTGGCGTCGATCGCGACGACGATGCACTGGCTGCCGAACTGCCGGGCGGCGTCTCGGATCAACTCGGGGCGCTGCACCGCGGCGGTATTGATGCCAACTTTGTCGGCGCCGGCCCGCAGCATCCGTCGGAGGTCGTCCACCGTCCGCAGGCCGCCCCCCACCGTGAACGGGATCGTCAGGGCCTCGGCCGTCTTGCGGACCACGTCCTCCATGATGTCGCGGCCCTCGTGGCTCGCGGTGATGTCGAGGAACACCAACTCGTCCGCGCCCTCGCGATCATACAGGACCGCGAGCTCGACCGGGTCTCCGGCATCGCGCAGGTTGACGAAGCTCGTACCCTTGACGACGCGTCCGCCGGTCACGTCCAGGCACGGAATCACCCGCCGGGCCAGCATGGCTGCGGTTCCGTTACGTCTCGCCGCGCGCCGGGATGTCGTGCTGAGGCGGTGTGGCGGGGTAAGCTGCGGCGAGGAGGTCCTCGAGCCGCACCCGCCCCTCATACAGGGCCCGGCCGACGATGACGCCCTCGAGCCCGGCGCGCTCGAGCGCACGGAGCCGGCGGACGTCCTCAGCCGATGCGACGCCGCCGGAGGCGATCACCGGCACGTTCACCGCCCGCAGCACCTCGTCGATCGCGGCCAGGTTGGGTCCCCCGAGCATCCCGTCCCGGCGCGTGTCAGTATAGATGATCCGCCTGGCCCCCGCCCGGACGACGCGTCCGGCGGCCGCCAGCGCAGGCTCCGCCGTCGCGGTCACCCATCCCTCCGTCACGACTTCTCCGTCCCGCGCGTCGATCGCAACCGCGACGCGCTCGCCGAAGCGCGTGCAGGCTGCCTCGAGCAGGTCTGGCGCGGCCGCGGCGGCCGTGCCCAGGATCACCCGGGCTGCCCCCACCCCGAGGAGCCGCTCGATCACGCCGAGGTCGCGAAGCCCCCCGCCCACCTCGACCGGCACGCGGACGGCTCCGATCAGGCGCGCGATCACGTCCCCGTTCGCGGGCCGCCCCGCGAACGCGCCGTCCAGGTCCACGACGTGCAGCCAGGGAGCACCGGCGGCCTCCCACCGGAGGGCGGCGGCGACGGGATCGTCCCCGTACACGCGCTCGCGGCCGGCCTGGCCCTGGAGCAAGCGGACGCAGCGGCCGCCCCGGATGTCAACGGCCGGAAGCACCAGCACCGACGGCCCACCGGGCGAAGTTCGCCAGCATCCGGATCCCGATCGCCCCCGACTTCTCGGGGTGAAACTGCGTCGCCCAGATGTTGCCCCGGCCGACGACGGCCGCCACGTCGCCGCCGTACTCCGTGGTCGCGGCGACGATCGCGGCCTCGGCGGGTACCGCGCAATACGAATGTACGAAGTAGACGTACGCGCCCGTGCTGATTCCCTCGAGGAGCGGCGAGGACCGGATGACCCGGAGCTGGTTCCAGCCCATGTGCGGCACTTTGACGCGGTCCGGGAGCCGGACGACCCGGCCGGGCAGCAGCCCCAGCCCCGCGTGCCGGCCGTCCTCCTCGCTCTCGTCGAACAGGAGCTGCATCCCCAGGCAGACCCCCAGAAACGGGCGCCCCGACCGGACAAACGCCCGGATGCGGTCCGCGAACCCAAGCGCGCGGAGTTGCGCGACCGCCGGGCCGAATGCGCCGTCGCCGGGCACGACCAGCGCCTCGGCCGCGTCCAGCACGCGCGGGGCATCGGTGACCCGGGCATCGAGGCCCTGCCGCGCGAGCGCCGTCTGGAGGCTGTGGAGGTTGCCGGCGCCGTAATCGGTGATCGCGATCACGCGAGCGTCCCCTTCGTAGACGGCACGTCCCGGAGGCGCGGGTCCACCTGCGTCGCGCGGTCGAGCGCGAGGGCGAGCGCCTTGAACGCGGCCTCGATGATATGGTGCGCGTTCCGGCCGTGCACGAGGAGCAGGTGGAGGGTGATCCCCGCGTTCATCGCAAAGGCGCGGAAGAACTCCTCGGTCAGGTCGGTGTCGTACGCGCCGAGCCGCTGGCGGGATACGGGTATCGCGTAGTGCAGGTAGGGCCGCCCACTCACGTCCACGACCGCGAGCACCAGGGCTTCGTCGAGGGGCGCGTACGCCGACCCGAACCGGCTGATCCCCGCGCCGTCGCCGAGGGCCTCCTGGAGCGCCCGGCCGAGGGCGATCCCCACGTCCTCCACGGTGTGGTGGGCGTCGACCTCGAGATCGCCGGCGGCAGAGATGGTGAGGTCGAACCGCCCATGGCGGGCGACCTGTGCGAGCATGTGATCCAGGAACGGCAGGCCGGTGGAGATCTCGGCCTGGCCCGTCCCGTCGAGCGCCCACGTCACCTCGACCCGCGTCTCCGCGGTCCCCCGCACGACCCGGCCGGCGCGGCTCATTCCGCGTCCCCCCGGGCCGTCACCGCCAGGACGTGCGCGGGAAACTCCTCGTACCGGCCGAGCCGCTCGATCACCGGCCGCACCGCGGCCAGGCCGCGCGCATCGAGGTGGGCCACCGACGTGGCCTTGAGGAAGCTCAGCACGGTCACCCCGGAGCCGACCCGCGCGAACCCGCCCGTCGGCAGCGCGGCCGGCACGCCGATCGCGTAGTTGCCCGCCGAGAAGGGGGTGTCCTGCCCGAGCAGGATCTCGCCCGCGTTGCGGATCCGCCCGAGCATCGCGAACGGATCGCGGGTCGCTAGTTGTAAATGTTCCGGCGCGTAGCGGTTGACGAACGCGATCGCGTCGTCCATCGTCGGCGCGATCACGGCGCCGCCGTAGTCGCCGAGCGCCGCCTCCGCGAACCCGCGCCGCCAGCCCGGCAACTGTGCCAGGTACCGCGGAAGCCGGTCCTGCACCTCCTCGGCCAGCGCCGCCGACGGCGTGAGCAGGATCGCCGCGGAGTCCTTCCCGTGCTCGGCCTCGTTCAAGAGATCCAGCGCCAGCCGGTCCGGGTCCGCGGAGTCGTCGGCCAGGATCATCGACTCCGTCGGGCCGAGCACCGCGAGCAGCCGGACGCCGAGTGATTGGACGGCGACCTGCGCGGCCGTGACGTAGGGGTTCCCCGGGCCGCCCAGCAGGCGCACCCGCGGCAAGGTCGCCGTCCCGAGCGCGAGCCCGGCGATGCCGGCCACGCCGTTGCACCGAAAGAGGTGCGAGACGCCGAGGAGGTCGGCCGCGACGAGGACCGCCGGATCGGCGCTGCCGTCCCTGCGGGGCGGCAGGACCACAGCGATCTCCTCGACCCCGGCGACCACCGCGGGGGTGACGATCGTGATGAACGTCGACGGAAACGCGCCCTTGCCGCCCGGCACGTACACCCCGACACTCTCGACCGGCGTCCATTTGATCCCGGTCGTGATCCCGGGCTCGTGCTCGTCCAGCGCCAGCCCCGGGGGCCGCAGCCACTCGCTGTACCGGCGGGTGCGCTCGATGCTCGTAGCGAGGGCCGTCCGGAGGCCGTCGTCCACGGCGTCGTACGCCCGGGTCACTTCGTCGCGGTCCACCCGCAGCCGGTCCGGGGTGAGGGCGACGCCGTCGTACCGCTGCGTGTACTCGACGATCGCCTCGTCGCCGCGGCGGGCGACGTCCTCGATGATGCCGCGCACGTGGGCCTGCCGCCCGGCGTCGAACACCTCCGCGCTCGACCGCCGGAGCATGCGCTGCAGGCGGTCCGGGGGGGCTGAGGCAAGACGGATGATCTCCACGGGTGACCTCCTCGCGTCCCTAGACCGACGGGGGCGCCGCGCGCTGCCCGACTGCCGCGCGGAGCCGGTCGACGACCGCCGCCACCGCGTCGGCGCGGCTCCGCAGGCTCACGCGGTTGACGGCCAGCCGGGCGGTGGAGTGGAACAGCTCGGCCACCTCCACGAGGTTGTTCTCCCGGAGGGTCCGGCCCGTCATCACCAGGTCGACGATCCCATCGGCGAGCCCCACTTGCGGGGCCAGTTCGACCGTGCCGCTCATCCCGATGATCTCGACGGGCCGGCCCTGGCTCCAGAAGTACCGCTCCGTGACGCGCGGGTACTTCGTGGCAATCCGCAGCGGGCTCTTCCGCTCCCAGCCGTCCGCGGTCTCCGCCGGAAACGCCAGCACACCGCGGCAGAAGCCGAATGCGAGATCCACGAGCTCGTAGACGTCGCGGCCCTGTTCGAGGAGCATGTCCTTGCCGGCGATGCCGAGGTCCGCGGCGCCGTGCTCGACGTAGGTGAGCAGATCCACCGGCTTCGCGATCAGGCACCGCACCGTCTCGTCCACGCAGGGGAGGATCAGCCGGCGGGTCGACCGCCACACGTCCGCGGTCAGGTACCCGGCGGCCTCAAGCGTGCGCATCGCGCCCTCCAGCAGGCGCCCCGACGGCACGGCCACGGTGACGACGCTCACGGCGTCCTCCCGGCGGCCGGCCCGCCGGCGATCAGGTCCGCGACCCCCACGCCGCGCTCCCGGCCGTCCGCCTCGCGCACGACCGCCGTCTCGCCGCGCACCAGCACCGCGCGGCCGGCGCCGCGCGCAAGCGCCTCGCGGGCGACCTCGTCCCACGGCCGCCCGAGCACCTCTACCGTCACCGTGAGGGCCCGCCGGCGCAGCGCACGGGCGCATGCGAGCGCGCTGTCCCGGCCCCCCCGGGCGAACGCCACCACGACGTCGGGCGCCCACCGGTCCTCTACCTCCGGTGAGGCGGCCAGCAGGCGGTCGAGCCGCACGGCGAACCCCGTCGCCGGGCGCGGCGTCCCGAACTGCTCGAGGAGCCGGTCGTACCGTCCGCCGCCGAGGAGCGGCACGCCGAGCGCCGTCGTGTGGCCCTCGAACACGATCCCGGTGTAGTAATCGAAGTCGCGGATGATGCTCAGGTCGAGCGTCACGGCGTCCCCGACTCCGTACGCGCGCAGCATCCCCTCGAGCTCCCCGAAGTCGTGCAGCACCGCCTGCCCTTCCGGCGTCTCCACCAGGCGGCGGGCCTCTCGGAGCGCGGCCGGCCCGCGGAGGGTCGGGAGGGCCAGGAGCGCGTCCACGACCCCGGCCGGGGCCCGGTGGCGGCCGAGCAGGCCGCGGATCCCGACGAAGTCCTTTTGATAGAGGAGGGACCGGACCTCGGCCGCGGCTCCGTCCGGCAGGTCGAGGCCCGCCAGAATCCCCCGCAGCACGCCGACGTGCCCGAGGCTCAGCGAGAACTGGGCGACGCCGGCCGCGGCCAGTGACTCGACCGCGAGCGCGACGATCTCCGCGTCGGCCTCAAGGGTGCGGGAGCCGATCAGCTCGCACCCCACCTGGGGAAACTCCCGCAGGCGGCCGGAGCCGATCTCGCGCCCCCGGAATACCTGGCCCGCGTACGCCAGGCGGATCGGCAGCGGGTCGTCGCGCAGCCGGGTCGCGACCAGCCGCGCGACCGGGGTGGTCATCTCGGGGCGCAGCGCGAGCAGCTCCCCGCCCCGGTCGATCAGCTTAAAGAGGCGGTCCCCGGCCTCGGCGCCCTCCCCGCGGACGAGCACGTCGAGGTACTCGAGGGTCGGAGTGGTGATCTCCCGGTATCCCCACTGCGCCAGCTCTCGCAGCATGCCGCCGGCGGCCGCCCGCACCTGCGCGGTCTCACGGGGAAGCAGGTCGCGGGTCCCCGGCGGAATCTGCTGCCAGCGTTCAAGAAGCATTCGTAGGCGACATCTCCCATTTACTTTATCACGATAAATCGCTGCCGTAGCAAAGTACGCCGCCTATGCTAACATACGGCAGACGCGGACGTCAACTGACAGCGCCAGACGCAGCCGGACGCACGCGCGTCCGCCTGCCAGGCGCGTACGCCGTTCTCCGCCATCCGGGGCTTGATACTGTTCAAGGTGATCCCTTGCGGCGAGACCCTGGAGTGGATATTTTCGTCACCCGCACCACGGGGTCATTGCCGGTGGTCGCGCGCGTCCAGCTCGCGGGTGAGGCGCCGGAGCTCCTCGGGATCAACCGGCGGGCCCACGGCCGCCTGCGGCGGCCGGGTGCGGGTCCACCGCCGGATCGCGGCGGCCGCGATCGCGAGCCCCACGATCAGCGCGGCCGGCGGCCCCAGATAGAGGACGAGCGAGACGCCGCGGCGGGGCGGCTCCGCGAGCACGGGCTCGCCGAACTGTCCGGCGAAGTACCGGAGGATCTGGTCCGGGGTCTCGCCCGCGAGAAGCTTCTGGCGAATGATCGCCCGCATCTCGCGCGCCACGGTGGAGTCGCTCTCGGCGACCGTCTGGCCCGCGCACACGGGACACATGAGCTGCCGGGCCACCGCGTACACCCGGTCATCCAGCGACTGGGCCCAGGCGGCCCGGCCGAGCAGGGCCGCCTGGGCCAGGAAGACCACGACCAGGAGCCGCGCGGCGCCGGTCCGCCCTGCGCGGTGGCGATCAGGCATGTCTCCGGCGGGCGCCCCGCGGGCGGCGCGCGCCCCCGCCCCGCTCCGACCGCTCCAGCCGCTCCAGCCGCTCCAGCACGAGCGTGTAGCCGTCGGCGCCGTAGGTCAGGAACCGGCGGACGCGGCTGATCGTCGCGGATGATGCCCCGGTCTGCGCGGCGATCTGCGCGTAGGTCTTGCCCTGATCGAGCATGCGTGCAACCGCGAACCGCTGGGCGAGGGCCTTGAGCTCGCCCACGGTGCAGAGGTCCTCGAAAAACCGGTAGCACTCCTCCACGGTCCGCAGCTGCAGGACCGCACGGAACAGGATGTCCGCGAGCGGATCCCGGAGCTTCGGGTTGACCACGGCGCCGCCTGCCTTTCTACTGTAGTGCGCTGACGTATGAAACTCTCCGGAGGTTCGCCTACAGGAGCGCCTCCACCTCCCGCGCCTCTCGGTCGCAGCCGAGCGCGCGGAACGCGGCCGCCGCGCGCTCCACCTCGTCCAGCGCGTCGGACCGGCCGGCGGCGAGCGCAAGCCGGGCCCGGGCGCGGGCGGCCCGGGCCGCCAGGTATCGGTTGCCCGCGGCCGCGAGCGCGTCCTCGGCCTCGCGGAGGAGGCGCTCCGCGCGGCCGGTGCCATCGGGGTACGCGGCCAGGCCCTCGGCGGCCTCGAGCTGGACGACCGCCCGGCCTTCGAGGTCGCGCGCCGGCCACGCCTCAATCGCCGATGCGTACAACTTCTCCGCCTCGCGGCGGAGGCGGGCGCTGTCGGCGCCGGGTCGGGCCCGGGCAAGGCGGAGCAGGAGGCCGGCCTTCACCGCCTGGGACGCGGGAACGACCTGGGGCACGCGCAGCCGGCGCGCCAGGCGCAGCGTCCGGTCGCAGGCCTCGACGCCCAGTTCGGCGGTCCGGGCGGCGGCCTCCCCCGCCTCCACGTCGGCCAGATCGCGGTACGCCGCCTCGAGGTGCGAGCGGAACGGCAGGCCCGCGGCGTCGCCGTGCCGCCGGCGCGCGGCGTTCGCGAGCTCCTGCGCCAGCACCACCGCCCGCCGCCCCGCCTCGGGCTCCCGCACCAGCCGCAGGGCGAGAGAGAGTCCGATCAGCGTGGCCTCGAGGTCATCCGATGCGCCGGTCCGCCGCTGGATCTGCTCTGCCTGGCGCAGCGCCTCGATCGCCGGCCGCAGGTGGCCACAGCCGTCGTGGAAGAACGCCCTGAGGTGGCGCCATCCCTCCACCGCACGGTCGCGCGCGGTGGCGCCGTTCATGGCACCGGCGCGTCAGGACGCGGCCGCAGAACCTTCGGCCGCCGCGGGACGCAGGCTGAGGAGAAACGTGTACGCGAGCAGCGCGAGGCCGGTCGCGACCGCCAGCACGGTCCAGACCAGGCTCGCGTACGCGCGGAGCGAGAACAGGAGGCCGAGCGTGGCGAACAGCGCCTCATACAGCACTGCCGCGGCCAGGTAGGGACCGATCCGCCGGCGCGTCATGCCGTACGCGGCCAGGGCGGTCGCGGCGGCGTGCATCGCCACGAACGCAAATTGCTGGACGAGCGGCGTCAGGAACCCGGACGGCGAGCCGACCGGCAGCGCGCGGGCCATCAACGCGAGCTGGATGACCTGGTAGGCGCCGACGATGCCGAATCCGGCGCCGGATGCCGCGCCGAACGCCAGCGCGTCATCCCGCTCGCCGCTCAGCGACCAGGCGAGGAGCGCCGGCGCGAGCTTGAAGACCTCGTTCACGACCGCCGTGGCCACGATCCCGGCGAGGCCGATCCCCAGGTTGGTGCTGTAGGCGTCGGTGTCCCAGCCGAACACGGAAGCGAACAAGAGCTGGATCGGATTGGCGAGGATGAGGGCGACCGGGAACACCAGCCCCCCCGCGGGCAGCGCCGCCAGCACCCAGGGCTCGCGGAGACGGCGGCGCCCCAGCACCGCGAGCACCGCGAGCCCGTAGCCGAGGGCGATCGCAATGGCGACGGGACTCATCGGGAGGGGCGATCCGTGCGCACGACAGACGTATTCTACGCCGCTTGGAGAGGCTCTTGCAAGCGCGGCGCCGCCGCGGGCCAGCCCCCTGGGAGGGCGGCCCGCCTACTGCCGGGCGTATTGGCTCACGCCGTAGGCCCGGTCGCCGCCGCTCGCCGTTCGTACGGCCGGAGCGCGGCCACGACGGCGAAGTTCAGGGGGGTCGGCACGCCGGCGTCGTTTCCCCAGCCCACGACCCCCCCAGAGAGCGCAACCAGCACCCAGCGCCGCCCCGCGGCCCGGGCGTGATACAGCC